>JAUWBF010000038.1 GCA_030601755.1 Verrucomicrobiota bacterium | reverse complement strand
CAAACCGGCTCGTGCCGGTGACAAGCCCATCTCGCGCGCGGCTTTGAACAAGGCGCTCGAAAACGCCTTTTGAGCGTGCTCCTGCTCGACCTCAATGCACTGATTGCGCTGGGGTATCCTCGCCACCCGGACAACCACAAGACGGAGGCATGGGTCGCATCCTTGCCCGCCGAGGTTAAACTCCTCACCTGCTCGATCACGGAGATCGGCTTCCTACGCGTTTCCCTGCAAACCAAGCTCGCCGCCGACATCATTGAAGCCCGTGCCGTGTTGGCCGGCCTGCTGCGCAGCCGTCGGTTTCCGCTCGTCGCCGATGACCTTGGAGCCAAGCAACTCCCGGCCTACGCGACAGGGGCCAAACAAATCACCGACGCCCACCTGCTGGCACTCGCCAAACGCCATGGAGCCAAGCTCGCCACACTCGACACCGGCATACCCGGAGCCGAATTGATCAGTTAACCTGTAGGGCCGCCGCTAGTCGGCGCGCCGCGTTCGATCCAGAAGTTTGGTGCCCACTAAACACACTAAACATCACGAAAGTTCCAATCCGCAGGCACAAATGTAGCGTCGGCTGTCCCCAGCCGATTCCGGACAATCCGATCCGTTTTTAACCACGGAGGACACAGAGCACACGGAGCCCAATCCAGAGCCTTAGGATTAACCGCGAAAGAACACAGAGAACGCAAATACTCCGGATCAACAGCCCCAGCCACTTTCGGCCTCCGATCTTTGCGCTCCTTGCGCTCTTTTGTGGCTAAACAATTCGCCGATCCGAACGACGCGGAATTTTTGAACCACGAAGGGTCACGAAACGGCACGAAGGTTCCTATCCCTAAAAAACACAGACCAGTTGCCGACTCTGTGTTCTCACCTCCGGAACTCCGGCTTGGCTCTGTGGCAAAAACTCCAGCCCCTTCACTCCCGGTCTTGTCGCGGTCTGTAAAATACCTAGGTTTCCTCGCATGCCGACGCCGATCATGGATTCCCTGCTCAAGTTGCCGAAGAAACGCCGCATGGAAATCGCCGAACGGCTCTGGCTCTCGGCCGCCGACGAGCAAAACGCCTCCGTCCCGGCTTCGCACAAGAAGACCGTGGCCGCCCGCCTCGCGGCCTACCAAGCCGGCAAGTCCAAACCGGTCGCCCACGAGACGATGATGGGCAAACTTCGCGCTCGATGAACAGCAAGCCGGTGGTCGCCCTGCCCGAGGTTTACGAAGACCTCGAAAACGCGATCAGCCACTACCTCACGTGGCGCAGCGACGGACGGGACCACGTTCTTGATCGTTACGATGAGACCATCGGTTGGATCGCGTGGAACCCCGACCTGTTTCCTCAAAAGATCGGCCGCGTCCAGCGAGCCATCATCAAGCAGACCTACTTCATCGTCTATTTTCTGCAGGAGGAAACCCGCACCGTCGTGCTGGCCGTCTTGGATGGCCGTATGAAGCCGACAACGATCCGCCGTCGAGTCACCCGCCGCCGAATCAAGCGGTGACGTTGCGCAGTCGCGCGAAGGCCGCGACGAACGCGAAGTTAATCAGGCTGACGGCCTTCGCACCTTTGTATCCTTCGCGCGAAACTCATTTCTTCTGGTTCGAACTCCGTGTCCTCTGTGCCTCCGTGGTTCAAAATTCCCGTTCTCACTTCCCCGATCTTGTCCGCGCACGCAAATCCACTACCTTGCCGACATGAACGCCGCACTCGCCTCAGAGATCAGCCGACTCACCCCGGCCGAGAAACTGCAGCTCGTCGAGGAGCTGTGGGACGAGCTCGCCGCCAGCGAAGACCGCCTCCCCCTGCCTCACTGGCATGAACAACTGCTGGCCGAGGATCAGGCCAAATACCAAGCCAACCCGACCGAGGGCTCTGACTGGAGCGAGGTCAAATCCCGCATCCTCGGCGACTCGTGAGCCACCGGCTGATCATCGCGGCCCAAGCCGAGCAGGACCTCCGCGACAGCTTTGTTTGGTATGAGGAACGCTCCCCCGGCTTGGGCCGACACTTCCTCAAATCCGTGGAGGCGCGACTGACGACCATCGGACAATCGCCTCAACTCTTCCGAAAACGTTTTGGTCTCTATCGCTTGGCCGCAACCGAACGCTTTCCCTATGCGATTTACTTCATCTGGGACGAGACCAGCGGATACGTCACCGTGCGCCGCGTGCTCCATTTCAAGCAAGACCGCTCCAAGCTCTAATCCGCCGGGTTCACTTGAAGACCTCGCGGCGCGCGTTTCCCTGAGCCCACATGAAAAAGCTCATCAACCTTCTGCGCCTTCCGTTTATCCCCCGCAGCACCGATCTGGGACTACTGCTGCTGCGCCTGTCGTGCGGTCTGGCCATGCTGGTGCTCCACGGCTGGGGCAAGCTGACCAACTACTCGGCGTTGACCGAATCGTTTCCCGATCCACTCGGCATCGGCCACGCGGCGAGTCTGACCTTCGCGGTGTTTACGGAGGTCGTCTGCTCGGTGCTGATCATCGTCGGAGCCTTCACGCGTCTGGCCGCGCTGAGCATGCTGTTCACCATGGGCGTCGCCTGGCTGGTGGTCCACGGCGGGGCGTTGAGCGGACCCAACAGCGGTGAGCTCGCGGCGGTTTATCTGGTCGCCTACGCGGTGCTGTTCGTCGCGGGTGCCGGCCACTACTCGGTCGACCGCAAATCCGAAGTGGGCTCTGCGTAAGGGCAAGCCAACGAGGTCCGTCCGCAATCTGTCAGTTTAGCAATCCCTGCCGAAGCGAGGTCGGGACCAAGCCCAAGGAGGTGGGCCGCAAACGGGTTATACGTTCACAGCCCGCGCTACGCATAAGCCTGCGCAAATATTTCAACAACGCGGTTTGAATGTGACGGATACGCTTGGATGAGAAGAGCGTCGGCGAGGAATGTTCGCACACTGAAATCCCCACCCCTCCGGCCAAGCCGGTCATCGCCATGGAAAGCACCAAGCCCCGCCCCAACGTCCTGCTGATCGTCGCCGACCAGCACAGGGCGGACTATCTGGGGTGCGCCGGTCACCCGGTCGTGCGCACGCCGCACATGGACCGGATGGCCGCGACCGGCACACGCTACGTCAACTGCGTCTCGTCGGCGCCGTTGTGCATGCCCTACCGCTGCAGTCTGCAGTCGGGGTTGTATCCGTTTCAGCATGGCGCCGTGGACAACCGCGGGCATCTCGAGCTGGACCGCCTGGAGGCGCCGCCGCTGGCCGAGCAGTTCGTGAGCGCCGGCTACCAGACGGCCTATTTTGGCAAGTGCCACTGGAACCGCGAGGCCGCGCGCGGCGTGCCCGAATACGTGCCGCCGCACCGCCGCCTGGGCTGGATGCACTGGGAGGGCTGGAACAACGGCCACTACAGCTACGACATGCCGGCGTATTCCGAGGCGGGCGAGTTGATCCACCCGTGGGAGGGGCTTTACGAGCCGGAGATCATGACCGAGCGCGCCATGCGCTACCTGCGGGAGGATCGTGATCCGTCGAAACCGTTCTTCATGCAGATCAACTGGCACCCGCCGCACAACGCCACGAGCATGCGTGAGTTTGAGCGCGATCCCGACTGCCTGACCAAGGCCCGGGAGATCGACGCGCGGCTGGGGCTCAACCTGCCGGACGAGGCGTTCACGTCGTATTGGTGGTTTTGCCAGAGCTTTCCGCAGTGGTTGATGTTCCCGGTCGTGCCCGAGGAGTTTTTGCGGCTTTATCGTCCGGACGAGTTCAAGGCTCCGCCAAATCTGAACCCGTGGTATCGCGGGGTGCTCGGGCATTGCTCGGTGGAATACGCCGCGATGATCACGTCGCTGGACGTGCAGCTCGGCCGGCTGATGGAGTTTCTGCGGGAAAGCGGGCTGAAGGAAGACACGGTGATCATCTACACGTCCGACCACGGCGACTACCTGGGAACGCATCCGGGCAAGGCGCCGTTTCGCGGCAAGGGCGACGGCTCGCCCGAGTCGAGCCGCGTGCCGCTGATCATCGAGGGGGCGGGCTTCGACGGAGCGCAGGCGCCGGTCAGCCTGCCGTGCAACACGATGGACCTGCACGCCACGCTCCTGGATGTGGCGCGGATCGACCCGGCGGCGCGGTTGCGCGGGACGTCGCTGCTGCGTGCCGCGGACCGGCCGCACTGCCTGGGCAGCTGCATTGGCGGACGCTCGGTCTTTGACGGCGAGTGTCCTACTCGGTGGCGCAGGAGGCCGACGGCAAATGGGTTTCCCAAGGGCTGCGCGACATGCGCCTGCCCGCGCGGAGCGAGAGTGCGCAGGCGCCGACGGACGATCCGGCGCGGGCGGCGACCCTGCACGCGGCGTTGCGCGAGTTGCTGGCCGCCGAGGGCGAGGACATCGGTGCGCTGAGCCGCGCGGCCGGGTAGGAAGTTTTGAATCGAACCATCGCTGCTCCAGGTGGAGCGGCTTGTCCCCAAGACGCTCGTTTGACGCGGCGAGCGGTTCTCGAACGCGTTGGGGACAACGCGTTCCACCTTTGCACTTGTCTCGGATCAGTTGCCCGCGGCTGGCGAGATGCTGATCGGTGCGCCGTTGGGCAGGGCGTCAAAGGTGAGCGTGCCGTTCACGGCGGTCGCGAGGACGGTGGTTTCGCCTTGGGCGATGGTGCACGCGCCCCACGTGGCGGGGACCTCGGTGACGAGGGTGAGCGGTTGGTCGTAGAGCTCCGAGTCGGCCGAGGACTTGAGCTCGAGTTGGATGCCGTTGGCGGTGACGTTAAGCGTCCGCACGGTCGCGGCGTCGCGCTCGACGACGTATTGGTGCCAGGTGATGTGGTCGGTGACCCAGAGTTCGCGGGCGTCGCTCTTGGCCTTCAGGTAGTCGAGCAACGGGAGGAAGATGTCCTGCTTGAGCGCCCAAAAATCCTGCCACTTCGCGCCGATGCGTTCGACGCCGTGGACGATCAGGTATTCCATGCCCTTGGCGGCGACGGCCTTGTCGCCGAGGGCGGTCATCTGCTCGAGGGTCTGCCAGTGGTAGATCGCGCCGTGGCCGGCGAAGGGCGGACGGTCGATGAGGTTGTTTTCCTGCAGGACCAACGTGAGCTCTTCCTTGTTGATGTTCCATTTGCCGGGGCCAACGCCGGGCTGGGCGAAGGAGACGAGGCGGTTGGGTTTTCCGGGCTGGAGCTCCTCGCGAATGACGCGGGCGCACTCGCCGATTTCCCAGCGGGCGTGCTCGAGGTCCTTGACGCCACCATGGGTCATGGTGTGCACGCCGTAGACGACGTTGCCACCCGTGATCGCCTCGGCCCACTTGGCGGCGACACCCTTGTATTCGTGCTTTTCCGGCACCATGTAGAACGTGGCGGTGAGGCCGCGCTTCTGCAGCTCGGGGATGGCGACCTGGAGCTGCCCCACCCAACCGTCGTCAAACATGAGCAAATAGACGGCGGTGCGGTCGTCGCGCCAAGTGGCGACGCGGGTATCGCCGGTGGCGGCGGGCAGCCGCGAGGCAAGGCCGGCCATGAGCAAGAGAACGAGTGCACGGGTCCACCGCGCGGAGAGGGGCTGGGAAATCATCGGGGAGGGATGACCGGAACAGGAGCATGCAGTCAGGAACCTTGGCGAAGCCAGCCGATCGCAGCACCATCAACCGTCGCGCCGGTGAATTATCAGGAGGCGTTGTTTGAACGATTCCCGTGCCACGTTCCCGCATGCAGGCGCATGATCGGCTGGCGGGGGTGCGGAACGTAAGCCAAGGCAGCAGGCCGAGAACAGTCATCTGCGCCAACCCAACTGGATCCTTGCCCATCATCCGTCAACCGACAGCCTGCCAACATGATCGGCTTGTTACTCGACGCGGCGGTGGTCGCCGGATTGCTCTACGTTTTCGCCCGGCACAATGCCAACGGCGGTTTTCTCTACGGCTTCCTGACGATCTTCGCCGTCACGCTGGTGACCTTTGGCGCGGCGCTGGCCCTGCCGCCGGACCTGATGATCCTGATCGTGCCGATTTACCTGATCCTGATGGCGGTGGGCCTGACGGTGATCTGCGGCACCCAGCCAAAGCAGACCGCCAAGATCCTCGGTTGCTTCCTGGGCTACCGCATCGTGATGGGCCTGCTCTTCTAGCGGCCCGAGTTCCGTTTCGACCCTCCTTCACACCCTATGCCCATGGACCTACGAATCGAAGACGAAGAAATCCTGGTTGGCGTTTCGACCGAGGAGTTCGATCGGCGTATGCGCGAACTCATCAGCGAATCGGAAGCCGGTGAACTCAGTCCCGTCTGCGGACGAATTGTCTTTTGGCGAGGCAAGCTCCCGCCGCCGCCGAATTTACTCCACGAGCGCCTTTGGTTTTTGGCCTCGGTTCTCGCGATCGGGGTATTTTTCCACGGCCTCTATTCGCTCGGAGTGAAGTTGTTCGAGCTGTTGACATGACCAAGCTCAAGGTCATCGCCTTCATCGCCCTCGCCGTGATGGCGCTGCCACTGGGCCTGGTGCGGTGCGGAGCCCAGCAACACATCCAGTAGAAACCCGGAAAGATGATGCCTCAAGCTGCCGCGTTTCCCCCATCTCCCGATGACTGATGCCGCCAACTTCCCTTCCCCACACATGCAGCTGCGATTCACCATTCAGGAAGACGACATCGTCGCCTTCAGCCGCAAGTATAACGCCGCCTCGCCGACCATCCAAAGGGCGCGCACCCTGCGACGCTGGTTCCTGCCCGCGGCGCTGCTGATCCTGCTGGTCGTGATGCCGATGGTGAACCATCGTGCCGTCATCGATTGGGTCTCCATCACGGTGTTCGTGACGCTGTCGGTCGCCTGGTATGTGCTGTCCCCGATCAGCTTTGATCGGCGAATCGACAAATACACCCGGCGCATGGTCCGCGAAAAAAGCTATCAGGGAGCGTTGGGCTCGTGCGAGCTGACCTTGGCCGACGATGGCCTCCGCTCGATCTCGCCCATGGGCGAAAGTCATTACCACTGGTCCACGTTGCGGCGGGTGGAGCTTACCGAAGAGCATCTGTTTATTTTCCTGAGCGGACCGCTCGGTTATCCGGTGCCGATAGCCAGCGTTGGCCATGAGGCGGCCAAAGAGGCCCACGATCTGATTCGCCAAAAAGCCGGGCTCGGCCAACCAACCCGTTGAACCAGGAGCCGCATGAAAACCCACCACCATCTGGGACAACCCATCGAGTTTGAACTCATCGCCTTCCCGGCCTTCGCGTGGCTGTGCATGGGATTCGAGGTGCGAATCGACGGACGGAAGTTTCATCCGCTGCTGGATGGCGTCGGGTTCAAGACCCGGACGGACTTTGACTTTGCCATCGAAGGCCGGCACGTGCGCGGCCAGATTCGCTCCGTCGCCCCCATGTGGCTTGTGCCGAGGCTGAGGTATGAGCTGGAGATCGAGGGCCTGAAGGTGGACGAGGGCACCATGGTCCTGAAAAACTGGCCTCTGTCGGTCGTGTCCTTCTCCGTATTCGCCGGGCTGAGCTGCCTGTGTTTTCTCGGCGGCGTGGCCGTGTTTTTCTTGATCGCAAAAGCGTTGGGCACGAGTCCATGAAGCCACGGCCACCAACACTGCCGGCAACCGTCCTGCCGGGTCAGCTCACGCGATGGGTATTGTGGGTTTTTCTGGCGGCCGGCCTCACCGGTTGCCAGGCGCACAAGATCACGCTGCTGCGCGTCGAGACACCGCTCGGCGTTCCCGTCCCCGGAGCGGATATCGAGATCGGCACCACGTATTCGGGTCATCCGGAGCCCGCGCCTCACTTTGCCTTGGACGCTGCGGGAAGCCGGACATTTCCCGACGGCATGTGGATAAACTCCGGCTCTTATGTCGTGCTGCACATCGGTGGGAACACCGTTTATTTCACCCGCGACACGTTTCACTTCGAATCCGGACGGACGCTGATCCTGCGACTGAGTCAGGCCCAGATGCAGTTGCTCGAGGAAGAGACTACATCAGCCGCGACTCCCTTCTCGACAGACTCCGGCCTGCCTTCGCAGGACCTGCGCTTTCAGCTGCCGGAAGTCGATTAAGCAGCCGACCGCACAACACCGCGAAGGCACGACGTAACGGGGAGAAGGTGTCAGCCGACGTTCGCCGCGCCTTGTTGCCGGACGCACAGTCGCGCCTTCAGACAGCGGCAAACGCAGGTCCGCTGCAGACTCGTCACGCCGTCGCCACTTGCTCCAGCCAGCGGCGGAATGCACGGAGTTCGTCGAGCGTGCCGACGGCCAGCAACGCATCGCCGGCCTCGAGCGTCTGACCGCCGCCGGGGTTGAGGATGCGGTGCTCGCCGCGCTGGATACCCACGATGCGCACGCCGGTCGCACGGGCCACTCCGAGCTCGGCGAGCGTTTGCCCCGTCCGCAGACCGGCGGGCAACGTCGCGGTCTCCAAGACAGAATGCCGCAGCGTGCCCTCCGGCTCGGCACCGACTCCGGACTCGCACTCCACCAAAAACGCACGCGCAGCCTCCAGATCGGCGGGCGCCCCCAGCAGAAGCACCTTGTCACCGGGATAGACACGCAAATCCGGTCCGGTGGAGGTGATCACGTGGCCGTTGCGCTCGATCTCGATCACCGTGCAGCCAAAACGCGACGGGATGCCTAGAGTCGCCAGATTCTGACCGGCATGCATGGCATTGTCCGGCAACACGCAGTCGGCCAGACGCAGCCCCCAGCCTTCGAGTCCCTGGTCGAGCGCCACGCGGGCATCGGCCCTCACATCGGGAGCTACCGGTCCGGCCACAAACACGTCCTGCAGCGAGGACTGCCAACTGCTGTGCCAGTAGATCAAGCGATTGGAGCACACGCCGGCGAGCACCAGCGCGGCGGCCACGATGACCAGCCATCCCCAACCCGGCAGCGCGTCGACCGGCAGGATCCAGTAAAGCCAGTAGCCGAGTATGAGTGCGCAAACCGCCCGCAGCCCCTTGTCGATCATACCCGGATGCAGACGGACCGACGACGAGCCCACACTCTCGGCAAAGATCATCGCGACCGTGGCCAGATTACGCCAGATGGCGAAGAGCAGCACGAGAGTCAGCAGCCCGATCGCGGCCCAAAAGACATAGCCCAGCACCACCTCCTCCAGTCCTGCGAGCAGGCCGGAGTTGATCAACGCCGTCTGCAGCTGCGGGGAAAAAATCAGCACGCCGGTGACGAGCATCATCTCCACGCCAACCTGGATCAGACGTCCGCGCGTGAGCCGCCAGACAAGCGGCGCCGCGCGGCCCGCCTGCAATTGCCGCAGCCAGCCGTGATAGGCCTCGAATACTTTTTCCACCCAGCGAGGTTCGATCCGCGTCACCACCCGCAGCAGGGTATCGGAGTGTCGGTTGACCAGCGGAGTGGCCAGCACAGTGAGAATGGAGACACCCACCGCCAGCGGATAATACTCCTTGGGCAACACGGCCGCCCCCACGCCGAGCTGGGCGATGATGAACGAAAACTCGCCCAACGGCGTCAGCAGCAGACTGGCGCCCCGGGCATCTCGCAGTGGCGTGCCGCACAAGACCAGCGCGACTCCGCAACCCAGCGGACGCGCCACCATCACAAAGGCAAACAGCCCCAGCACCTGCGGCCACACGGCCAGAAGCAGGCGCGGGTCGATCATCATGCCGATGGACACGAAGAACACGCTGCTGAACACGTCGCGCATGCCGGCGAAGGATTTTTCCACGCCGGACTTCTGCGGCATCTCGGCCACGATCGCCCCGAGCAGAAACGCCCCCAGCGCCAGCGAGTAGCCGGCCTTCGCGGCAAGGATCGCCAGCAGGAAGAGCACGCCCGCCACGATGATGGTCTGCAGCTCCGGATCGGCCCGGGACTCCAGACGACGGAACAGCCGCGGCACCAAGAGCAGGCCCGCGCCCACCAACAGCACGACAAAAGCCGACATCGTCGCAAGCAAGCCGCCGACATTGGCCTCCTCGCCCGCCCCGCCGTGCACGCGACCCGCGAGGATCGTGAGCATGACGACCGCGACCACGTCCTCCATCACCGTGATGCCGAGCGCCCGTTGCGCGGCGCCGTCATGGGAAAGCTTTTGCTCGTCCACGATCTTGGCGATCACGGCCGAGCTCGACACCATGAACATGCTGGCGACGAACAACGACTGCAGCGTGCTCCAACCGGCGACGAGGCCGAGCGCCTGGGTGAGATTGAGCACAAAAAACGCCCCGAGGCCCGTGGCGAGCAGCGTGGGCAGACCCAGCCGGCCGAGCTTGGTCAGACTCAGCCCCAGTCCGATGGCGAACATCAGGAACACCAGGCCGACCTGCGAAAGCGTCTGGATGCGGTCGACGTCCGAGACGAATGAAAACGGCGGCGTGTTGGGACCGATGGCGATGCCCGCCGCCAGATAGCCCACGATGACCGACAGGCCCACACGCTTGCAGAGCACGCCCGCCAGTCCCGCGGCCAGCAGGACCACCGCGAGGTCTTGGATAAAATCGATACCGTCCATGTTCGTTTGAAAGATGAGAGAGTGAAAAGAGGAGCCTGCGTCGGCAAGGCAGGCACGCCGGAATGTCGGCAAAAAACCGGGACGGGCCGAAGCCCGCCCCGGTCGCCGATGTCGCCTAGCGTCGCGAGCGGTCGATCAAGGCGCCGATCAAGTAACCGACGACGCCGCCGACCGCCGTGTTGGCCAGCCATGGCCCGGCCAGCAATGCGGCGCAGAGCCCCAGGCCCGCACCACCCACGCAGAACCAGACCGCATGACAGTAATCGTCGCCGGGCGTCTGGTCGCCACCGCGATTTGAAGAGGAAGAAGAATTCATTTTGAAGAAGAGTGAGGTTGAGACGCGCGCACGCGCCGACGTGACGCGGCTGCGCAAAGACAAACAACCCGCGGGCGGGAAAAGCCCGCCACGGCAGGAATTGATTATCTGCCGGCGGGTTGAACACCACGCACGGTCAGGCCCGGAACCGAATGGTCCGGATTCATCCCCCCTCTCAAATCCTCAGCTCGACGACGCCCACCCACGGCGAACGCGCCAACAACGGCTCCACAGGCACGGCCACGCGCAGAACGAGGCCCACCACACGCGCCGCCACGAGTGACTCCGCCCCCGGAAACGGGCAGGACGACATCTTGGCGACCACATGCGCCGGCTTCGCCGACAGCACGCCCGAGTCCTGAATGAACTCATGCGAGGCCGACCGATCATCCCGACCGTGCCAGACTTGCTCGCCGGCACGAGACGGCACTCCGGACGCATGCATATCCACCGGCGCCATGCCAAGCAGCACGACGACGAACAGCGCGATCAGAGACCGCGTCCAGACTCCCGGTGAAACCGTCACGCCGCCAACAAGCTCCATGCAACGCCTCTTTGTCAACGCGCCGCCCCACCTCCTAGAACGGCCGGAGTGATCCGCCAATTCGGAGCTTTTTCATAAAACCTTCATCAGATCTTCACAAGGCACGCGCAGAGTTCACGGACTCGCTCAACACCCCTCTCTGATCACCATCGCCTATGCTGTCCCTGTTCACCCCCATTCCACCACTGGCCTGCGGCGGCACGTCCATACCCGAGCTGATCACCATCGCCTGCATTTTTGCCGCCCCCGCGGCCATGCTCGCATGGTTGATCGGCAGCGCGTTTAAAAACAAGACTCCGGCGTTTTGGCTGGCCATCGCCGGCACACAGACAAGCGCCGCCACGCTCATCTGGCTCATCGCCACCTCGCGAGGCGACAACCGGCTGACGCTTCTGGCCATCGCGATCACCGCCATGGCCTGCGCGACGGTCGCTATGTTAACGCGGCCCAAGTGGAGGACGTTGTCACATCTGCTCGCCGGCGCGGGGCCGGCCTTGATGACCGGCTTGCTGCTTCACACTCTGAGTTCCGTTCGCTGAATCAGCGACGGCGACGCCACCCCGCCAGTCCGGCGGCCATCAACCCCGCCAACGACGCATAGGTCGCGGGCTCCGGAATGGTCGAGACGCTGGTGATCTCCACAAAACCGAGATAATAAAAACCGCTGCCGTTCGTGTTGTTGGGACCAGCCGAGACATTCAGGGTGATCTTGCCCTGTGCATCGGCCGAGATCGCGCTGGTCACCACGCTGTTGGTGATATTTTTGGCGGCATCGAGAAACACCACGTTGGTCGTCGTTCCAATGACTTCGTAGCGGGTTTCGCGATTGTCCGTGACGTCGCTGCCCACCCGAGATGCATAGAATCGGAAGCTGTAGGTGGAGTTGGCGTCGAGCCCGCTGAAGACAATCGTCGAGTTGCCATCATCCTCGGTGTAGGAGCCGAAATTCACTCCCGCCGCCGTGCTGTAGAATGAGTCCCGCGTCGCATTCTGAGGAAACCCGCTGGTCGTGCTCGACGTGCCTGAGCTGTTCACCCCGTTGAAGCGATCGGTGACTTCAAGCCGGATACCGGTCAACTGCGTCTCGGTATCGGTCAGGTTGGCAATCGTCACACCACTCATCACCGAGGTGACGTTGTTCCAACCGGCGGTCTGGGTGGTGCCAAAATCGATTTGAATGACGGCGGCGGAGGCGAATGAGGAGACCAAGCAAAAGCCAGCGCCTCTCAGCAAGTTGCGTGAAAGCATAGGGGATGGGGTATTGGGGGTAAAAGCGGGAGCCCAAAACCCTAGGGTGTTTCACTCATCAGGCAAGCCTCAGACATAGTTTTGAGCCGGCAAACGTTCAATCCGCTGAACACGAGACGTTCATCGGAGTGCGCCCGAAACCCGCGCCCATGGTCAGGCATTCGAAACCCAAAAACGTAAAGCAATGTCTTCGCGGCTTGTTACGTGTTCCGCCCCCCCGCATGATCGGTCGCTCCCCACCATGCGTTCTCCCGACTGTTCCCCACTGCTTGGCTTGGTCAAACGAATGCCCGAGCCAAAACCCAAGGGTGCCATGAGTCGTTTCTTGTGCCGAAGGCCGCACGCCGGACGTTGGGGAACGGTATGTCTGGTGATCCTGTCGACGGCACTGCATGCCATCGCCGAACAGCCCGCGATCACGGACGCACAGTGGATTGCCCTGTTCAGAGCAGAGTCGGCCAGACGTTCCGAAACCACGGATGGCGGCGCCGAGCGCGCCCTCTTCCTCGAAGAGTTGACCGAGCGAAGCCGGAAAAACGAACAGGCCGCCTGGTTTCAAACCCGCGCCGGCCGCTTCCTCTCGCAGGCGAAGGAAAAGGAAATGTGGGCGCTGCACAACGACGCCAGCCGCGTCTATCACGGCAAACACGACCGCGCGGAAGGCATGCGGTTGTTCAAAAACATCGAGGCCCTCGGCTGGGAGTTGCAGAGCACTCGCTGGCTGGGGCTCGCCTACTGGAAGCTCGGACAGGTCTGGGGCGACCAGGGAGAACTGCTGCAGAGCACCTACTTTTTCGAGCAGTCGCGCCGCATGATGGAGATGAACGGCCCCTACCGCGGTGGAGGCGGCTACATGATGCTGTTGTCGAATCTCTTTCAAAGCTACCGCAGCCTCGGGCTGCTGGGAGAGGCGCTGCGCCTGCACCGCGCGTTGGAAAATTCGGCCATGCAAAACCTCGCCAAATCGACCGGAGCGCCGGTGGAGGGCCTGCTGGTCGATTTCACCGACGAGGAACTCAAGTCCGTGCCGCTGGAGTTCATCGGCAATTACTACGCCGCCGAGGTCTCCCTGCGCTTCGAGGCCGGGGATGACGCCGGCGCCCTGGCCTTGGCCGAAAAACTGGATCGACGCCTCAACGGCACCGAGATCCCCCGCGAAATCCGCCGCCACGCAGAGATACTCAGACTCATGGCCGCTATCCACGACGCCGCGGGCCGCGACCGGGACCAGGAGGAAGCGTTGGCGAGGATGGTCGCCATCTCCGGCGACCCCAAGACTGAGACGCAGGTCTTGATGCACAGGGGACGCGTGCGGCTGGCCTGGCTGCGCCTGCGGCTGGGTGCCGATCCCGCCGCACAATTCGCCGAGGCGGAGGCGGGTCTGGACAACCTTGCCAAACGGCTTTCCAAAGAGTCCTGGCTCGGCGGCCGCGGACAACTCGCCCGCATGCACGCATTCATCGGCGCACTCGATACCGGCATGTCGATCATCGACGCGTCGATCGACGAAGCGCGCACCATCGACACCCCGTCGCTGCTGGCGGAGCTCTTGGTCACACGAGCCGAACTGCGGCTCGACACCGGCTCCGTCGAGGGCGTGAAGGACGATTTGTTCGAGGCCGTGACACTTCATCGGCAGATGGGCGGCCTGCGCAGCGAGACCGCGGCCTATGTGCAATACGCGCGTCTGCTCCGCATGACCGGACAAACCGCCGAGGCCTCGCGAATGCTCTCGGAGGCATCGGCCCGGCTGCGGCGCTTCCCGCAGGCCTGGCAACGCACCGTCATCGAACGCGAGTCGACCGCGTTGGCGGCGATGTTTCCCACGATCTCCCAGCCCGGTGTGGTCAATGCCACGTCAGATGACATCTTCGCCCCCGTCCGAACCATCACGACACGAGGCTCCGCGTCCGTCGCCCGCGGTCCGGTCACTGTGCAAAACCCCCGGCAACCAGAGCGGCACTCCCAAACCTCCGGCGTGAGCGACCTGCAACCAGTCGAGCTGACGACCCGCGTCGCCGGCGACTGGACGGCCCGCGGACGCTTCACCGTGACCAACCCCGGAGACATCCCGGTCAGCGGTATTCTGACCGCGCGCGGCACCTCGCTCGAGGCCGCGTGGGACGACGCTCGGCTGCGCTGGGACGTCACCCAGAAACGCGCGACGGGCCGGCAGGAAGTCCGCCAGCTCGTCGTCCTCCAACCGCTGGACCAGGCGACGGTGTTCCTCTCGACCGAGGCGGTGCGCGACGCCACCGGCAACGTGCAGCTCACCTGGGAGGCCGAGGGCGAGCCGCAGGCGGCGTGGTGGCGCTACACTCACGGCGGCGGCGAGCCCGACATCGCCGTGGTCGACGCCAACCTCGCCTTGGGAAACCCCTTCTACGCCGTGCCCCTGCATCACTATGTGGTGCGCCCCGCGGGCCGGCACGACCAGCCGCTCAACCTCCGCGTCGTCGCCTCGGCCCCCTGCCGCGTGGAGCTCGTGGACGCGGAGACCGCACGCGTCATCGCGGTCGACGCGACCGGCGACGGCGACTTCCGCGGCATCGGCGACGTGCTCTTCGACGACCGGGACCGCGACGGCTTTCCCGACATCGCCTTCGAGCCCGGCCAGACCGCGCGCCCGGTCGAGATCCAGGTGTATCCGGCCGCCAAATACGAATCGGTCGGCGTGAACCTCGACCTGCGCAAGCCCGACGGCACCTGGGCGCCCGGCTCCGCCGACCGCTTGATCGGCAAGGAGTGACCCGCCGGCCGCGAACGTCGCCGGCTTTTCGCAAACATCCTTTTTCGACCACATCCCTCAACCCACCACCTCGCCCCCATGGCCCTCTTTGCCTTTCTTTATTTCGCCGCGCTGGTCGCGGTCGTCATCTACGTGCTCATGCTCCTCGGCCGCATGGCCACCGCCCAGGAGGAAACCGCCCGCCACCTGCTGGAGATCGCCCGCGACATCAAGGCCATCGCCCTCGACGGCACCCGGCGCGACAGCCATGGCGACCATCGCTAAACCCGGTCGTGGCGGCCGACGCATTGCCGTCCTTCTGTTCACGGCGGGCGCCGCGTTGTTGGCGACATTGGCGCAACCGGCCTTCGCGGCCGGTCTCGCCGGCATTGCCGAGCCGCGCACCTTCACGGATAGCGAAGGCCGCACGCTGGTCGCGACCATCACGGCCCTCGACGAACGCATGGTCACCGTGCGCCGGACCGACGGCACGGCCTTCACCATACCCTTCGAACGGCTCTCGACGCTGGACCAACGATTTCTGACGGAAAACCGCGCCGCCATCATCGAGGCGGTGACACCGTTGCCGGACACCGCGTTCCTCAAGCTGCTGCGGGAAAACTTCACCCTGCTCAATCCCTCCGGCAGCGCGTTGATGGATGTCCCGCCCGAGACCTGGTCCCGCGCCCGGCGGTTCGCCATCGTCTACGACCTCGGCTGGGACGTGGAGCTGATCCGCAAGGTTCCCCTCGAGGCCAAACCGGCGCTGCCCGACGACACGGTCATTCTGCGCATCGGGCCCCACGGCACCGACCGCTACCCGCCACCCTCCGGCTCCGATCTCGCCGTCGCGCGCACCCTGCCGGCGGGCGCGGCGGTCATTCGGCGCGCCAGCCTGATGCGCGACCTCGAGACCGCCCGGAGCGCCTACGACAAGATCGTCTCCAGGGAAGCCGCCGGCAACGGCGGGGTTTTTCATTCGCTGCTCGGCCGCTCCTCGCCGGAAACCACCCAAGGCTGGCGTGACGAAGTGCGCGCAACGTTGCCCGCCTACTGGCCGGGGCCCGCGTTCATGGACCCCGATCTTGGAGCCAAGAAACCGCCCCGTGTTTTCCTGTGCGACCGGGAAGGCCGTCCGTTTGAAGATCAACCGAAGCGCACCGCGCTCGGCGGAGCAGTCGCGCCGTTTCCCGCAACTCCCAACATAGACCCGCCCATATCCGCGTCGGCACCGACCACCGCCGCCCCGTCAACCACCCTCGTTCCGATCGCTCCCCATGCGTTCACGTTGCACGACACGCGCGGACAACCCTTCGAAGCCCTGCTCGTCTCGCTGGAAGCCGACCGGATGACCATTGCCCGCGCCAGCGACGACCGGCTCTTCACCGTCGGCTTGGACAAGGTCCATGCCTTGGACCGCGAGACGGTCGCGCAGCTGCGCTCTCATGCGAACCTGCGTTCAAAGCGCCCGTCGCTCCCGCTGCCGCCACGCGAGGTCACCGACAACGAGGTCCTGGCGGCGAAACGCTTCGTGCGCGACGTCGCGTTCAGCTCGCAATCCGGCGCGCCCCAAACGATCCGCTGGCAATCCCGCCCCCTGCTCGTCGTCCATGCGCAGAACAAATCGGCCGAAACGACCGCGGCCGGCGTGTTCGACGACTTTCTGGCGGCAACGGGCATGGACGACCAGCCCGCCCCGAACGCCACGTTGATCGTTTGCACGGGCGACCTGACATTCCTGAACGAATGCAGGCAAAAGCTGGACCCGCACACCGCGCCGCTGCGCTCCTCATCCTACCGCTTTTGGTATGGCCGGCGCGGCACGCTGGAAAAGATGATTGTTTATGTGCACACGCAGGCGGAGGACCCGGACCGCACCCGGTTCGAGACGATCAACCAGATGGCCAGGGCGTTTGGTATCCGCGGGGAAAGCGACGTGTTCAAGGACACCGCCTTCGAGCCCGGCGGGGCCCGAGGCGATCTGAGCCCGCTGGACCGTCACTTCCTGCGGTTTTACTACCGGCACGTGCCGGACCGGACCAGTCGCGAGGAGCTCTTCAAAATCGTGGAGACGCACTGGCGGGACCCCGACGCCACGCCAGCCGGGCGTTGAAGCCTCAGACGGGCTCCATGGGCTCGGCGCGTTCGACGACGCCGACGAGGGCCTTGTCGATCCAGTCGCGGATGCGCAGGAGTCCCTCGCGACGCAGCGGGTCGGAGGGCTTCATGGTGCCGAGCAGGTTGATGACCGTGATGGCGTAGTCGTGGGCGTTGGCGCTCATCAGCGTGGGCAGCTCGAAGGGGTTGATCTCGCCGGTGTGGATCATCTTTCGCGCGTCGCGCTCGAGCTCCATGCTGGAGCCGCCGAAGGCGCCGCCGTCGCCCTTGCCCTTGCGGCCGCCACCGCCGCCACCACCACCGCCGCCCTCACCGGCGCCGCCGCCTCCGCCGGTGCGCTGGATGGCTTTGACGGAGTCGGGTTCGCCGCCCTCGGCCTCGCGCTCGATCTGCGAGGGGTATTGCTTGCCGTCGCGGCCGGTCACGCGCTGGGGCTTGGCGATGCGGCCGGATTGCTCGAGGCCGTTGCGGCGCGAGCGCACGAGTTCGACGGAGACCTTGCAGATGTCGGCGATGTAGGAGTTGGAGCGGTCGGTCCACTCGCCGAGGGCGATCTCGACGGCGTTGCGCTTGTCATGATTGTTTCGATACACGCCGTTGGTGGCGTTGGCGCCGAGGGCGTGCTTGAGCGCGTCGATGCGGCCGCCGGGCTGCACGTCGGCGGCGATGGCGATCTGCTGGTTGCGCTTGGTCGCGAGGTAGCGGTGAAAGCCGTCGGCCAGCCAATAGGTGGAGCCGTCGTAGAAGACGGTGATCGGCGGAAACTCGGCGCCGGCGGCCATCTCCTCGGCGTAGCTGTCGATGGCCTCCTCGCTGGTCTGCACGCGGGTCTGGGTGCCGCCGTAGATGTCGATCGCGTCGAGGGGAATGTGCTGGATCTGCTGCATGGCGAAAAAAGGCGGGGTTTGTGAGGCCCGCGGCCCGCCCGGCGCAAGGTCAAAGGCGCAGCGGCGCAGGCGGGAGAGCCGGCGCGGATGGCGCGGACGGCGGTTGCGCGCGGGGCGGCGGGGGTTATGCGTGGAGGCTCGCTTTCGTCATGTCGTCACAACCAGCGCCCAGACTCACCGGCGTCGCGCCCGTCCTGCTCGTGCGGGACGTGCTGGCGGCGGCCAACCACTACCGCGACGCCCTCGGGTTTCACTACGAACGTTTTTGGGGCGAGCCGCCGTCGTTCGTGATGCTCAAGCGCGACGGGCTCGTCGTCATGCTGCGTCAGGCCGACGACCCGCGGCACGTGGTGCCCCATTGGACGGTGGCGGACAAGTTGTGGAACATCTATTTCTGGGTGGCCGACGTCGACGCGCTGCACGCCGAGTTCGTCGCGCGCGGAGCCCGCATCGACTACGGCCTCTGCGACCAACCCTACGGCTGCCGCGAGTTTGGCGTGCAGGACATCGACGGCCACGACATCGGCTTCGGCCAGCCGACGCCTTGAGCCGTTTCGGACGCATCGCATCGACGGCCATGACCTCGTCCCCGCGTCTCAAGGTTTTGTTTGTCTGCGCGCTCAACCGGCGGCGGAGCGTGACGGCCGAGCGCCTCTACCGCGACGACCCGCGGCTGGAGGTGCGTTCGGCGGGGGTGCGCGCCGAATCGCCGCGCCGCGTGGGCCTGGCCGACCTGCGCTGGGCCGACATCGTGTTCGTGATGGAGCGGGAGCACAAAAGCTGGATCACCGCGCGCTTCCGCGACGCGGAGCTGCCGCCGATCGACGTGCTCGACATCCCCGACGAGTTCGAGGCGATGGACGCGGAGTTGCAGACGATGTTGCGCGCCATGCTGGACGCGGAGTTCGCGCACCTGCTGGGCGGGGCGGATTAGACGTGGGGCGCGGATGCGCGCAGGACGGCGAGTGACCGTGTGGTCATTTTCCCGCGCACGACGGTTTTCAGCGTGACACGCTTCAGACGTCGTCCATCCTGTATTATATAATTTACTCTACACCAATATACTTAGAGTAAATACCCTACGTGGGCCGGCGATCCTCGCACCGGTCCGCTGTTCGCGACCCAGCGCAGTGTTTGGCCCAGTCAAACCCGTCTCTCCGTCTATTCCGTGTCCGGCCATTTCCCCAACGTCGCCACCTCCCAAACCACCGTCCGCCGCTCGAATTCCTGGATGATCGGGCTGTTTCTGACCGGCTGGCTCGCGGCCATCGTCCTGTGCGTGGTCTGGTATTGGATCGACGCCCGCAAGCTCCGGGAAACGGTGATGGAGCGCGAGGTCGCGCGCGTGCGGCTCTACGAAAGCGGCATGTCGCAAAAACTCCTGCCGGTGCTGGGCGACCTGCACCTGCTCGCCGACTCCGAGCCGATGCGCGACTTCATCGCGAAGGAACGCGACGCGGACCTGCGCCGGCTGGAAGCCGTCGCCGCCGAGTTCTCGCGCCAGCGGCCCGACTACGACCAGCTTCGCTACCTCGATGAAAACGGCTTGGAACGGGTGCGCGTAAACCGAGGCGGACAAATCGTGCCCGCCGACCGGTTGCAGGACAAATCCGGACGCGACTACTTCCTGCGCGCGATGGAGCAGCCCGCCGGTCGCGTGGCCCTCTCCGCCCTGAATCTCAACGTGGAACAGGGCCGCATCGAGCAACCGCTTAAGCCCATGCTGCGGTTCTCCATCCCGGTGTTCGACGCCGCGGCCGGCAGCGAGGCGTCTGGGTCATCAACTACCGCGCGGAGACCCTCATCGAGGGCCTGACCGGGTTGATCCCGCGCCACAGCCGCCTGCGCATGCTCAATGCCGACGGCTACTGGCTGAAGGCCGGCGACGACGCCCACGAGTGGGGATTTCAGATCAAGGAACACGCCGGCCACCGCCTGTCGCTGACCGATCCCGCGCTCTGGGCACGGATCTCCACCGAGGAGCAGGGCCAGCTCCTGCACCGCGGCGGACTCTTCACCTGGCGCCGCATCGACCCGGTGCTCGCCACGGGCGAATCAAGCGGAGGCATCGATGCCACGGACGCCTACTGGATCGCCGCATCGGAACTTACTCCCGTCGAACTCGACGGCGAGTTCGCCATGCTGCGCGGCACCTTTTTCACCCTTGGCTGCTTTCTGGCGGCCGCCTTCGCCGGCAGCGGCTGGCTGCTCCGGGTGCGCATCCGCACGCAGGGCGAACTCGACTTCAGCCGCGACATGCTCGCGCTGATGTTCGAGAACGCCCCCGACGCCAACCTGCTGGTCAATCAGGCGGGCCGCATCGTCCGCGCGAACGCCAAGGCCGAGGTGATGTTTGGATGGCCCAAGGCCGAGCGCCTCGACCGCGACCTCGCCATCCTCCTCCCCGAGCGCTTCCGCCAGCGTCACGCCGGCCACCTCAAGGCCTACTTCGCCAACCCCTCCCCCCGCGCGATGGGCGCCGGTCTCGAACTCTCCGGGTTGCGCAAGGATGGCTCGGAATTCCCCCTCGACATCATGCTCAGCCCCATGCGCACCACGCGCGGCATGCGCGTGCTGGCCGTCATCCGCGACATCACCGAGCGCAAGGCCGCCGAGCAGGCCATCCAGCGACTCAACAAAGACCTCGTCCGGCAAAACTCCCGCCTCGCGGCCACCAACGCCGAGCTCGAGGCGTTTTCCTACTCCGTCTCGCACGACCTGCGCGCGCCGCTGCGCCACATCGGCGGCTTCGCCGAGATCCTCTCCCGCCACGCCGCGGACAGGCTCGACGAGACCGGCCGCCGCCACCTCAAGGTCATCACCGACTCCACCGTGCGCATGGGCCAGCTCATCGACGACCTGCTGCAGTTCTCCCGCTACGGCCGCACCCAGCTGAGCATCGGCGACGTGTCCCTCGACGCGTTGGTCGCGGAGAGCCGCCTGCGCCTTGCACAAACCTATCCGCACCGCGACATCGTCTGGAACATCTCGCCCCTGCCGGTCGTCCGCGGCGACACCGCGCTCATCCGCCAGGTCGTCGCCAACCTCCTGGACAACGCCGTCAAATACACCGGCAAGCAGAGCAGCGCCGTCATCGACATCCTCCCGGCGCACGGGGAAGGCGACGAGGCCGGCATGACCGTGCACGACAACGGCGCCGGCTTCGACATGCGCTACGTCGAAAAACTCTTCGGCGTCTTCCAACGCCTGCACAGCTCGCACGAGTTCGAGGGCAGCGGCGTCGGCCTCGCCAACGTCCGCCGCATCCTGACCCGCCACGGAGGCCGCATCTGGGCCGAGGCCCGCGTCAACGAAGGCGCCACCTTCACCTTCGTCCTGCCCGCCGAAATCCCCCCGTCGGACCAATCGTCGCCACCTTCCCAACCATGAACACCACCAAGCGCATCCTGCTGGTCGAGGACAGTCCCCTCGATGTCGAAATGACCCTTTCCGCCCTCGCCCATCACAACGTCTCCAACGAGGTCCTCGTCGTGAACGACGGCGAGGAGGCCCTCGACTACCTTTACTACCGCGGCAAGTTCCAGCGCCGGGCCGATGGCAACCCCGTCGTCATCCTCCTCGATCTCAAGATGCCCAAGATGGACGGCCTCGAGGTCCTGCGCGTCATCAAGCAGGACGACCGCCTTCGCACCATCCCCGTCGTCATGCTCACCTCCTCCCGCGAGGAGCAGGACCTCGTTCGCAGCTACCAACTGGGAACCAACGGCTACATCGTCAAACCCGTCGATTTCCAGGCCTTCACCGAGGCCGTCCGCCAGCTGGGCGCCTACTGGACCATTCACAACGAACCCCCGCCCGACGGCGCGCGCGGTGCCTGACCCGCGCCCCGGTGTCGCCGGCCGGCCAACAACCAACCCATCCACGACCATGCACGTGCTTCACCTGGAGGACTCCGCCCTCGACGCGGAGCTGCTCGCCGTGCGCCTCGCCGGCGCCTGGCCCGACTGCCGCATCCGGCAGGCCGACAACAAGACCGACTTCACCGCCGCGCTGCACCACGGCGAGTTCGACCTGATCCTCTCCGACTACACCCTGCAGGACATCGACGGCCTCGCCGCCCTCGACCTCGCCAAGGAGCACCGACCCGGCGTGCCCTTCATCTTTTTCTCCGGCACCATCGGCGAGGAGCGCGCCATCGAGGCGCTCCGCCGCGGGGCGGACGACTACGTCATCAAGGATCGCCCCACCCGGCTCGTCAGCGCCATCCGCCAGGCCCTCGAACGCCGCCGCACCGAGGACCAGTTGAAGCGGCAGGCCCAGCTGCTCGACCGCACCACCGACGCCATCCTCGTGCTCGACCCGCAGGCCCGCGTCTCCTACTGGAACCGCGGAGCCGAGCGGCTCTACGGCCTAGCGGCCGCCGATGTCGCCGGCCGCCTGCTCGGGTCCCTCGGCATCGACACAGAGAACCACGCCGTCATCGCCCGAGAGCGAGCCCTGCTCGACGGCGAGTGGACCGGCGAGCTCGCCCAGCGTTCCCTCGACGGCCGCGACCTCGTCGTCGACAGCCGCTGGACCCGTCTGCTCGACCAGGCCGGCGAACCCGAGGGCATCCTCATCATCAACACCGACATCACCCGCCAAAAGGAGATCGAGGCCGGTCTGCTCCAGGCCCAGCGCATCGAGAGCATCGGCCTGCTCGCCGGCGGCGTCGCGCACGACATGAACAACATGCTCGTGCCCATTATCTCCGGCACCGAGCTCGCCGAGGGCGAACTCACGGAAGGACACCCCGCGCGGGCCTACCTCGACCTCATCCGCGAAAGTGCGCTCCACGGGTCTCAGCTTGTCCGCCAGCTGCTGGAGTTCTCGCGCGGCACGCCCGGCCACCGCCGCCACGTCGGCACTCGCCACCTGCTGGAGGACCTCACCCGCTTCGTCGGAGCCATGCTGCCCGGGTCGGTCGAACTCGTGCTCGCGGAGGATTGCGCCGACCCGACCATCGAGTGCGACGAGACCCAGCTCAAGCAGGTGCTCGTCAACCTCTGCATCAACGCGCGCGACGCCATGGGCAAGCGGGGCCGCATCGAGATCTCCGCGGCCGAGGTCGTGCACGGGCCCGACAATCCCCCACCCGCCCCCGATCTAGCGCCCGGCCCCTTCGTGGTCATCTCCGTCGCCGACACCGGTCCCGGCATCCCGCCGGCCATGCTCCAGCGCATCTTCGACCCCTTTTTCACCACCAAGCCGCAGGGCAAAGGCACGGGGCTGGGACTCTCGACCTCCCTCGGCATCATCAAGAGCCACGGCGGCCACCTCGCCGTCGCCAACCGCCCCGGCGGCGGCGCCGTCTTCCGCATCCACCTGCCCGTCGTCAACCCCTCGGCCCGCGTGGCCGTGCCGGTCGACATCCCCGCACCGACGCGCGGCGGCGAGGGCCGGCTCATCCTCGTGGTCGACGACGATCCGACCGTGCTCAAGGCCCTCACCGAACTGGTCGCCAGCCTCGGCTATCGAACCGCCCAGGCCCGCTGCGTCGCAGACGCCATTCGCGAGCACCTGCGCCTGCTCGACGACATCAGCCTCGTGCTAACCGACATCATGATGCCCGACGACAACGGCTTCGACCTCATCGAGACCCTGCGCGCCACCTCGCCCGACCTGCCCTGCGTCGCCATCAGCGGTCTGGCCAACTCCAAAGACATGGAAATACGCGCCCGGGAGCTGGGCGTCACCCTGCTCTCCAAGCCCCCGCCCCGCCAGATCCTGCGCCAGGCGCTGCATCAGGCCGTCGGCCGGCCGGGCACAGGCTGAGCGCGTCCGGGTGCGCGGCCCCAAAAAAGCCGACCCGGGTCAAACCGGACCGGCTGAAAGACAAAGCGGAACCGAGGTTGGTCCCGTCCGGCTCACATGCCGGTGTCGGCCTTCTCGGCCTTCTTCTCGTCGCCCTTCTTGGCGGCGCACTTTTCGCACTTTTCGCCATCCTTGCAACAGGCGGCCTTGGCCTTGTCGCCCTCCGGCTTGGCGCAGCAGGCGGCGCCCTCCTTCGTGCAGCAGGCGGCCTTTTTGTCGCCGTCCTTGGCGCAGCAGGCCTTGCCCTCGGCCTTCGGCTTGTCGTCGTGCTTGTGGGCGGCGTCACCGGTGCCGCAACTGCCGCAGTGGGCATAGACGGACGAGGCGAACGCGAGGGCGATGATCGGGAGGATGTATTTGAGCATGGCGATGGAAGGAGTTGAGGGTTCGTTCGTGGGATGAGCGGAAAGGGAAGGTTATTCCCCGCAGAAGAGATTCTCCCGATCATCCCTGGGGAAATCAAGTCCCCGCATTTTGGCCGGAACCACGCCCCTGCCGCCGGTTTCCAAGGTTGACCGTCCAAACCACCCACTTACGGTGGGCCAATTCATCGCTTTTACCGAACCCAACGCCGCTCATGACCCTTGGCCGCAGCCTGACCTCCCGACTCGTTTTCCTGTTTAGCGTGGCGTTCATGCCGGCGCTCACGGCCCAGTCCGCCAATGACGACGGGCTCGACCTGCGCTTCGCCAACGGCATCGCCGCCGTCGTCGAGGACCGTGTGATCACCGTCGACGACATCCGCCGCGAGCTCGCCCCCGTGCTCCCGCAGATCCGCCGCGAATCGCGCAACGCCAAGGAGTTTCAGGACAACCTCGAGCAGGCCCAGAACGACATCGTGCGCAAACTCGTCGACCGCGTGCTCATCGTGAAGGACTTCTACAAGGACGAGCGCCGCAGCATTCCCGCCAGCTACATCGACAACGCCATCGCCGAGCAGATGACCACCCAGTTCGGCGGCGACCGCGCCAAGTTCCTCGCCTACCTCCGCGCCCGCGGCTTCACCTTCCGCGACTACCGCAAGGAGGTCGAGGAAGACCTCGTCTACGGCTACCAGCGCAACCAACAGCGCCGCAGCCAAAGCGTCGTCAGCCCCGCCAAGGTCGAGTCCTACTACGAGGCCAACCAACAAAAGTTCTTCGAGGAGGAGCAAAGCCACCTCCGCCTTATCCAGCTCCTGCGCAAGGACGGCGAGACCGACGCCGAGCTGACCGCCCGCGCCAACGACATCCTCGCCAAGTTCAAGGCCGGCACCTCCTTCGAGGACCTCGCCAAGGAATACACCGACGACGCCAGCAAGACCCGCGGCGGCGACTGGGGCTGGCAGAAGCGCGGCGACCTCAAGGCCGACTTCAGCGACCCGCTCTTCGCCCTCAAGCCCGGCCAGGTCTCCGCCCCCATCGTGCAGTCCGAGGGCGTCTACCTGCTCTACTGCGAGGCCCACAAGGACGCAGGCGTGCCGCCCATCGACGAGGTCCGCGACCAGATCGAGCTCGTGCTCTCCGAGCAGATGACCCGCGAGTCCATTGAAAAGTGGCTCGAGCGCCTCCGTCGCGACGCCTACGTGCGCCTCTACTGACCGCACGCCCGCCAACCCTCCCTCCTCCAGCCGGGCCCGCGCGCCCGGCTTTTTCGTCTCAACACCGCCCGTGCTCCGCCTGCTCCTCCCGCCCAACCTCGCCGAGGCCGCCCCCCGCGACGCCATCTCGCTCAAGATCGAGCTCGATCCCGCCGGCGCGCCCCCTCCCGCCCTGCTGCCCGGCCTCGCGCAACTCCAGGCCCTCTGCGGCAACGCCCCCGTCCCGCCCCCGTTCATCCAGGTCACCCGCGCGCAACTCCGCCAACTCGTCGCCGCGCTCACCGGCCAACCCGTCTTCGCCTGGCTGCGCGAACCCGGCAAAACCATTCTCTGGATCGGTCCCCGCCTGCGCGGCGTCAGCGAACACCTCGACCAGCCCGAGCCCCGTCCCGCCCCCGCCGCGTCCGCCCCGCGCGCCACGACGCCGTCCGTATCCACCGCGCCACGACGCGCCGCCGCCGAACCCGCCGCGCCCATGGTCGTCGACGGCAGCGAGCACTACCTCGCCGTCACCCTGCCCTCTCGCGAGCACAGCGGCTACGCGGCCGCGCTCGACCTCGTGAAGACCCACGACTTCCGCCTCGAGCCCGCCAACCGCAAGTGGTGGCTGCGCGACCGCCACAAGGTCCTCAACTTCCTCTCCACCCACCGCGCCCGGCTCGAGAACGAGTTTTTCGCCGAGTTCACGCCCAACTTCGAGAAGCACACCGCCAACTTCGCCCACGCCACCATCGCCTGCGAGATCTCCACGGCCGCCGGCGGCGACTACGCCCTCACCCTCGGGCTCGACGCCGGCAAGGTCGACCCCGAGCAACTCCGCGCCGCCGTCGCCGCCAACCGCGGCTACGTCGAGGCCGACGGAAAGATCTTCCTGCTCGCGCCCGAGACCCTCGAAAAACTCGCCCACGCCCAGCGCATCGTCGCCGGCGGCGGAGCCGCGCCGCTCGCCGCCCGCCGCACCCACCGCATCAACGCCGCCCGAGTCGCCGAGCTCGACGAACTCGTCGCCGAACTCGCCCCCGACTACCAGCCGCCCGCCAGCTGGAAGCGCCGCGCCGAGGCCCTCAAAAACCTCGCCACCCTCGAGCCCGCCCCGCTGCCCGCCGACTTCGGCGCCACGCTCCGCCCCTACCAGCAACTCGGCGTCGCCTGGCTCTGGCACCTGCACCGCAACCAACTCGGCGGCATCCTCGCCGACGAAATGGGTCTCGGCAAAACCGCCCAGGCCATCGCCCTCCTTTCGGCGCTGTCCTCCCATCGCCCATCAACCATCTCCCATCGTCCATCCCTCGTCGTCTGCCCCGCCTCGCTCGTGGAAAACTGGCGCCGCGAGACCGCGCGCTTCGCCCCCTCGCTGCGCGTGTTTGTCCATCACGGCAACCGCCGCCTGACCGACACCGCCGCAGCCGCGCAACACGACGTCATCATCACCTCCTACGGCACCGCCGCGCGCGACAGCGAGCTGCTCGCCGAGATCGACCTCGCCACGCTCATCGCCGACGAGGCCCAACACGTCAAAAACCGCCGCTCGCAAAACGCCCGCGCCCTGCGCTCGTTGCACGCCAAGTCGCGCTTCTTCCTCACCGGCACCCCGCTGGAAAACTCCCTCGACGACCTGCGCTCGCTCTTCGAGACCCTCCTCCCCGGCATGGTCGACAAGCTCCCGACGGGCCTCAAGTCCGACGAGCGCGCCTTCCACGACGAGCGCCTGCGCGTGCAGACCGCGCCCTACATCCTGCGCCGCACCAAGCTCGCCGTCGCCCCCGAGCTGCCCGAGAAGATCGAGCAGGTCATCTGGTGCGAGCCCGGCGCCCGCCAGGCCGCGCTCTACAAGGAGTTTCAAGCCTCCTCGGAAAACGAGCTCACCGCGCTCGCCGACTCCGGCGCGTCGCAGAACGCGCTCCGCCTGGCCACGCTCACCCAGCTCCTGCGCCTGCGCCAGATCTGCTGCGACCCGCGCCTCGTCGCCCCCACCGCCACGCCGGACGACTCCGCCAAGCTCGACGCCTTCCGCGAACTGCTCGCCGAGGCCATCGACGACGGCCACCGCATCCTCGTCTTCTCGCAGTTCACCTCACTGCTCGGCCACCTGCGCGAGGAACTCGCCGCGCAGGAGATAGCGCATTGCTACCTCGACGGCTCCATGTCCGCCAAGGCCCGGCAGGCCGAGGTCGACCGCTTCAACCGCGACGACGCCGTGCCGGTGTTTCTCATTTCGCTCAAGGCCGGCGGCACCGGTCTCAACCTCACCGGCGCCGACACCGTCGTGCACTTCGACCCGTGGTGGAATCCGGCGGTCGAGGCGCAGGCCACGGACCGCGCGCACCGCATCGGCCAGACCCGCGTCGTCACCAGCTACAAGCTCATCTGCAGCGGCACCGTCGAGGAGAAGGTGCTCGCGCTGCAGGAGACCAAGCGCGCCCTGCTCGCCGACGTCTTCGAGGCCAGCGACGCCGCCAACGCCAAGCTCGAGCTCACCGACCTCCGCGACCTCTTGCGCGGTTGAGAACGAGACCACCGAGGTCCCCGACTTGATCGTCCACCACGACCGGCGTATCCAGCGATTCCCTACTGCTTCGTTTCCGCGGACGGCGATTTAAACCGACAGTTTCAACCCGCCCTCGCCCGCCATGCGCCCCACCAGCTCGCCCACCAGCGGGTTGGGGAAACGGCGGCTCGGGGTGATCGCGTAGAACGTCTCGATGAGCCCGGGCACACGGTGTGTCTCCACCAGCTCGCGGCGGTCGATCTCGTCGCGCACCACCACCGGCGGAACCAGGGCCAGCCCCTCGCCCTCACGGGCCAGCAGGCGGAGCGTCGCCATGTCGTCCACCTCCGCGATCACCCGTGGACGCACGCCCGCCGCCGCCAGCATACGATCAAAACCCTCCCGCGTGTTGCTCTCCAGGCTGGGCAAAATGAGCGGCACGTCGGCGAGATCCCCGGGAAACTTCAGCCGCCGCCGCTTCCACGCCGGCGTGCCGACCAGGCTCACCGCCAGCTCCGCCAGCCGGTGGCTGTGCCAGGGGGTCTCCGCGTCGCGTCGCGCCGCCTGGTTGGACAACACCAGGTCCACCTGATGCGCGTGCAACGACACCAGGAGGTCCCGCACGCCGCCCGAACGCACCACCACCTCGACGCCCTCGCGGTGCAGGGCCGGCCGCAGAAACTCCAACAAAAAGTTCCGCGACAACGTCGCCACCGCCCCCACCCGCAGCACGGAGCGGCCGCCGTGCGGACGGTGCTGCATCACGTCCATCAACTCCTCGCCCGCGCGACCGATGGTCTCCGCGTAGTCCAGCGCCACGCGCCCCGCCTCGGTGAGCCGTAGCCCGCCGCGACCGCGCTCGAACAACGCGTGGCCGAGGCTCTCCTCGAGCTGCTTCAACTGGATGCTCAGCGCCGGCGCGGACAGGTTCAGTTTTTCGGCCGCGCGCGTGAGGCTGAGTTCGCGCGCGATCACCCGAAAATACCGCAGATGATGGTAGTTCAGGAAGGACATCGGGGCGGGATCCTTGGTTAAATTTAATTTAACCTAAACCTTAAAATCATGTAATCGACTAAAACTCAACCGGACGATAGTCTGCGAGGCGATGCCTTCGCTTCCAGCCAGTCTCCTTGTCGCCATCCCGCTTCTTCCGCTGCTCGCCGGCCTGCTGGCCCGTGGCCTCCGTCCGGTGTCCGCCGGCCAAGTCGCCGCCGGCGCGGCCCTGTTGTCCGCCGCCGGCGCGACCGCCTGCGCCGCGTGGCTCGCCGTCGCGGGTCCGGTGACGGCGCGTTGGACGCCGTTCGGACCCGACGCGGTGTTCGCGCCCGCGCTGCGCCTCGACGTGATCTCGACCTGCATGGTCGTGCTGGTCGCCTTTCTGGGCGCGGTGGTGCTGCGTTTCTCGCGCCACTACCTGGCGGGCGATCCGGCGCAGTCGCGGTTTTTCTCGTGGATGAGCCTGGCGCTCGCCTCGGTGCTCACGCTGGTGCTCTCCGGCCAGCTCCCGCTGCTGCTGGCCGCGTGGGTCGCCACCAGCCTTTGCCTGCACCGCCTGTTGCTCCACTACCCGGAGCGGGCGGGCGCGGTGTTCTCGGCGCGCAAGAAATTCGTCGTGAGCCGGCTCGGCGACCTCTGCCTGCTGGCCGCCGCGGTGGTCCTGCACCGCCACCACGGCACGTGGGACCTGGAGGTGTTGTTCGCCTCGGTCGCGTCAGGGCAAACCGCCGGGCTGGCCGAGGCCGGCTGGTGGCTGGCCGCCTGCGCCGCGCTGAAGTCCGCGCAGTTTCCCTTCCACAGCTGGTTGCCCGACACCATGGAGACGCCCACGCCGGTGTCGGCCTTCATGCACGCGGGCATCATCAACGCCGGCGGCTTCCTGCTGGTGCGCCTTTCCCCGGTCATGGCCCACGCCCCGGGCGCACTGGCCACGCTCGCCGTGGTCGGCGCGATCACCGCGGCCTTCGGCGCGATCGTCATGCTGGCCCAGCCCGGCGTGAAGCGCGCCCTCGCCTACTCCACCATCGCGCAGATGGGCTTCATGATCCTCCAGTGCGGCCTCGGCGCGTGGGCGCTGGCCCTGCTGCACATCCTCGCCCACTCGCTCTACAAGGCCCACGCCTTTCTCACGGCGGGCTCCACCATCGGCGCGGTGCCGCGCGCGGCCATCCCGCTGCGCACGCCGGCGCTGGCCATCGGTGTGCTCGGCGGCGGCCTCGTAGTCGCCGGCGGCGCCACCGCGCTGCAGGCGCTCGCGCCGGACGCGCCCCTGCACCTCGGGGTGTTCGGCCTGGTGCTGGCCCTGGCGCTGGCCTACGGCCTGGCGCGCGCAGTGTCGGCCCGCGCCACCCTCGGCACCGGCCTGCGTGCGGCCGGCGTCGCGGGCGCGGTCGGCCTCGCCGCGCTGGGCCTGCACGCGGGCGCGCAGGCTCTGTTGCCCGGGGTCGCCGCGCCGGTCACGCCCGCGCCGGTGCTCGCGCTGGTGGGCGTGATCTTCGCCGGTTTGTTCCTCTTCCAGTCGCTGCTCTGGCGGGCCAACGCCCACGCCGCCGGACGCCGGCTCTACGTGCACGCGCTGAACGGCTTCTACCTCGGCACGCTCGCCAACCGACTGCTGACCCGCCTCTGGCCCGGCCACCCCACCCTCTGACCGCAACCGCCACCCGAAACCTCACGCCTCCACATGTCCACCGACACCCTCGCCACGCCTGTCAGCACCGAACACTCCGCGGCCGTCGCCGACGCGCTCGGCCGCATCCCGCCGCTCTGGCCGCTAAAGAATTTCGTCGCGGTCAACCCCTTCCTCGGCCTGCTCGACCGGCCATTCGCCGACGCCTGCGTGTTGCTCGCCCGCACCATCGGGGCCGCGCCGTTGCGGTCGCCGTCCGACTACCTCGCCGCCCGCCGCTCGGGCGTGATCACCGAGGCCCACCTCGCGGCCGTGGCCGACGCCGACTGGCCGGCGGCGCGCCTGCTGGAGGTCGTTGAAAAAGCCGACTCGCAACCGCTCGGCCACCCCATCGCCACCGTCGCCGACCTGCTCGACCAGGAGCGCCCGCGGGCCCACTGGAGCGTCTTCGTCGTCGAGGAAATCGCCAAATACTGCGCCGTCGCCTTCGACGACAACCAGACCACCTGGAACTCCCCGTGGAAACAACAGGGACTCTACACCGCCTGGCGCGACGCCGCCGCACACGACCGCAACCCCGAGTCGTTCGGCCTGCCCGGCTTTCGCGCGTTCGTGGCGTCGCTGCCCACCGACACCGACGCCGCGATCGTGCGTTGTCTCGAGCAGCTCGCGCCTTCGTCCAAGATCGATCTCGCCGACTTCCTGCACCGTCAGCTCGCCACCATCCCCGGCTGGGCCGGCTACCTGCAATACCTCGTGCGCGAGGATGCGTTGCGCGGCCGGGACAACCCCGCGCTCCGGGAGTTGCTCGCCATCCGCCTGGCCTACGACGCCGCGCTGCACCGGGCCTTCGGTGACGACGAGGTTTTCCGCGCCGACTGGCGTCACGCCGAGGCGGCGGTCGACCGCACGTTGATCACGGCGCTGGCGCGCTGGCAGCTCGCCTACGAACTCGGCTACCGCAACCAACTCGCCGTCAGCCTCGCCGCCCAACCCGCGAAGTCCGCGAGCGAGCGCCCCGCGGCGCAGGCGATCTTCTGCATCGACGTGCGCTCGGAGGTCCTGCGGCGTCACCTCGAGGCCGCGTTGCCCGGCGCGCAGACCATCGGCTTCGCCGGCTTCTTCGGCTTCCCCGTGGACCACCGCGCGGCCGGCATGCCGGCGTCCGGCGCGCGTTGCCCCGTGCTGCTGGTGCCGCCGGTGGAGACCCACGAGCCCCTGCCCGCGCCCAAGGCCGCCGCGGCCGACACCGCGCGCGCCGAGGCCGGAGCCTGGAAGGCGTTTCAAAACTCCGCCGCCTCCTGCTTCTCGTTTGTCGAAACCGCCGGCCTCGCCTTCGGCGCCGCGCTGGCCAAGGCCAGGGGCGGTTCGTCGCCAGCCTGTTCGCGGGTCGCGCCGGACTTCGCGTCCGCCTCGCCCGAGACGCGCGCCGCGCTCGCCGAGGGCGCCCTGCGCAACATGAGCCTCGTGAAAAACTTCGCGCGCATCGTGCTCGTCTGCGGCCACGGCAGCCAAAGCGCCAATAATCCCTACGCCTCCGCCCTCGACTGCGGCGCGTGCGGCGGGCACGCGGGCGACGTCAACGCGCGGCTGGCCGCGGCCACCTTCAACGATCCCGCGGTGCGCGTCGCCCTCGCCGCCAAGGGCATCGCCATCCCCGAGGACACCGTGTTCGTCGCCGGCCTGCACAACACCGCCACCGACGACGTCGAGGTCTTCGAACCCGAGAAAGTTCCCGACACCCACCTGGTCGACCTGCTCAACCTGCGCATCGCCCTCAAGAGGGCCGGGGCCGCCGCCCGGCACGAGCGTGCCCCCTCCCTCGGCCTGTCAGGCGTGCCCGACTCCGGCGTCGACTCCGCCGTGCGCGCCCGCGCCGCCGACATCTCGCAGGTCCGCCCCGAGTGGGGCTTGGCCAACAACGCCGCGCTGGTCGCCGCCCCGCGCTCGCGCACCGCCGCGCTCAAGCTCGACGGACGCGTCTTCCTGCACGACTACGACGCCGCGCTCGATGCCGAGGACAAGGTGCTCACCCTCATCCTCTGCGCGCCGGTGGTCGTCGCCAGCTGGATCAACCTGCAATACTACGCCTCGCGCGTGGACCCCGTGCGCCTAGGCGCGGGCAACAAGGTCCTGCACCACGTGGTCGGCGGCATCGGCGTCACCGAGGGCAACGCCGGCGACCTCAAGGTCGGCCTGCCGCTCCAGTCGATCCACGACGGGGAGAAGTTCATCCACGAGCCGCGCCGCTTGAGCGTCATCATCGAGGCCGACCCCACGCGCATCGACGCGGTGCTCGCCGCCCAGCCCGCAGTGCGCCGGCTCTTCGACCACGGCTGGCTGCACCTCGTCGCGCTGGTCGGCGACCGGGCGCTCGCGCGGTCCGCCCACGGCTGGCAACGCATCGCCCCCGACGCGGCGGCCGCCTGACGTGACGCGCGGAAGGCACCGCCGACGTTGTCACCATCGTCCGGATACACTGCGCCAGACCAAGAGCCCTCCCGGAGAGCCGGGAGGGTTTTTTCTTTTCCGCGCATGCGCGTGCGACGCGACCGCTGCGTTCAAGGTGCGGGAACGCCTTGACGCACCGTCACGCCGTCCACCCACGACGGCCCGATCAACGTCGCCCGCGGGTGCGACGGCACGCCGAACTCCTGATTGTGCAGCATGCCGATCAGCATGTCCACGGCCGCCTCGCCCGTCTGGTCGTTGTGCTGGTCGAGCCCGGCCCACTCGGCATGCGAGGCGCGGTGCTCCAGCTGGATGAAACCGATGTCCTCCGGCACGCGTTGCCCCGCGCCGGACAGCCATTCGTGCACGTAGCTGTAGAGCGAAAGAATCACGTCCGGCCTGTGACGCTCGCGCCACGCATGAAAAGCCGTCTGATCGCCGCGTGATTTCTCGACTGCGTAAAACCCCGGCACGCGACGCGACGCCGGCAACGCCGCCTGCGCCCGCCACATGCCCGCGCTGAAGCGCCCCTCCACCAGGTTGTCGATGTGTTCGTCGACCACCAACGCCGGTCGTTTGTAGCCCAGCCTGAGGGCCTGCTCCACCGCCTCGATGACGAGGGCATGGTGGTCGGAGCATACGAACGAAAGGGTCGGATTGCGCGTGCGCACGCCCGTCACCACACAGGCCTGCTCCGCCCACGTGGCCGTGAAGCGCTCCGGCAGCCGGTTCTCCTTCATGAGTCCGACAATCAACACGCCACGGATTCCGCGGGCCTTGAGGATGCGGTTGAACCTC
>JAUWBF010000078.1 GCA_030601755.1 Verrucomicrobiota bacterium | reverse complement strand
GCTCGAGCTCTACCGCAAGATCGACACCGCCCGGAAGCTCTCCGACCTGAAGGACTACGAGGCCGTCGCCGGCGTGGTCTCCGAGATCGGCGCCCTCGCCAAGGACTTCCGCGCGCCCGAGATCAACTCCGCCATCCGCTCCGCCCAGCGCATGAGCACGCTCGCCCTGCATGCCGCCCGCCAAGCCGTCATGGACGAGAACTTCGAGGCCGCGCAAAAGGCCGTCGAGCGCGCCGCCCAGCTCTGGCCGCTCAACCCCGCCATCGAGACCTACACGGAGAATCTCGCCAGCCAGGTCAACGCCAACTCCCAGGCCGCGAAGCTCTTTGACGATGCGATGAAGCGCAACGATCAGCGCCGCATCTATGACCAACGCACCGAGCTGGCCATCGGCCTAATGAACGACCCGGTCCGGTCCGCCGAGCTCAAGACCATCATCGAGCGCATGCTTCGCCTAGAGAGCTATCTGGTGCTGGCGGACGAGCAGCTCGCCTCCAAAAACGCCTTCGCCGCATGGGAGGCGTTGGCCGCCGCCACCCCGCTCGCCCCCGACGACGTCGAGCTCAACCGCCGCAAGGCCGGCCTCGCCCCCCGCGTGGCCGACTTCGTCGCGCGGCTCGACCAGGCCGCGCGTTACGAGGACTCGGGAGCCCACGCCGCCAGCCTCACGCAGTATCTCGCCGCGCAGGCCGTCTATCCGGCCAGCACGATCGCCCGCACCGGCATCGAGCGCGTGTCCAAGTCCCTGCTCGCCGAGCTCGCCGCCGAGGCGCGCACGACCGCCGCGGCGGCGCCGGCCGAGGCCGCCGCCGAGCCCGCCGAGTCCGTGCAGTAAACGCGCCGGCCTTGGGCAGCGTGTTTTAACGCAAAGGCGCGAAGTCGCCAAGGCCGCACGCCGAGATCCGACCGTAGGGGCCTCGCTCGCGAGGCCCGTTGCGCGCAAGCGTGGAAAGGACGGATAGTTCGACAGCCTGCGTCGGACGGGCCTCGCGAGCGAGGCCCCTACGTCACTTGGCACCACCCCGGCGTCCTGGTGCCTTGGCGTTGAATTCCGTCTCTCGCGCGAATCGCGGCCGGCGATTTGTCTCGCGCGCCTGACCTCGCCCACGACCAATCATCGTCGCGATGCCCACCGACGCCGCCATACGCTCAACGCCCACGCCGCTCCCCCTCCGCCTGCGCCGGCTCGTCGGCACGCTGCTGGGCGTGTCGTTCGCGTGCAACGTCACCGCGCTGCTCATTCCCTTCATGGACCTGCGCATCGGGCTGGTCACCACGCCCTACCGGCTGACCAACTCCATCGCCATGATGTGGGAGCGTGGACTCTACGTGCTGGCCGTGCTCGTGATCGGGTTCTCCGTGCTGTTCCCCTTCGCCAAGCTCGGCGCGCTCGCGTGGCTCTGCGCCCGCGACTCGATCGACGCGCGCGGCCGGCGTCTGCTGCACCTGCTCGAGCGGCTGGGCAAGTGGTCGATGCTCGATGTGTTTTTGGTATGCATCATCCTGTCGCTGACGACCGAGCAGTTCTTCGTTGGCGCTCGGCCGCTGGCGGGAATCCCGGTGTTCACCATCGCCATCACGTTGAGCATGCTGTGCGGCGAACTGCTCTCGCGGGCCGTCAATGGCGAACCCGACGACGCCGACCTGCCGCGGCGAACCGCCAACCTGCGGCGCGACGGCTGCTGGCTAGCGTTGGCCGGACTGGCGTTGCTCGGCGCGCTGGTGTTTCCCTTTCTGGAGATCAGCGACTGGAAGCTCGCCGACCGCGACTACAGCATCGTCACGCTGGCGTGGGGCGTGGCGCGCCAGGGCGGCTACTTCACCGTGCTGGTCATCGCGGCGTTCCTGATCGTCGCGCCCATCGTCGCCTGGTGGCAGGCCGCGCGTTGGTGGCTGGGCCTGCGCCGCGGGCAACCCTCCGCCGCGGTCGGCGCCAGGCTGGCGTTGCTCAACCGCTGGAGCATGCTCGACGTCTTCGGCCTCGCTCTGGCCATCTTCGCGGTCGAGGGCGAATACCTCATGAAGACCGAGGTGCGCTGGGGCGCGCTGTTCCTCGCGGCGCTGCTCGCGTTGCAAAAGGCCGCCTTGTCCAACCTGCTCGCGCGCGCTCCGACGCCGCGTCGCTAGCCGCCAAAAGACCGGCGGCGCGGCCTCGACTCCGGCCGGCATCCCCGCCATGACGGTCGGCATGCAATCGCCCACCCTCCGCGTTCTCCGCGTGCTGTTGCCCGCGATGGTTGCCCTCGCCCTCGCCGCCTGCTCGCGCCCAAACCAAGAGGCCGCCGTGCGCGCGGGCCACCCCATCGACACCATCGCCGCGGCCTACATCGCCGCCAATCGCGACGGACTCTTTGCCACCCACCTCGCCCCGCTCGTGCACCCCGAACTGGTGGGCAGCACCAGCCAGAACTGGCTCTTCACCGACAAACCCGAGTCCGCCCGTCCCGACACCGAGCCGCCCGCCTACGAGCTGCGCGACCTCGCCCAGGGCGAGATCGGCCGGCTCCGCACGGTGTTCGAGCTGCCCATCGAGCCCAACAAGGTCATCGAGTTCACCCAGACCCGCACCGAGGGCGCCACCAAGACCACCAGCCGCATCCCGCTCTACCTGCGCGGCGAGGCCGGCGCGTTCAGCATCGTCTTCGGCGTGCCCAAGAGCCGCGAGGAGATCGACGCGGCCCGCAACCGCGAGAGCCTGCGCTTCTATGAAGACAACGGCCTGTGGGCCCAGCACTGGGAACTGCAAATGGCGCCCGACTCCGCGGCCGCCTACAGCCTCGCCCTCATCGACGCCGCCAGCGGCGACACGCTCGACACACTCACCGGCCCGGAGCCGGTCAAACTCCCCGACACCCGCCGCGTGGTGAACTTTCACCTGCAGGCCAAGGGCATGAGCGCCGCCCACGAGACCACCGCGCAGGGCGCGATCAGCGTGCCCTACGCCTACCAGGCCGGCGCCTCCGCCACGTCGGCCTCGGTCACGCTGCCGCTCGCCAAGGTCACCGCCTACACCCCCAACCGCACGCCCGTGTTTGTCGGCGACCTCGTCACCCTCGCGACCTTCGAGGGCGAACACGAAGGCACCCCGCGCACCCTCGCCTTCGTCCTACGCCGCGTGAAGTGAAGGTGGAACGCGGCGTCCCCGACGCGTTCGAGCATCGCCCGCCCACCCCAACCGAGCGCCTTGAGAACAAGTCGTCCCGGCCAAAGTCGCCGTAGGGCCGCCGCTCGTCGGCGGCCGCAGGCTGACAGCTTCGCGCCACCGAAAGGCAACGCGGCCGGACACATGGTCCGGCCCTGCTACAACCAAGAACGCATCACGGCTCCGACTCCGGCCAGCGCGCGATAAAGGCCAGCTGCGCCTCGCGGTCGGGCACGTTGAGATAATCCGCGCGCTCCAACCAACGCCGCGGATACGCCGGCGCCAGCCCCGAGACCGCCACCACCTCCGCCTCCACGGTGAACACCGCGCTCCACGCGCCGCAGCCGATCTCCAGCCGCCCCGGCCCGCCCCGACGGCGAATGCGCCGCGTGCGATGCGGCGTCGGGTCGCGTGACAACAGCTCGACCAGACGCGCCCGAAAATCCACGCCCCAATTCGCCGCCAGCCACGCCGCCTGCTCCTCGGCCGGCGGGCTCAGCCGCACCGTGAAGCGCGCCGGTCCGGCGGCCGCCGCGTCGACCTCGTCGATCCACCCCGCCTTGGCCGTCGGGAAGGCGTCGTAGGCGGGCACATAGGGCTTGATGTCGAAGACCGGCGTGCCGTCCACTAGGTCGCACGGTCCCAGCAGCAGCCGCAGCCCGTCAACGCCCAGCAGGCGCACCGGCGTCATGCCCAGCGCATTGGGACGGTGGGGCGAGCGCGTGGCGAACACCCCGCGCCGCGTCGCCGGTCCGCGCGGCGGCAGCACCAACGGACGCCACTCGTCATTGCGATGAAACCACCAGACGAGCCACACCCGCTCAAAGCCCGCGAGGTCGCGCACCGCCAGCTCAAAGCCGCGCCCAGGCACCAGTTCCAATACGTTGCGCTCCTCGGCGGTCTCCTCCGGCTGGTGCAACGCCTGGAACTTCACGCGCTTCTCCGTGCGCACATATCCGATGGGCGTCAGCGTGAGGGTGGATTCGGAGGCGGAGGACAACGCCTCGACAATCCCCGCCCGCCCCGCGGCGTCACGGTCGAAATGCGGCCGGACAAGGATTTCCCCGCCCTCGACGCGCTTCTGCGATTGGCATGCGCCACCACTAATGCCACTCATGGGCAATAACCTCATACGATCACTCCCCGTTGCCCTCGGTCTGCTCGGCGTCCTGCCCACCCTGCCCAGCCTGCACGCCAGCAGCGAAACCGGCGGCGAGAGCGACACCACGCTGGCCGAGGCCGTCATGTTTTTCCAAGCCCACGCCGATGGACGCGGCGCCCAACTCAACAGCCACGACATCACCACCGTGCTGAAGGTCCACCCGCTGAACACGCCGCCCTACGGCTACGACCGCGTCATCTACGCGGTGAGTCCCAATGCCGGGACAATTGCCAACCCTGAGGTCAACCAAGTCACGCTCGGCGGGGCAGACCTGCAAGGCGACTCCCTCACCGTGCAACTCAACACGCAATCGACCAGCGTCGGCAGCTTTTCGCTGAACGGGGCAGTGTTGGTCTACAGCCCGCCAATCAACACCAGCGGCACAGTCGTCGCCGATCCGACGACCTCGTTCTACAATCGTGCCACGATCCGTCTGTCAGATGGCACCAATCTTTCCCCATTCATCAACGTGAGCATCGCCGCCTTGCTCCGCGACACCCAGCCCAACGGCGCCCCTGACGGCGTGCCCGATTCCTGGATGACCACCTACTTCGGCGGCGCCAACAGCTCCACCGCCACCGCCGACACGGACGGCGACGGGTTGACCAACCTGCAGGAGTTTCTCCTCGGCACCGATCCGACCGACCCCGCGTCCGCGTTCAAGATCACCGACCACACCGACGACACCCTCACCTGGACCACGCGCCGCTTCGACAGCTACACCGTGCAATCCTCCGAGGACCTCGCCACTTGGACCACCGAGCGCTTCGTCACCCAGCCCGACGACGCGTCCACGCTCACCATCTCGGGCCTGCCGACCGTGCCCGCCGGCGGACGCCTCTTCTTCCGCGTCGTCCGCCAAGACTGACGCGCATTCCCCCGCCCCCGACCTCCCGATCCGCATCCCCGCCCCCAGACCCGTTTGTCACTTATTAAGTGACAAACAATCCGGCACACTAACCTTTAGTGCGAAAAGACTTAAATCCATTGTCACTTATTAAGTGACAAATTTCCGGGTGGCAATTGCGCCGGGCGGCGAATTCGCGGGAGATGGCGGGGGCGGGTTTTGCGGGCATTTTCTTTGCGTTTCGAGGTGTCTTTTGACGGCATCGCCCGCCCTTGGTCCCGCGCCGCATGAAAGTCGTCCTCGCCGAAAAACCCTCCGTCGCCCGCGACATCGCCAAACACCTTGGCGCCAACAAGCGCGGCAACGGCTGGCTCGAGGGCGAGGGCTGGTCCGTCACCTGGGCGTTCGGACACCTCGTCGAACTCCAGGAACCCGAAGACTACAACCCCGAGTGGAAGGCCTGGCGCATCTCCAACCTGCCGATCATCCCGGAGCAATTTCGCCTGCGCCCCCGCGGCGACGCCGGCGCGCTGCAACAACTCGAGACCGTCAAACGCCTCTTCACCGAGGCCGACGAAATCGTCTGCGCGACGGACGCCGGCCGCGAGGGCGAACTCATCTTCCGCTACATCCTCGAGTGGGCCGGCTGCCTCGAAAAACCCGTCCGCCGCCTCTGGATCAGCTCGCTCACCAACGAGGCCATCGCCAAGGGCTTCGCCGAGCTCAAGCCCGCCGCCGACTTCGACCGCCTCTACGCCGCCGCCCGCTGCCGCAGCGAGGCCGACTGGATCGTCGGGCTCAACGCCACCCGCTTCTTCACCGTCGAATACGGCCGCCGCAACCTCCTGCTCAGCCTCGGCCGCGTGCAGACCCCCATCCTCGCGATGATCGTCGGTCGCGACCTCGAGGTGGAGCGCTTCAAGCCCGAGGAGTTTTGGGAACTGCACACCGCCTGCCGCGGCGCCACCTTCAAGCACACCGTCGGAAAATTCTCCGCGCAGCCCGACGCCCAGGCCGTGCTCGACAAGGTCACCGGCCACCCACTCGTCATCACCGGCGTCACCAAGAAGAACGCCCTCGCCAACCCGCCGCAGCTCTACGACCTCACCTCGCTGCAGCGCGACATGAACAAGCGCCACGGCTTCACCGCGGACCAGACGCTCAAGCTCGCCCAGGGCCTCTACGAAAAAAAACACCTCACCTACCCGCGCACCGACAGCTGCTACCTCAGCTCCGACCTCAAGGCCACCATCCCCGCGCTCCTCGAAAAGCTCCGCGTCATCAAGCCCGCCGAGATCGGCAAGCTCGACCTCGCCGCCCTCGAGTTCACCAAGCGCATCGTCGACGACAAAAAAGTCTCCGACCACCACGCCATCATCCCCACCCACATCCTCGGCGGCGACCTCGACGGCGACGAGGCCCTTCTCTACGACGCCGTCGTCACTCGCCTCGTCGCCGCGTTCTACCCGCCCTGTATCCGCGCCGTCACGACAGTCGACGCCGAGTCCGCCGGCGAGCCCTTCCGCGCCCGCGGCACCGTGCTCGTCGACCCGGGCTGGGAGACGCTCTACGGCGGCGACGCCTCCGATGACGACACGCCCGCCAACGCCAAGGAAAAGGACGCCGAGGCCACGCAAAAACTGCCCGACTTCCAGGAAGGCGAGCGCAACCCGCACGAGCCCAAGCTGGTCGCCGGCAAGACCAGCGCGCCCAAGCGCTTCAACGAGGCCAGCCTGCTCCAGCTCATGGAGACCGCCGGCAAGATCGTGACCGACGAAACCCTCAAGGAAGCGCTCAAGGAAAAGGGCGTCGGCACCCCAGCCACCCGCGCGTCCATCATCGAGGTGCTCATCAGCCGCGGCTACGTGGAGCGCAAAAAGAAGAACCTCCTCAGCACCGACTCCGGCCGCGCGCTCATCTCGCTCGTGCAGGACGAACGGTTAAAATCCCCCGAGCTCACCGGCGATTGGGAACACCGGCTCAAGCTCGTCGAGCGCGGCGAATACGAGCCCGCCGTCTTCATGTCGGAGGTCGCCGCCTACACGCGCGAGATTTTGCAAAACAAGGCCGAGGCCACCATCGACCTCACCAACCTCGGCCCCTGTCCGCTCTGCCAGTCGCCGGTCATCCGCGGCCGCACCGGCTACGGCTGCTCGCAGTGGAAGACCGGCTGCAAGTTTGTCCTGCCCGGCGAACTCTGGGGCCTCGAGATCACGCCCGTGCTCGCTCGCGAGATCCTCATCCACAAGCGCACGCTCACGCCGCACCCCATCACGGACGACGGCCAGTCCCACTTCGCCCACCTGCAGTTCGACAAGAAGGGCAAGCCGGCCTACGAGACCACCGCCCCCGCGCAAAAGGCCGCCGCCGGCACCGAGACCCTCGGCCCCTGCCCCTGCTGCGGCGGCGACGTGGTGGTCGGCAAGAAGGCCTACGGCTGCTCCAACTGGAAAGCCGGCTGCCGCTTCGTCGTCTGGAAGACGATGGCCCAAAAGGAAATCGCGGTCGACGTCGTGAAACAGCTCCTCACCGCGAGGGAGACAGACGTCCTCACCGGCTTCATGAGCAAGGCCGGCAAGCCCTTCGACGCGAAACTCAAGGTCGTCGGCGGCGAGGTGAAGTTCGACTTCAGCGGATGATCGGAAACGCAAAGCACGCTTCGCTCAGAACGATGAAACTGAGACTGCTGATCACGCTGGGCCTGATTCTGCTCTTCACCAACACCGCCATCATCCATGGCTCCGGAGGACCGGGTGAAGCACTGGTGCTCAAGCCACTGCACGGGCTTTACCCGTTTTATGGCGGCGGCGAGGAAGGGTCCTGGGCTCGCCAACATCCCGACCGCCCCCTGCCGTGGTGGCATCATCCCCGCAACGACTACGTTGTTTTGCATCAATCATCCCATGAAACCACCATCGCGCCTTGGACCGTGATCTACGGTCTCGCCTACGTGCTGTGCGTCGGACTGGTTGGGTTAAGCCTGGGGCAACTGATCATTCACGCCACGAGACTCCGCAAACGAAAGCGCTCCACCGCCACACCTCCCCCATAAACGATGACCCTGAGAACCGCCGCATTCATCAACCTGCTCGTGTCATTGTGCGCCGCATACGCTGCGAATTGTCTGGGCCGCTTCTACAACGACTTTCTGGCAGGTGCTCCGTTGCCCAAACTGACCGAGGCCGTCCTCTGGCGCGGAGGAATCATCTACTGGTTGGTTATGCCCACCGTCATCCTGCTGCTCTATACCCTCGGTGAGCTTGCCAAACGCGACTCCCTTAAACTGCGCTTGGCTCAATTCATCATCCTCGTTGGCGGCGTGGCGCTCTCTGCATTCCTGATCGGAAGCATCCTGCCCTTGACCAAGATCACCGTCAGCCTGAGCTAGGGCTCGCAGGGCATTTCTGCGATAGAGATACACTCCAACCTAAGAGCCTGCCCCTCCATGACTCCCGAGCAAACCGGCCGCAGCTACGACCAGATCGCCGATGTTTGGAACGGCAAGACGTTCAACCGGCGCAACGGCATCACGGCGCATGAGCGGGCGTTGGCGTTCATCGACGACTCCCGCGGTGATCACGGCGATCTCGTCGGCAAGCCCAGGCGCGCCATCGATCTCGGCTGCGGTTGCAGCGGACGCTTCGTCGACCTGTTGCTCGCGCGCGGGTTTGACGTCGAGGGTCTGGACGTGTCCGCGCGCATGATCGAGCTGGCCCGCGCGCGGCATCCCGACGTGACCTTTCACCACGCCGATATCTGCGAGTGGGTTTTCCCACACAGCTATGACTTCATCACCGGATGGGACAGTCTCTGGCATCTGCCGCTCGCGCAGCAGGAGCCGGTGATGCGCAAGATCCTCGCGGCGCTCACTCCGGGCGGCGTGTTCATTTTCACCACCGGCGGTCTCGACCGAGCCGATGAAAAAACCGACGCCGCGATGGGACCGACGGTTTACTACAGCGTTCTCGGCATCCCTCGCACGCTGGCACTGATCGCCGACTGCGGCTGCGTGTGTCGACACCTTGAATACGACCAATGGCCGGAGAAGCACCTCGTGGTCATCGTCCAGAAGGCGTGAGGTGGGATCGCCACAACTTTAAACTGGTTAGCAAAATCTCCGCCTAGTAGCGCAGGCTTCCAGCCTGCAACCAGCCTTTCGACGGCAGGCTGGAAGCCTGCGCTACTTCTCACTATCATGATTCGAGCTACCCCTGCTCACTCGATTCGCAGCTTGAAACGGAAGCGCGCGTCGCCTTCGGACCACATGGGGAAGTTGGTTCCCCAGCGGTTGTTGAAGAGGTTGAAGGCGAGACCGGCGTCGGGACGCAGAATCTTCTGGTGAAAGTCCAGCAGGCTGCCCTCGCCCGGCGCGACCAAGGCCGTATCCAGGGTCGTGATCGTCAGGTCGCCGGCGCGCACGTCGTCCTCGACGGCGTGCAGCTCGCGAGAACCGCCGGCGACGACGTCGCGCGGATCGATCCACTGGCCGAGCTTGTGATAACGCCACTGCGCGTCCGCACCGAGCTTGGGCCGGAAGGCCAGCCAATAGGCCTCGGGCATGCGCACCGCGGGCTTGCCAAACCAGTCGAGCGTGAGCGTCAGCGCGCCTTCGTCGTCAACCGCCCACGCGACCAGCGCCTCGGCGGGCGCTCCGTCGCGACGAGCCGCCGCGTCGAAGCGCAGCCACGCGCGCAAACGGCGACCATCGGCGTGCCGCTCCAGCGCGGACAACACCGGCGACTGCACACGCGCACGCACGGCGGCGGAGAGGCCGGGCTTGGTGAAGTCGTCGCGAATCCACTGCGCCTCGTGGCGGTTGTATTGCGCGTAGCAGCGGTCGTAGTCGGCTTGTGAATACGTCTGGCGGAAGAAGCGTCCGAGCTGATGCGTGGCGGAGGCGCGCGAACGGCGTTCGTCGCCGACGCGCAGGTGCGAGAGCGCGCCGCTCGTGGCGTCGAAGCCGAGTTCGTGGCCGGGCAACGTGATGCGCGAATCGAGGGCGAGCGTCGTCCACGCGGTCTGCTTGGCGAGCTTGGTCGGGCGCAGCGGCTTGAGCGCGGCGCGGGCCTCGCTCGCGAGGTCGGCGGGCAGCGCGGCGACGGCTTTTTTGAGGTAGGCGCGCTGCTCGACCCAGGAGGATTCGACCTTGCGGAAGTTCGGCATCGAGCGCACGCGGGCGAACGGACGGTGACCGTAGTTTTTCCAGTCCTTGAGGTGGGTTTTCAGGTCCATGCCCCAGGTGTGCTCGGCGGTGAGCAGGAGCTGTTCGCCGAAGGCCAGGTCGGTGGCGTCGCCAAAGGCGAAACGGCGGTCGGCGATCCAGCGGTTGCGCAGGCGGGAGAGTTCGCGGAAGGCGGCGGCTTTCCACGGATCGGTGCCGACGCCGTGGATCCAGGTGTCGCCGATCTCGGACTCGACGACGGGGAGCGCGGCGCGGTGTTTCCAGTAGTTGTCGACCAGCACGTCCATGCCGCCGGGCACGAGGCGGGCGTCCGGATGGGCGGCGCGCAGACGCTCGTAAACAGCGTCGATCTCGGACGGGTTTTGCGGGCCGAGGTTGTCGCCGGTGAGGTTGACCGAGAGCGCGGAGCCGCCGGGCAGCACGGCCACGCCGCCATAGTCGGCTTCGTAGACGACGACGATCTCGCGACCGTCGCGGCGCCAGAGAAAGGCGGGCGGCACGGAAACGGGTTTCGAGCCGGGGTTGATGCCGATGTGCAGCAAACGCACGCCGGCCTCGGCGAGCAGCGGCACGATGCCGATGGTGTGGCCAGGCACGTCAGTGAGTTTGGCGGCGCGGGTGCGGCGGCCGAAGCGTTGATCAAGGATCTTCGTGTAGCGCAGGCCGAGTCGGAAGAGCGACGCGTCCATGAACTCGGTGTGCGAGGTGAACGGCAGCGCGTGCCAATGAAAGTCGCCGGCCTCGATGGCCTCCTCCATGGCACGGCGGCCGGCGGCGGGGGCGCCCTCGAGGTAACGGTGGGCGAGCCAGGAGCCGGTGGTCCAGACGAAGCGGTTGGGCCGGTCGCGGGTGGCCTTGGCGAGCGCGAGCGCCGACGGGATGAAGTCGGTCAGGTAGCGGCGGACGATGTTGGCCGCGAGGTCGGTGAAGCCGATGTCGAGGTGGGTCTTGAAAACCACCCCGACCTCGCGGATGGCGGGCGACGAACTGGACGCGTTGGGCATGGCGGGCGCCGGAGTGACGGATTGATCAGCGGGCAATGTGCAGCTCGGCCTCGTGCCAGCCGGCGGCCGGCAGGACGAGGGTGCCGTCGGCGCGGGCGGTGAGCGTGGCCTCCGAGGCGGCGGGGCGGGTGACCTTGAAGGTGGCGGTCGCGCCGGCCGGCACGATGCCGCGCAGCGCGAGCGGCAGGGTGTCGGTTTCCTTGAGCACCATGTCGAGCGCGGTGCGGCTCAGCACGAGACGGGTCGACTCGGCGAGCGGACGATCGTCCTCGGCAACGAGCAGCACGGTGGCGAAGCCGGCGTCGGCGCCGGGCGCGAGGTGCTTAAGGCCGGCGGGGGCGGAGTCGTCGAGGAAGCCGCTGAAGCCCTCGGCCTGCGGCGCGGCGAGCGTGAGCTGGCGGCGGGCGATGTCCTTGATGATCTCGCCGGTGTCACTGGTGATGACGGGTCCGGCGACGCGGTCGTTGAGCCACGGCGTGCCGGCCTGCGGGGTGGGCTCGCCGACGTAGGTGCGGCGGAAGCCGTGGATGTTTTGCCAGCCGTCGAGCGGCTTGCGTTTGCCGGACATGAGGCCGTGGTAGTCGCCGGCGTGGAGCGGGCCGGCGGTGGCGAGGATCATGGGGTCGCGACTGGGGGCGACGAGGTTGCGGCGATAGATCAGGCCGGCGGTGCGCAGGTGGTCGAGCATCATGCCGTCGGACACCATCTCGCCGAGGTGCGACTCGCGGTCGGGGCGGGTGGACCAGCCGTCGTCGCCGACGCGGCGCGTGCCGTGTATCCAAGCGAACCATACAATTCCGCTCCAGTCGTGGAGGCCGGCGTAGGCCGGCGCGCCGAGCATGAGCATGGTGCGGTAGCGGGACTGGGCCTTGATGTTCTCGGAGCCCTCGGCCTGGTTGAACTCGCCGACGAAGAAGGGCTTGTCCTTGACCGCGAACTTCATGGCGTCGGCGATGCCGTCCTTCACGCCGCGCACGAGCAGCGGGTCGATGTAGGCGTGGTTCTCGATGACTTCGGATTTTTCCTCGGCCATGGCGGTGGCGTTGTCGCCGCGCCAGAGGTTAGAGAAGAGCATGGGTATCTTGGCGCCGGTCGATTCCATGGCGGCGCGGATGCGGTCATAGTAGGCCGACTCAAGCTGACGGAAGAAGGCGGCGCGCACGCGCACGGCCTCGGAGCCGCGGGGCTCGTAGATGTCGCCGGCGCTGGCAATGCCGTTGGCGGCGGCGAACTCGCGCCAGCGGGCCTGCAGGCGTTCCTCGAAGTAGGCGGGGAAGCGGTTCTTGCAGATGATGGCGTATTCGAGCGAGGACTCGTTGACGACCTCGAGGCTGATCCACTGGTGGTCCTCGGCGTAGGTGAGGCCGGTGTAGGGGTTGCGGTGGTTGAGCAGCTTGACGAGAAGCTCGGCGGTCAGCAGCGCGGCGCGCTCGTCGATGACGGGCAGGGCCTTGATCGGGTCGAAGGATTTTTTCCAATGCCAGTCGTTGAGCTCGCTGATGGCGGTGGACCAGGCGGCGTCGTCCTCGGGCGAAACGGAGAGGATGCCGACGTCGCCGGGGAGGAAGTGGCGGGTGTTGTGCGCGGACATCGCGAGGTAGATGCCCTGCTTGCGCAGCGCGGCGTTGAGGTAGTCGAAGCGGTCAAGCGCGACGGGGTCGAAGGTGCGCGAGTCGGCGGCGTAGTCGACGAGCGCGCCGCTGGCCATGGACGGGTTCCAGTCCTTGCTGGAGCGCAGCATGTGGTGGGGACGCACGAGGTTGACCTGACGCTCGGCGAGGTTGCGAGCGGTGGCATCGGCGGCGGCCTTGTCGGGGTAGAAGGCGGTGAGGTTGACGCCCCAGAACTTGACGACCGCGCCGGACGGATCGGTGTAGTTGTTTCCGGATACGGTGAGCGGCGGCAGCGCGTCGGTCGTGTCCGCCGCGACGGCGGAGGCGGCGAGCAGCACGGGGCAAAGGAGGGCGAGCAGACGGGTTTTCATGGGTATGGAAAGGGCCGGCCGGCGCCGCGGGCGGGCCGGAGGAGGGAGAGTGGGAGGGAGCGCGAACGCGCGGGCGGGCGCGGAGGCTCAGCCGGCGCCGCAGGAGGCGCGCACGACGAGCCGGCAGGGCAGGCGTTCGTGGCGGCGGGGGGCGGCGTTGCCCTTGAGTTCCTCGATGAGCAGCTCGACGGCGCGCGCGCCGATCTCGGAAAGAGGTTGGTGCACGCTGGTCAGCGCGGGCTTGGCCTGGGCGGCCTGCGGCAGGTCGTCGAAGCCGACGATGGCGACGTCACCAGGGACCTTCCAACCGCGCTCGGCGCAGCGGGAGAGGGCGTTGAGCGCGATGAGGTCGTGCAGGCAGACGATCGCCTCGGGGGGCGTGCGCATGGCCATGAAGACGTCGATCTCCTGGCGGCCTTGTTGCGAGGGGTCGCGGCCAGCGACCTCGAGAAAATACTCGGGCGGCACGGGCAGGCCGGCCTCGGCCATGGCATCGCGGAAACCGTCCTCGCGCTCGCGCACGACCTCGGTGCGGGTGCTCGTGAGGAAGGCGATGCGGCGGTGACCGAGGGAGATCAGGTGCTTGGTGAGGTCGCGCGTGGCCTCGCGGTTCTGACTGGAGACGCTGCTGGTGTTTTCGTCGGAGGAATCCTCGTCGACGAGCACGACCTTTTGCCCGGCCTGGCTGAGCGCGCGCAGCACCATCGCGGTGCTCTGGTCAGGCGTGGGAGTCTGGAGCGGCACGACGATGGTGCCGGCGACGCGGTGCTCGTTGAGCCGCATGGCCTGCTCGATGCCGCTCTCGGCCTCGTTGCGGGAGTTGGCGAGCAGGAGTTGATAGCCGTGCTTCGAGGCCGCCTCGCGCGCGCCGCCGATGAGCAGGTCGTAGGCCCCGGACACGTGGGTGTGCTGGCAGACGAGCAGCGCGAGCAGCTTCTTTTGCGAGGAGGTGCGGCTGATGTTGACGAAGGTGCCGCGTCCGCGGAAGCGCACCAGCAGGCCCTCCTCGACGAG
>JAUWBF010000094.1 GCA_030601755.1 Verrucomicrobiota bacterium | reverse complement strand
CGTTTTTCGCGCTCGGCCTCGATGCGCAGGGATTCTGCCTTGGTGATCTTGCGGCCGACGTATTCGATGATGGGCGTGCCGGAGGGGATGTCCTTGGTCGCGATCATGCCCCAGCCGTGCAGGGGGGATTTGCGGCGGCGCGCCCAGGGGGAGGTCATGGGCTTGGGTTTGGCGGAGGTGGCCGGTGTGGCGGTGCTCATGCGTTCGTGTTGGCGTGACGTAGCAGGAAGTTCTCCAACTCCGCGCGGGTCGCGAGCGATGTCCAGCTCCCGGGGCGGGTGCAGGCGAGCGCGCCGCAGGCGGAGGCGCGGCGGAGGAGTTCGGGCCAGGGCAAACCTTGCGCGAGGCCGAGTGCGTAGGCGCCGTGAAAGGCGTCGCCGGCGCCGTTGGTGTCGACGGCGGTGACGGCGGACGCCGGCAGGGCGCCGGCACCGTGTTCGGGGTGGCAGAAGACGAGGCCGCGTTCGCCGATTGTAACCATAATGGTTACACTTTTCGGGTGCGGATGCAGGCGGGGGAGGGCGGCGGGTGTGAGGGGCGCGGAGAGTTGCGCGGTCGTGTAGGCTTCGGAGGCGACGAGATGGTCGGCGAGTGCGGCGAGTTCGCGGGCGGCGGGGGTGGGGGAGCCGAGGTCGGCGACGACGGGGATGCCGGCGGCGCGGGCGGCCGCGGCCAGCGGGGCGTTCCACTCGGGGCGGTGCGCGTCGAGCAGCAGCACGCGGGGTCGCAGGCGCTCGAGGATCGCCGTGGGGTCGGCGAGGGGCGGGGCGGAGGGGCGGTAACCGAGGGCGTTGCGGGAGCCGTCGGGCTTGGTGAGGATGACGGCGAGCGGGGTGGGGTCGGCGGTGGTCACGCAGGCGCTGGTGTCGATGCCCTCGGCGGCGAATTGGTCGAGCAGTTGGCGGCCAAAGACGTCGTCGCCGAGGCGGCCGAGAAAGCCGGCGCGTCCGCCGAGGCGGGCGATCTGCACGGCGGCGTTGGCGGCGGGTCCGCCGCCGGAATGCACGAGGCCGTCGGCGGTGAGTTTTTCGTCGGGCGAGGGGTGGCGCGGGAGCCGCAGGGTGAGGTCGAGGCAGGCGAAGCCGGCGCAGAGGACGTCGAGCATGGGAGGCATGCGAGATTGCGAATAACGTGTTGGCAAGTTTGGGGAACTTCCGGTTGCGTTCGCGCCCGGTCGGAACGAACTTCCCGCCGCCATGACCGACCCATGCAAACCGACCCCTTCACCGGACGACCGACCTGCATCCAAGGCGGACGGCTCCCGTCCGACGAAGAGCGACGCGCGCTTCAACACGATCACCGGCGAAGACTGGAAGCGCTCGCTCGCTTCGGCGCGGCAGCGGAGAAAGTCGGCATCGGAACGGATCCGGACGATGACCTCGTCCTCTGGGAAGCCGACGAAATAGGCCTGCTGGCGGACGCCGATCCGCTTTGGCACGAACTGGACGAGGCGGCGCACGCGTTTCGGGCGCTGCTGCCGATCATCTCGCTGGAGGACTTCGGTTTTCCCGAGGGTGTGGAGGATTTGCTGGCGGAGTGCGGTCCGCGGCTGCGCCCGATCAGCAGCGGCGTGGAGGCGACGGCGTTCGAGGCGGAGGACCACTCGATCTACAAGTTCTTCATGCCGCGCGACGACGGGCGCATCGGCGGCACGTTTTCGTTTCGGCGCGGCGGCGACATCGCGCTGCTGGCCGACGCGTGCGACGGGAGTTACCGGGCGATGTTGGAAAAGTTCGACCTGATCGTGCGGCTCGACGGCATGCCGACCGAGGTGGTGGGCGTGACCAAGCACGAGGGCGTGCTGGTGACCAAGCAGACGCTGGGCGCGTTGCTCGACGAGGGCGCGGACACGTCGCGGGTGCAGCCGGCTCCGTTGATCCCGATCCCGTCGCGTTTCCTGCGGGCGCGGCGCGATCATCCGCGGCTGTATTTCGTCGACGGCCGGCCGTGGCTGGTGGCCGACCTGCATTCGAAAAACCTGGTGCGCGCCATCGACGGTCAACTGCGCGCGATCGACCTGCTGGCGGCGCCGTTTCCCGCGGACTTGGTGGCGAAGGAGCCGCTGTTGGCCGACTGGTTGGAGCGCGCGCGGCTGGATCCGGAGGCGGCGTTATTGCGGCCGGTGCACGACGACGAGTTGTGAGCCGCCGGCGAGGGCTTTTGTCGTGTCGAGCGGGCAGGCGGTTACGCCGGGCGGGCAGGTCGCGGGCGGGGCATGGTGGATCATCGGCCACGCGACGAGCGCCCCGAGCAACAGCGTGAGCGGGAGGTGACGGCGAAGGCGCGGGTGGACGAGCATGACGAGGAGAAGGTGTGCGCGGTCGGGCGGTTTGTCAGGTGGCGGAGGATGAATTTCGCGCGCAACGCGGGGCTTGCCGGTGGCGCGGGCGCGCCGTAGTGCTTCGGGCTTATGGCTCAAACCACTGTGGTCGCTTTGTTGCATGGACCCGATCAACCGGGATTGGTTGCACGCGTGTCGGGTTGGATTTTCGAGCGCGGGGGCAACATCCTGCACGCCGACCAGCACCGCGACATGGAGGCGGGCGTGTTTTTCCAACGCGTGGAGTGGGTGAGCGCATCCGGTGCCGACATGGACGCGGTCAACGCCGAGACATCGGCGTTCGCGGAGTTCGCCGCGGGGCTGGGTATGAAGGCGCGGCTGGCCACGAGCGCGCGGCGGCCGCGGGTGGCGGTGCTGGTGTCGAAGTTTGACCATTGTTTCCATGATCTCGCGCTGCGCTGGCAGGCGGGGGAGTTCGCCGGCGAGCTGGTCGGCGTGCTGTCCAACCACCCCGACCTTGCGGAGGCCGCGGCGCACTATGGTTTGCCCTACGAACTCGTGCCGGTGAGCGCGGCGACCAAGGCCGACGCCGAGGCGCGTCAGCTGGCCGTGCTGCGCGGCTGGGGCGCGGACCTCGCGGTGATGGCGCGCTACATGCAGGTGTTGTCGGCGGACTTTCTGGGCACCTGGGCCAAGCCGGTCATCAACATCCACCACTCGTTCCTGCCGGCGTTCGCGGGCGGCAAGCCCTACCATCAGGCCCACGCGCGCGGCGTGAAGCTCATCGGCGCCACCGCCCACTACGCGACCGCGGTGCTCGACGACGGCCCGATCATCTACCAAGACGTGGCCCGCGTGACCCATCGCCACGGCGTCGACGACATGATCCGCATGGGCCGCGACTTGGAAAAACTCGTCCTCGCCAAGGCCGTGCGCCTGCACCTCGACAACCGCGTGCTCGCCTACGGCAACAAGACGGTGGTTTTTGATTGAGCCGCGCGGGCCGTCCGGCGGGCCGCAGGATCGGCTTTCGGTGGATTTATAATCAACTAACAATCAACATGTTGATTTAATTGGGGAAATCATGGCTTTACGGGTTTGTCGGGGGGTGTTTTTTTGATTTTCCCACTCGCCGCACCCTATGTCTTCCCCCTCCCAGCCGACTTCCCTGCCTTCGGGCGACGACCGCAATCTGGTGCAGGTTGACGACTCTTACGTGGCGCCGGGGCTCGAGGATCGCCTGCAACTCTTCTGGGAGCGCTACTCGCGGGTCATCGTGCTGGGCGTCGCCGTCGTGGTGATCGCCATCGCCGGTCGCGGCCTCGTCGGTTGGATGGGTGCCCGCCAGGACGCCGCCACCCGCGCCGAGTTTGCCACCGTCGAGGGTAAGGACGCCCTGCTGGCCTTCGCCGCCGCCCACCCGTCCCATGCGCTGGCCGGAGTCGCGCTGCTGCAGGTCGCCGATGAACTTTACTCTGCGGGCGACTTTGCCGGCGCCGGTGCCGCCTACCGCGACGCCGCCACCTCGCTCGGCGAACAACCCCTCGCCGGCCGCGCCCTGCTCGGCGCCGCCATCAGCGTCATCCAAGCCGGCAAGACCGAGGAAGGCGTCACCGTTCTCCGCCAGCTCGCCGACGACGTGGCCCGCACTGCGGTCATCCGCGCCGAGGCCGCCTACCACCTCGCCTCCATCGCCCGCGAGTCCGGTCGCATCGACGAGGCCAACCGCCGCGTCGAGCAGATCGCCGCGCTCGGCGACACCGGCCTCTGGGGTCAACGCGCGCTCATGCTCCGTTCCCAGCTCGCCTCCTCCGCGACCGCTTCGGACGAGGCCGCCGCCACTTCGGACGCTCCCGCCGACGCCGGTGCGGGCGACGAGACCGCGCCGATGGTTTCCTTCCCCTCGCCCTGAGGCCGATTTTCCAATTTCTCCCTTGGTTCTGGGAGACACCCGAGCCCGCCGGTTACCCCACGGCGGGCTTTTGTTTGCCCGCGTTTCAGGCGTAAGCCGCCTGTGAAAATGGTCGGGGCGGAGAGATTCGAACTCTCGACCTCCTGGTCCCAAACCAGGCGCTCTACCAGGCTAAGCTACACCCCGAACAACCGGCCGAAACTCGTCCCGCGCCGCCCTGTGTCAACGCAAACCGAGTCCTTTCGGCGACAACGCCGTCACCGTTCGGTCACTTCTCTGCTTGAATACCCAGACGCGTGCCCCTAGCGCTTGAAGCCCATAACCTCCTTCCTTCATGGACACTATTTCTCGCGAAAGTAACAGCAGCTACCTGCCGGTCGCCGCTATCATTGTTGGCGTGATCGCCATCGTGCTCTCGGTCGTGGCTCTCGCCAAAGGCTCCGGCGTCGACCAAAAGATCGCCGACGCGCAGGCCGGCCAGGCCGACCGTTTGGCCGCCATGGAGAACGAGGTTCGCACCGCCGCCCTCGCCGCCGAAGGTGCCAGCAAGACCGTCACCGCCCTCCAGCGCGCCACCAACGAAGCCTTCGGCAACGTCTCCCAAGCCATGGGCACCCTCCGCGACGACATCGCCAAGGTCCAGGAACTCGCTACCAAGCCCGCGCCCGCCGCGACCCGCACCGCCTCCGGCGCCTCCGCGACGCCCGCCGTGGCCGGCCCCGACGAATACGTCGTCAAGGGTGGCGACACCGGCGTGAAGATCGCCGCCGCCAACGGCGTCTCCCTCGCCGACCTGCTCGCCGTCAACCCCGGCGTCAACTGGTCCCGCCTCGCGGTCGGCCAGAAGCTCAAGCTGCCCAAGAAGTGATTTTCCCGTCGGTTTGAAAACCCGACCCTGATCTCCGCCTCCCGACGTCCCCGTTGGGAGGCTTTTTTTTGACCCGACCATGGCCTCTTCCTCCGGCTCCGATCAATCTCCAGCCCATCCGCCCGCTTCGGGATCGCCAACCGCCCCGCAGCCCTCGCGCTGGACGGCCGGCGCGGCCCGCAGCCTGACCAAGACGCGCGTGTTTGACGTGCGCGGCCAAAGCTATGCCCATCCCGTGCGCGGCACCGAGCGCGAGTTCGTCGTCATCGACGCGCCCGACTGGGTCAACGTCGTCGCCGTCACGCCCGACGGCCGTCTGGTGCTCGTCAACCAGTTCCGCTACGGCATCGACGCCTTCTCGTGGGAGGTGCCCGGCGGCGTGATCGACGCCGGCGAGGACCCCGTCGAGGCCGGCCTGCGCGAGTTGTCGGAGGAAACCGGATACACCGGCCGTGGCGCGCGTCTGCTCGCCACCGTCCACCCCAACCCCGCCATCATGAGCAACCGCTGCCACCTCGTGCTCGTCGAGGACGTCGTGCGCACGGGCCCGCAGGCCTGGGACCCCGACGAGGAGATCGAGGTCGCGTTGCGTCCGGTCGACGAGGTGCTGGCCGAGGCGCGCGCCGGCGCGATCACGCACAGCCTGGTGCTTTGCGCGCTGTTCGCCTACGAGCCGGTCTGGCGCGAGCGACGCGGGCGCGGCGTTTGACTTGCGCGCCGGCCGCGTTTTCCGTGCGGTCCGTTTTTCCAAGATGTCCGCCACGACCGCCCCCCAGTTCGCCAACGCTCCCGGCCACTTGCCGGCCGACGACTCCGGTCGCCTGCCCGCGCCTCTGGAAAGCGAGATCCGGCGCATCTATTCGCTGAGCCCCGTCTACGGGCAACGTTTCCCATTGCACGCCGAGCCGTTGCACTGGGGTTGTTACCGCGAGATCCCCGCGCTCTCCAAGAAGGAGATCGTCGAGCGCGGCCACCAGGCGTTCTTCGAGGACTACGCGGTGATCGAGCGCGGCCTGCAGGAGAGCCGCTACGAATATGAATCCACCGGCGGCACCACCCAGTCGCCGATGACCGTCATCATGGAGGACGGTTGGTGGAACGAGCAGACCCGCCGCGCCTACCGCGCGCATCCGTTGCTCGCGCCGTATGCGGACAAGCCCCACCGCAAGTGCATCCTCGCGCCGGTCGGCTGTTCGTCGAACCTGTGCCCCTACGAGGACCATCCCTTCCCGCACCGCTACTTCGACGGCACGGTTTACCTTAACCTCACCAGCGACCCCTTCGTCTTTCCCGAGTCCGAGTGGGATCGCATCGTTCTCGAGCTGCAGGCCGTCAATCCCGACATCATCGAGGGTGAGCCCATCTACCTCTCGCTGCTCGCCCGCGCCGTGCAGAAGCGCAAGGTCGCCATCCCCGGCGTCAAGGTCGTCATCCTCACCTACGGCAAGGCCAGCCTCGTGCACTCGCGCCGCATCGCCGCAGTGTTCCCCGCGCCGCAGGTCGACCTCTACGGCTCGACCGAGGCCGGTTACCTCTTCGTCGGCGAGGCGTTCAAAGACGATTCCCGCGTCATCGACGACAACGCCTTTGTCGAACTCGTGCCGTGGCGCGGTTATGAGGACATTTTCCAGATTCACGTGACCACCCGCGGCCGCGAGGCGATGCCGTTGCTGCGTTACCACACAGGGGATGTCGTGCGCCGCACGCCCACCGGCTACCGGTTGCTCGGGCGCGAGGGCGGGCTGTATTTCCGGCCTGACGGGCAGCTGGTTTCACCCACCGAGATCGACGCCGTGTTGCCGGCCGATTTCGCCTGCTGGCACTACAGCCTCGTGCAGGCCACCGCCACGCGCTGGGATTTCCACTACGTCGCCGACCACGTCGCCCCCGCCGGCCTGGAGGCCGCCGTTGCCGGCGCGCTCGGACCGGGTGCGCGCGTCACGGCCTTCCGCCGACGCCTCATCGCGCCGGCCGCCAGCGGCAAGTTCGCGCTGCTCAAGCCGCTCGCTGCGTGACGCCTTGAGGGCGGCGAAAACGACGGCGCGGGCGACGTTTCGGTGAGGGTTTGGGCGGGCCGCGCCGCCCGATTTCGCGCGCATCGCGCCAAGACCTGCGCTTCTCCAAAGAGTTAGGGGGTCTAATACTCGGGAGGTTATAAGCACCGCTGTCAGGCGGCCCTTTACATGGGGTCCGCCCTGATTGTATGCGTTGTTTTCGCCGCCGCGTCATCCCGTCGCCGCGACCACCTGTTGACCCAGACCCTCCTTCAACGATGAGCCTCATCGGCAACCTCTTCAGCTCGTCCATCGGGCGAAAATTCATCATGGCCCTCACCGGCCTGGTCCTGATCGGTTTTGTGACCGGCCACCTGCTCGGCAACCTGCAGATTTTCGCCGCGCCCGACCACATCAACGGTTATGCGCATTTTCTGCAATCGCTCGGCCCGGTGCTCTGGCTCGTCCGCCTCGTGCTCCTCGTTTGCGTCGGCCTGCACATCTGGGCCGCCGTCGCGCTGACCCTCGAGAGCAAGGCCGCCCGCGGCCCCGAGCGTTACGGCGTCAACAAGTGGCTGCGCGCCACCGTCGCCTCCCGCACCATGCGCCTCACCGGTCTGGTGGTGCTCGCGTTCATCATCTACCACATCGCCCACTTCACCCTCGGCTACGCTCAGGCCTCCACCTTCAAGGGCAGCCTGCCCGAGGTCGTCCTCCAGCACGACGTGCGCGAGTTCGGCTTCCCGTTGGCCAGCGCCGGCACCGAGGTGCACGACGTCTACAGCATGGTGTTCCTCGGGTTTGCCAACCCCATCGTCTCGATATTCTACATCATCGCCGTCGGCCTGCTCTCGCTTCACCTCCTCCACGGACTCGACTCGCTGTTCCAGACCATCGGCTGGCGCAACGGCACCTGGTCCGGCTGCCTGCGCAAGGTCGCCGCGCTCTTCTGTCTGGCCTACTTCCTCGGCAACCTCGCCATCCCCGGCCTGATCCTGACCGGCATCGCCAAGCCCGCCGAGGGCACCACCGCCGCGCTCGTCCTGGCCGGCGAGGACATTCCCGCCGCCGACCACTCCGCCAACGCCACCCACTAAGCCTTACCCGCCATGGCCACCCTCAATTCCAACGTTCCTCCCGGCCCCCTCGCCGACAAGTGGCGCAACTACAAGGCCAACATGAAGTTGGTCAATCCCGCCAACAAGCGGAAATACGAGGTCGTGATCGTCGGCGCCGGCCTCGCCGGCGCCTCCGCCGCCGCCACGCTCTCCGAGCTCGGCTACAAGGTGAAGTGCATCGTCTTCCACGACTCGCCCCGCCGCGCCCACTCCATCGCCGCCCAGGGTGGCATTAACGCCGCCAAGAACTACCAGAACGACGGCGACAGCGTGTATCGACTTTTCTATGACACCATCAAGGGCGGCGACTACCGCGCCCGCGAGGCCAACGTCCACCGCCTCGCCGAGGTGTCCGTCAACATCATCGACCAGTGCGTCGCCCAGGGCGTGCCCTTCGCCCGCGAATACGGCGGCCTCCTCGCCAACCGCTCCTTCGGCGGCGCCCAGGTCTCCCGCACCTTCTACGCCCGCGGCCAGACCGGCCAACAGCTCCTCCTCGGTGCCTACTCCGCGCTCTCCAAGCAGGTCGGCGCCGGCGCCGTGCAGCTCGTCACCCAGCATGAGATGGTCGACCTCGTCCTCGTCGATGGCGTCGCTAAGGGCGTCATCACCCGCGACCTCGTCACCGGCAAGTTCCACCGCCACGCCGGCGACGCCGTGATCCTCGCCACCGGCGGCTACGGCAACGTCTTCAACCTCTCCACCTACGCCCGCCAGTCCAACGCCACCGCGATTTGGCGCGCCTACAAGCGCGGCGCCTGCTTCGCCAACCCGTGCTACACGCAGATCCACCCGACCTGCATCCCCGTCTCCGGCGACTACCAGTCCAAGCTCACCCTCATGTCCGAGTCGCTCCGCAACGACGGCCGCATCTGGGTCCCCAAGAAGGCCGAGGACTGTAAGAAGGATCCGAATACGATCCCCGAGGCCGACCGCGACTACTACCTCGAGCGCATCTATCCGTCCTTCGGCAACCTCGCCCCCCGCGACGTCTCCTCCCGCGCCGCCATGCGCATGTGCGACGAAGGCCGCGGCGTCGGTGAGTCCGGCCTCGGCGTTTACCTCGACTACGCCGACGCCATCCAGCGCTACGGCAAGCAGGCCGCCGCCCTCGCCGGCCTCCACAACCCCTCCAAGGAAAAGATCACCGAGCTCGGCGAGGCCGCCGTGAAGGAACGCTACGGCAATCTCTTCGACATCTACCACGAGATCACCAACGAGAGCGCCTACAAGACCCCCATGCGCATCTACCCCGCGGTGCACTACACCATGGGCGGCCTCTGGGTGGACTATAACCTCATGTCCAACGTCCCCGGCCTCTTCGTCCTCGGCGAGGCCAACTTCTCGGACCACGGCGCCAACCGCCTCGGTGCCTCCGCCCTCATGCAGGGCCTCTCCGACGGCTACTTCGTCATTCCCTACACCATCGGCAACTACCTCGCCGGCGTGAAGCCCGGCTCCCGTCCGTCGACCGACGCGCCGGAGTTCGCCGCCGCCGAGGCCGACGCCAAGTCCGTCGTCGACCGCCTCATGTCCATCAAGGGCAAGGAGCCGGTCAACTACTACCACAAGAAGCTCGGCCTCATCATGTGGCGCCGCTGCGGCATGGCCCGCACCAAGGAAGGCCTCCAGGCCGGCATCAAGGAAATCCAGGCGCTCCGTCAGGAGTTCTGGGCCGGCGTCAATGTCCCCGGTTCCGCCGACAACATGAACCAGGCCCTCGAGCGTGCCAACCGCGTGGCCGACTACATGGAACTCGGCGAACTCATGTGCCGCGACGCCCTCACCCGCGAGGAAAGCTGCGGCGGTCACTTCCGCGAGGAATACCAGCACCCCGACGGCGAGTGCCTCCGCAACGACGAGCAATTCGCCCACGTCGCCGCCTGGGAGTTCCAAGGCGAAGACCAGGAGCCCCTCCGCAACGTCGAGCCGCTCAACTACGAGTTCGTAAAGATGAGCACCCGCTCGTATAAGTAATTACGAGTTACGATTTCCGAATTACGATTTGGACCGAACCGTGCCGACCATGACCAAACAGGAGCTGCTCAAACGCACCAAGGCCTTTGCCCTGCGCGTCATCAAGAGCGTGCAGGCATTGCCCGCCGATTCGGTGGGAGATGTCCTGGGCAAGCAGTTGCTTCGCTGCGGCACCTCGGTCGGAGCCAACTATCGCGCCGCCTGCCGGGCCAAATCGACCGCGGACTTCATCAACAAACTCAAGATCGTCGAAGAGGAATGTGACGAATCGCTCTACTGGATGGAGTTGATCGTCGAGTCAGGCCTCATCCCCGCCAAACGGCTCGAAAAACTTCATGTCGAAGCCAACGAGCTTCTCGCCATCACCGTCGCCGCGCTGCGCACCACCCGCGCCTCCGTCAAATCGTAATTCGTAACTCGTAAATCGTAAATTTCTCTCCCCATGGTCGCCGAAACCTCTTCCACCAAGAACATCTCCGTCACCCTCCGCGTCTGGCGTCAGCCCTCCCCGGACAAACCCGGTCGCTTCGTCGAATACCAGGCCAAGAACTGCAACCCGAACATGTCCTTCCTGGAGATGCTCGACGTCGTCAACGACGGCCTCGAGCGCGCCGGTGAGGACCCGATCGCCTTCGCCCACGACTGCCGCGAAGGCATCTGCGGCACCTGCTCCCTCGTCATCGACGGCAAGCCCCACGGTCCGCACCAGGGCATCGCCTCCTGCCAGACCTACATGCGCAGCTTTGCCGACGGCGCGGTCATCACCGTCGAGCCCTTCCGCGCCAAGCCCTTCCCGGTCATCAAGGACCTGATCACCGACCGCTCCGCGTTCGACCAGATCCAGCAGGCCGGCGGCTTCATCAGCATCCGCACCGGCGCCGCCCAGGACGCCAACGCCACCCCCATCCCGAAGGAGAACGCCGACCTCGCCATGGACGCGGCCGCCTGCATCGGTTGCGGCGCCTGCGTCGCGGCCTGCAAGAACGCCTCCGCCATGCTCTTCGTCTCGGCCAAGGTCTCGCAGTTCGCCCTCCTCCCGCAGGGCCAGCCCGAGCGCGACAGCCGCGTGCTCAACATGGTCGCCAAGATGGACGAGCTCGGCTTTGGCAACTGCACCAACCAATACGAGTGCTCCGC
>JAUWBF010000026.1 GCA_030601755.1 Verrucomicrobiota bacterium | reverse complement strand
CCGACGCAGGTGTTGAGGTCGATGGACATGCCCCACTGGTGCACGCCGTCGAACTCGGGCGTCTTGTAGAGCGAGCCGCCGCGGGGCAGCGCCACGGCGCGCTCGGCGGTGATCTTGGCGCGCTCCTCGCGGGGGAGCTTGGAGAACTCCTCGGCGGTCATGTCGCCGTAGATGGCGGGCGAGTGGCTCTCAAGGCCCATGGCGGCGGCGAAGCCGGGCTGGTCCTTGTATTCCTCGAGGTTGGCCTCGCGAACGAGGTCGCGGCCTTCCATGGACCAGTGCTCCTGGGTGTTGGCGAGCTTGTAGGTCTCGCCGGTGACCTTGATGGTCGCGCCGGTGGCGTAGGCGAGCGAGGTGCTGGTGCGGGCCGGGTAGAAGTTGTGGCCGACGCCCTTGCCCACGCGTCCGGAGACGGTGCGGCCGTAGCCGAGGGGGAGAACAATGGTGTAGTTGGCGAGGCCGGGCTGGATGTGCATCGGGCCGCGCACGGTCACGCCGTTGACGGTGACCTCGCCGATGAAGGCGATCTCGGCGCCGCCCTCGAACTTCGAGAGATTCTTGCGGGCGACCTGGATGAGCGAGCCGGCGGGATCGATGCCGAGTTCCTTGCCGAGACGGGGGCTGACGAGGATGGCGTTGTCCCAGGTGATCTTGGTGATCGGGTCGGGGCACTCCTGCAGCCAGCCGTTGTTGGCGAAGCGGCCGTCGTCGATCTTGTGGTCGAAGGTGAAGCGGACCTCGAGGTTGTCCTTGGAGAGGGTCTCGACCTTGGGGGCCTCGGCGAGCAGCGCGCCGAAGGTGGCGGGGCTGAGGCCGACCTTAGCCGCCGGGTAGGCGGAGCCGGCGAGCAGACCGTCGTGGAGGAACTTGCGGAAGGCCTCGTCGGCGTTGCCACCGGCAAGGGCGGTGACGGTGTTGTAAACGAGGGTGTAGGGATCGGTGGTCTCGGAGCCGGCGATGCGGGCGAGGACCTCGATCTCGGTGAGGCCGCCGAAGAGCGGGAGGATCATCGGCTGGACGGGCACGATGGTGCCGTCGGCCGTGCGGGCGTCGCCCCAGGACTCGAGGTAGTGGGCGGCGGCGATGTGCGCGCCGGAGAGCAGCGAGGTCTCGTCGACGTAGTAGCCGTAGCGGACGACCTGCTCCACGGAGCCGAGGAGGCGGGCGAAGTCGAGGTCGGCGGGGGCGTCGTAGGCGGGGTTGCCGCCGAGGATGACGAGGGTCTTGACGGAGCCGGCCTTGATGGCGGCGGCGAGCTCGCCGATGGTGGCGGCGCTTTCGGCCGGGATCTCGACGTAGGAAACGGTCTGGCCGACATTGCCGAGCGCGAGGTTGATCGCGTGGACGATGGCGTGGACCTGCGCGGGCAGGTGGCTGCCGGCGACGACGATGGACTTGCCCTTGTGCGCGAGGAGGTCGGCGGCGCAGGCGGAGAGCCACTTGTCCTGGTCCTTGAACTCAAGACCGGCGGCGAGTTCGCCGAAGGCGGCGTCGCCGGTGATCTTGCCGGCGAGGGCGGCGGCGAAGGCGAGCATGTGGCTGCTGGCCAGACGCAGGCGGTGGTCGGCCATGGTGCCGACGAGGGTGAAATTGCTCTCGACCGCGTAGAGGCGGTTCATCTCGTCGTCCTTGTTGACGACCTTGCGGGCCTTGGCGAAGGCGCGCATGTAGCCGGTGGAGCCGGCCTCGCCGCAGAGGAAGTCGGAGTCGATGGAGACGACGCGGGCGGCCTTGTCGAAGGCGTAGAGGGGCTTGACGTCCTGGCCGAAGGCGGCGCGGGCGGCGGCTGCGGGGGCCTCGTCCTGCACGGGCTCATACTCGGCCCAGACGGCCTTGGGAAAGGACTTCTTGATCTGAGCGACGAGCTTGGCGCGGGTCGGCGAGGAGGACTGGCCGGCGAGGAAGGCGAGGCCTTCGCCTTGGTTGGCGGAGGCGGCGCGGTTGATCGCGGCGAGCAGGTCCTGCACGGCGGCGGCGGTCACCGCGGCGCCCTTGATGGTGGAGGTGCTGGCGCGGTCCGGATCGTAGAGATCGAGCACGGAGGCCTGGGCCTGCGTGGAGGTGGCGCCGCCGTAGGGAGCGTAGGTGGGGTTGCCCTCAAGCTTGGTGGGGCGACCTTCGTGCGTCTCGGCCAGCAGCGGGATGGCGTGACGGCGGAGCGGAAAGGCGGTCGCGAAGTAGAGGGGCAGGCCGGGGATGCTGTTCTCGACGGACTTGCCAAAGGGACGGATGTGCGACTCGGGGCGGCGGCAGCCGGCGGCCAAGCCCACGCCGCCGAGGGCGAATGAGGCGGCCATGAGCTTGAAGAAGCGGCGGCGGTCGACGCCTTCCATGTTGGCGGCGCCTTCGGGGAACTCGCGCTCGACCTGGGCCTTGAAGCCGGGGGTCTCGGAGAGATCGTCGAGGCTGCGCCAGTAGCGGGGGCCGGTGAGCTCGGAAGCGGAGGGTTCGGGATGGTTAAATTTGCGTTTCATCGACGTCGATGCGGTGGGCGTGGCGTTTAGCGGTGGCAGCCGGAGCAGCTGAGCGGGGGCTTGACGTTCCAGTCGTGTTTGAACTTGGTGCCGGCCTCGAGCTGGCCTTGCTCACCCTCGGGGTGCTTCCAGTCGAGCTTGGTAACGAGGGCGGGGTCGCGGAGGACCTTCTCGGGCTCGCGATGGCAGTCCAAGCAGAAGCTCATGGAGAGGGGCTTGGCGTGGGTGACGACTTCCATCTCGTTGATCTGGCCGTGACACTCGACGCAGGAGACGCCGCGGTTCACGTGGGCGGCGTGGTTGAAGTAGACGTAGTCCGGCACCTCGTGGACGCGGACCCACTCGACGGGGTTGCCGGAGGCGTAGCTCTCGCGAATCGGGGCGAGCAGCGGGCTGTCGGTCTTGACCTGATTATGACAGTTCATGCAGGTCTGAGAGGTGGGGATGTTGGCGTGGCCGGACTTCTCCACGTTCGAGTGGCAGTAACGGCAGTCGATGCCGAGCTGGCCGTTGTGGAGCGCGTGGCTAAAGGGGACGGGCTGGACCGGGGCGTAGCCGACGCGGGTGTATTTGGGCGTCGCGTAGTAGTTGGTCGCCGCGGTGACGATGCCGACCACGACCACCACGAAGAGGATGATCTGCAGCGGCAACTTGTTGGCCGATTTGGGAAACAGATAGGACATGAGCCGAAAAGGGTCTTCGCCGGTTGGGGGCGCGGGTTAGAGCACGTCGCCGGAGCGGGAAACGCTGCGGGTATCGGGGCGAATGCTAAAGTTGGCCTGGGTGGAAACCGTGGGCGCGGCGCTGGAGGCGGGCTTGGAAAACAGCCGTGGAACTACGCCGACGGCGGCAATCATGCCGAAGAATTTTGCGAAGAAGGCTTTTCGCGTGTGTTGAATGCTCACAGGTGGTCGTCAGGTTAAAATCAGCGGCGGAGCGAAGAGGTCGGTCATTCCAAAGTAAAACAAAAATTCCATGATCTAATTTGACGGAGAAGAAATAAGCTTAGGGGGCGGACGGCGCCGTTGTTTCTAATCTCAAATTGATAGCCGGTCTCATCTTCCGCCGCCCGCGAACCGACGACTCCCCTGCCCGCTTGGCGCGGAGAACGCGGCTCAGGCCTGCCCCAACGCCTGCAGGAACTCGCGCGGCGTGGGCGCGGTGGCGGCGAAATGGTGGGATTTGCCGCCGATCTCGTAGCTGAACTCGGTGTGGTGCGAGTGCAGGCACAGGCGTTTGCAGCCGCCGGCGCGGGCGAGGTCGCGGTTGAGCCCGAAGTTGCCGTAGGTGGCGTCGCCAACGATGGGCAGGTGACGCTGGGCGCATTGCACGCGGAGCTGGTGGCTGCGACCGGTGCGGGGTTCGAGCTGGATGAGCGCGAGGGGTGGCGAACCGCCGCGGCGGGCGCGCAAGACTTTCATGTGGGCCTCGCTGGGGATGTTGCCACCGGCGGCGGTGCGGATTTGGCCGCCTTTTTTCTGCACCGCCAGCCGGTCGCGCCAAACCTCGGACGGACGGGCGGGCGCGCCGAAGACGAGCGCGTGGTAGGTTTTTTTGATGTGTTTTTGCCGAAACAGCATGCGGATCGACGCCGCCAGCTCGGCGCTGGCCGCCACCAGGATCACGCCCGAGGTGCCGGAATCGAGACGGTTGAGCAACCAAAGGCGACGCGGCGCGGCGGCGAGGCGGGAGGGCGCGGTCCCCCGGGGGGCGTCGGCGACCGCGGCATCGGGGGTGACTGCGGGGATGACGTCGGCGAGCGGTGCGGGCCATTCGTAGAACTCGCCGTCGAGCGTATAGGCGGCGTTGAGCAGCGAGCGGGGCGCCTCGCCGGGATGGTTGGGATGCGAGAGCACACCGGCGGGTTTGTCGAAGGCAGCCAGGCCGTTGCGGTCGGCCTTAAGCAGGCGGACGTCCGGGCCCAATGGCAACGTCGACCAAAAATCAGGCGGCAACCCGCCCGTGCCGGATGCGGAGGGGGCGGCGCTCATCGGTAGTGAAAGCTGAACGTGATTTCCTGCTCCTCGCCGAGCACGGCCACCATGTCCTCGGTCCACTCGCCGTAGGGCGCGCGCTCGGTGATGGCGCTGGCGCAGAGTTGCGCGGCGAAGCGGTCGCCGGAGTCCTGCACCTTCACGATGCGCTCGATCTGTCCGGCGCGCCCCAAGACAAAGGTCACCACGATCTTCGTGCCCGGCACGGGATAGAACCGGCTCATGATGATCTGCCGCTCCCATTGCACCTGCACGGTCTCGATCAATTTCTGCAAATACGCCCCGAAGTCGCTCCACTTGGCGTCGTAGCCGACCGCGCCGATGTTCTTCGTGCCGATGGGGTTTTTCAGCAACGGAGCCGGACGAGCCGTGCCGCTCTCGGGTTGCAACGTCGGGCGGGCCTGCGGGCGGTTGCGATCGACCTTCACCAAGCCCCGCAGCAACGCGTAACCATCCGGACGGCCATCGGCGACGCCCTCGACCGAAGCCGCCGCCGTGCCGGGCTCGGTGCCCGCGGTGGTGGCGACGCCGTCGGGATTTTCCCCGTAGACCGCCTCCGGACCGGGACGCGGGATTTCCCGCAGCCGCGCCGGATCGTCGGGGGCCGGTTGGACTTCCTCGGGCTGGACCGACGGCGGGGCGGCGGGCATCGGCGCGAGCGGACGTTGGGCCATGGTGCCGGAAACGATCGCCGCGCCCGCGTCGGTGGACTCGCCTTGGGAAACAGGCGCCTCGGCGGACTCGTCCGAAGGCGAAGGCTCGGGCTGGGCGAGCTGTTGGTCTTGGGCGCCGAAGTTGCGCGTTTCGTCGGGGACGTTGGCTGGCGCGTCGGGATTCACCTCGACGAACCGGTCCGGCGGCGGGGGCTCGGGCACCGGCTGCGTCGCGGCGCGCGGGAGGGCGAACGAGTCCTCGGAAAGTTCGATCACAAACGTCCGCCCCTGCGGATCCGTCGCCACCGGCATGAGCGACTCGATGTGCGGGGCCGCCAGCCAGAGCGCCACATGCGCCAGCACCGTGCACCCGAGCCCGATCCACACCCCGCGCAGCTCGCTGGCCCGCCAGCCAACCAGCCCTCCGGACCGACGACGGCGCGGCGCGGCGACGGACTCGGCTGGTCGGGATTTATGAGGCGAGGCGGACATGTGGAGGAATCGCTCCCAAGCTCAGCCCATCAGACCGTGGTCGGTCAAAAGTTGTTTCAACGTGTCCACCGGCAGGCCGATCACGTTGGACAACGACCCGCGGTAACCCTCGATGATCAGTTCGCCCGCCTCTTGGATCGCGTAGCCGCCGGCCTTGTCCAGCGTGTGCACCCGCGCGAGGTAGGCCTCGATGGCCGCTTCGTCGAGCAACTTGAAAGTCACCTCGGTCGCCTCTCCGGTGTCCACGGCCACCCCCGCCGCCGCGTTGCGCAACGCCAGTCCGGTGAACACCGTGTGCGTGCGGCCGGACAACCTGCGCAACATCGCCCGCGCCTCGGTGCCATCGGTCGGCTTGTTGAGCGCATGACCGTCGATGAAGACCGTGGTATCCGCCCCCAGCACCCACGCGTCCGGATGGCGCGCGGCGACCCAGTCCGCCTTCAGCGCGGCGTTGCGGGCGACCATCTCGCGCGGATCGGTCGTCGGATCCTCGTGTTCGACCACGTCGGCCGTGACGACCTCGAACGACACGCCCAGCCCCGCAAGCAGTTCACGGCGACGAGGCGAGGCGGAGGCGAGGATGAGCGTCATGGGCACGAATCGGTTTAGACCAATGAATCTGTTTAAGACCAATTAGTCCAACACACCACCCTCGCCTCCCGCCAAGCAAGCGCACAACACGCGCGCCACCACTTCGCCACTGCTGATTTTGTAACCATTATGGTTACAAAATCGCCTGGCGCCGCAAATACCCGCGCCGTTCCGCCGCACTGTTCAGGTCACCGTCCGTTTGGTTTTGGCACAAAGCGCATTGCCAGCGCGCGCTCCCCTGCCCTTCCATTCCGGCACATTCATGCGCATCGGACTGGCCCAGCTCAACCCCACCGTCGGCGACCTCGCCGCCAACCGCAAAGCGATCATCGACGCCTACCACGCCCTCGTCGCCCAAGGCGCCGAACTCGTCGTCTTCCCCGAACTCGCCGTTTGCGGCTACCCGCCCCGCGACCTGCTCTTCAAGAGCCGCTTCGCCCCCGACATCGCCAAGTCCCTCGCCGAGATCGCCGCCACCACCGGCGCCGTGCCCGCCATCGTCGGCACCGTCGCCCCCGCCGCCAAGTCCGCCGGCCGCCCCTTCATCAACGCCGCCGCCTTCTGTCACCACGGCCGCGTCGAACAGCTCGCCGCCAAGTGCCTGCTGCCCACCTACGACGTCTTCGACGAGGACCGCTACTTCGAGCCCTCCGACGCGCCGACGATCTTTCGATTCAACGGCAAACGCATCGGCGTCACCATCTGCGAAGACCTCTGGAACGACGCCGACCCCGCCGACCGCCCACGCTACCGCATCGACCCGGTCCGCCTGCTCGCCGACCAGGACGTCGACCTGATGGTCAACATCTCCGCCAGCCCCTGGCACACCAACAAGTCGACCGTGCGCGACCGCCTCGTGTCCACCGCCGCCCAGCTGCTCGGCGCGCCCGTGGTCTATTGCAACACCATCGGCGGCAACGACGAACTCGTCTTCGACGGACGCAGCCTCGCCGCCGACGCCTCCGGCGCGATCAACGCCCGCCTGCCCGCCTTCGAGACCTGCATCCAGATCATCGATACGGCCGCCCCCGCCCTCCCCGAGCCCGTCGAGGACGAGGAGACCGCGCTCGACGACATCCGCAAGGCCCTCGTGCTCGGCCTGCGCGACTACGCCCACAAGAGCGGCTTTCGCCGCGCGCTCGTCGCCCTCTCCGGCGGCATCGACTCGGCCGTGGTCGCCGCGCTCGCCGTCGAGGCCTTCGGCGCGGACAACGTCACCGGCATCTCCCTGCCCTCGGCCATCAGCTCGCAGCACTCGCGGGACGACGCCCGCGTGCTTGCCGCCAACCTCGGCATCGCCTTCGACACCATCGCCATCGCCGAGGCCGTCGCCGCCACCGAGGCCGCCCTCGCCCCGCTCTTCGCCGGCCGCCCGCGCGACGTCGCCGAGGAAAACCTCCAGGCCCGCCTCCGCGGCGTCATCATGATGGCGTTGTCCAACAAGTTCGGCTCGCTCCTCCTCACCACCGGCAACAAGAGCGAGATCGCCGTCGGCTACTGCACGCTCTACGGCGACATGTGCGGCGGCCTCGCCGTCATCAGCGACGTCTTCAAGACGCAGGTCTACGCCCTCGCCCGCCACCTCAACCGCGAGCGCGAGATCATCCCGGTCAGCACCATTGAAAAACCGCCGTCCGCCGAGCTGCGTCCGGACCAGAAGGACGAGGATAGCCTGCCGCCCTACGACACGCTCGACGCCATCCTGCACGCCTACGTCGAAGAAGGCCTGTCCCGCGCCGAGATCGCCGGTCTCGGCTTCGACCTCTCCGTCGTCGAGGACATGTGCCGCAAGGTCGACCTCAACGAATACAAGCGCAAGCAGGCCGCCCCCGGCCTCAAGATCACCCCGCTCGCCTTCGGCGTCGGCCGCCGCATCCCGATCGTGCAGCGCTACGTAAACTGAGGGCAAAAACACCTTGATCGACATCCAGCCGACGCAGGTCGCTGTAGGTCGGTGTAGGGGCCTCGCTCGCGAGGCCCGTTTCGCGTTCGGATGCGGGAAGGGCCTGGAGCGCCCAACGGGTCTCGCGAGCGAGACCCCTACTTCGAGTCGACTGAAAACCGAAACGGCTCCGCCGTTCCGCTACGCGTTTAAAACAACGTAGCGGAAGCGCGGGGCGCTTTCGCTCAACCCGTCGACCGCGAAATCATGCCCCCACCGTCACCAGCGCGTAGTGCGTGAACGCGGCGTGGCTGTTCGTCTTGCCGTTCCAGCCCACGCGGCAGGCGCCGTGTGCGTCGCCGAGCGCGCCAGCGCCGACGATGAAGTCGAGGTAGAAGCCGTCCGACGGTTTCTTGACGCCGAGCTTGGTCAGGTCGGCCTTGAGCACGAAGTCGTAGCCGCCCTTGTCGATCTTCACCTTGAACGTCGCGGCCTTCGACGGCTTGAGCGCGCGGTCGAGCACGGTCGCGCCCTTGACACGCGGCAGCAGGAAGGTCTGCGAGGTGTTGGTCGCCCCTTGCGCCGGGCGCACGAACAGCTCGACCACCGAGGCGTCCCACGGAGCGCCGTCCTGGACCTTCACGTCGGTGTCGATGATGCGACCGGTGACCTCCAGGTTAGCGCCTTTCACGGTCAGGTCGCCCTTGAGGAGCTTGTTGGCCATGAACTCGATCTCGACCGGCACGGTCTGTCCCGCGGCCGGCACCGCCACGATGCGCGGCGCATTGAAGACGTAGTCGCGGCCGAGCATGCGCGCATCGGCGCACACCGCGCGGATCGACAAAGTCTCGGCGGCGACGGGCGTGAGCGTGACGCGCTTGGTGACGGTGGTGCCGGCCGCGACCTTGACGGACACGGCCCCGCCCTTGACCGGCACCGCGCCGGCGTCGGACACGAAGGCGAGTTTGCCGGCGAAGGGCTTGGCGCCTTGGTTCACCAAGGTGAGTTCGAACGTGATCGGCCGGCCGGTGATGGCGGTGACGGTTTTCACCGGTTCGAGCGAGGCGATGACCTTGTCGCCGGTGCCGGCGAGCGCGCGGCCGGTGTTGGCGATGGTCGGGGCGTAGTCGCCGAGCAGGCCGGCCTTTTGGTGAGCCTCGATGAGGTCGTCGCACATGGCCCAGATCTTGTCCAGCGGCAGGGACGCGGCGGCGTGCGGGTCGGTCATGACCGCGTGGTAGATGTGCTCGCGCTTGCCGGTGAGGGCGGCCTCGACGGTGAGCTCCTGCACGTTGACGTTGGTGCGGCAGATCGCGGCGAGTTGCGGGGGAAGGTCGCCGATGTGGGTCGGTTGCAGCCCTTGCGCGTCGACGAGCACGGGCAGCTCGACGCAGCAGCGGTCGGGCAGGTTCGTGATGAGGCCGGTGTTGGGCACGTTGCCGTAGATGACGCGCGGCGTGTTGGTCTCCATCGAGTGGATGATGAAGCTGCCGTATTCGTGCGTCTGCGGATTGACGGTGATGTCGCCGTCGTCGCCGATGAGTTCGGCCTCGGCTTTTTTCCACGTGGCGATGATCGACTCGCAACGGCGCAGGTATTCGTCGATCGGCACGTCGAACTTGCTGATGACGTCCTTGCCGAAGTGGATGAAGTGCGGGTTGTATTCGCTCTGGTGTTCGGAGGACTCGGTCACGAAGTAGCCGAGGCGGCGCATCATCTCGAAGCGCACCTTGTCCTGGTTGAACGAGGGGTCGTTGAGCAGGTTGAAGAGCAGCGGGTAGGCGTCCTGGCCGCGATACTTGTAGTCGAGGAAGAACGCCATGTGGTTGATGCCCGCCACGCGGTAGGTGACGTGCTTGTAGTCGAGACCGGCGTAGTTGGCGAGCTGCTGGCTGGTGCCCTGCACGCTGTGGCAAAGGCCGACCATGGGCACGCCGACGGCCTTGTCCGACGCCATGCAAAGCATCGCCATCGGGTTGGTGTAGTTGAGGAACGTGCAACCCGGCGCGCCGACGTCGGCGATGTCGCGGGATATCTCGAGGATCTTCGGGATGGTGCGCAGACCGCGGAACACGCCGCCGACGCCAAGCGTGTCGCCGATGGTCTGGAGCAGGCCGTATTTGCGGGGGATCTCGAAGTCGATGACCGTGCCCGGCTTGTAGCCGCCGACCTGGATGGTGCAGATCACGTAGTTGGCGCCGGCAATGGCCTTGCGGCGGTCGAGGGTGGCCTCGACGCGGGCCTTGACGCCGAGCTTGCGGATCACGCGCTCGGTCATGACGCGTGCGGTCTCGAGACGGGCCGGGTCGATGTCCATGAGGGCGATCGTCGAGTCGCTCAGTTCGGGAAATTGCAGGATGTCGGAGATCAGGTTCTTGGCGAACACGACCGAGCCGGCGCCGATAAGGGTGATTTTGGCCATGGATGGGTAAGGGTTCAGGGATCGCCCGAGATTCCGGGCTGGCCATCATGCCAAGCGTTTTCCGCGCCGGAGCCAGACATGAAAAGCTTGATCATCGATGTGCAATTTGTGACATACAACCATGGACGAATTCGTTTTCCCTTATGTTCTGAGCACTGCCGATGAGACTCGCACCACCCCTGCCTATCGCTGGGAAAACCGCGGGCGCTCGGCCACGCCGCAGATGATCATTCAGAGGACGATATCGGGGCGCGGCTGGATATCCAGCGGCCGTGAAACGCACATCGCACCCGCCGGACATGCGATCATTTTCTCGCACAATGACGGCAGCATCTACGGTTATCCGACGGACGGCACCGAGCCCTATGCCTTGCGTTATGTGACTGCGGAGGCCGGGGCGCTCGAGCCGATTTTCAACCATCTGCGTCAGGATTTCGGTCCGGTGGTGCGCATGCCCGACGAATGCGAGGCCACCGCGCTGTTCAACGAAATCCACGAACGCTTTCACTGGCGCTCATTTCGCGACCGGCTGCACGAGGCCGAGCTGTTGCACGCGCTGTTGATCGCCATCTACCGCGAGCAGGTGCACGAGACCCGCACCAGCGACCCCGTCGAGTTCGGGCACCACTATCTGCGCAGCCATTTCCGCTCGCCGATCAACCTCAAGCTCGTCGCCGAAAAATGCGGCGTCAGTCGCGAGCACTTCATCCGCGAATTCACCCGCCGCTACCGCGAATCGCCCGGCGCCCTGCTTCGCCGCCTGCGCTTGGAGCACGCGAGAGCCATGCTCGCCGCCACGGATACCGACGTCGAATCCATCGCCCTCGCCAGCGGCTACGCCAGCGCCAACACCTTTTGCCGCGCCTTCCGCCAAAAATTCGGCCGCAGCCCGCGCGGCGCATAGGACAGTCAAAAGACACCTGCTCGTCGCAAGGCACGTGCGACCACCGGCCGCGGCAGGCGCAAAAAAAATGCGCCGGGGAACCATCCCCGGCGCGGCCGGCCCGTCAGGCCGGCAACCAACAACACAAACGCAAGCGGCGTTACTTACTGGGCCGCGTCTTGGACGGCTTGACCAGCCTGCTCCATGTCTTCGCCGACGCCTTCGGTGGTATTGCATCCTGAGAGGGCCAGGGCGCCGATGAGAAGCAGACTGAGGGAGGTGATTTTGATGGTCAGTGTTTTCATACGCCCAACCAGTTTGCAGCGCCTGTGCCAACGGCACTTCACCATTCCATTAACGACTAAATACCAAACAATTAATAAAAACATGATACAGAAGGCAGTTCATAAAGCCGACTGCATTTTGCAACCCGCCCAACCTGATTATCACTGCAACTTGCCCGTCACCAGTCGCATGCCGCGACCGCGACGGGCGCATCGCGCGGGGTCTCCCACGAGGTTTGCCTTTGACCGTGCCTTGGCCCGCCCTTAGCTGTCGCCGCTTACGTTCCGACTCAAAACGTTTTCCAACATCATGTCCGCACAGCCCACCATCATCTACACCATCACCGACGAAGCCCCGGCCCTCGCCACCTACTCGCTGCTGCCCATCGTGCAGGCCTTCACCAAGCCCGCCGGCATCGCCGTCGAGACCCGCGACATCTCGCTCTCCGGCCGCATCCTCGCCGTTTTCGCCGACCTCCTCCCCGCGGACCAAAAGACCTCCGACGCCCTCGCCGAACTCGGCGCGCTGACCCTCAAGCCCGAGGCCAACATCATCAAGCTCCCCAACATCTCCGCCTCCATCCCCCAGCTCAAGGCCGCCATCGCCGAGCTGCAGGCCAAGGGCTTCGCCCTCCCCGATTACCCCGAGGTCCCCGCCAACGACGCCGAGAAGGACGCCAAGGCCCGCTACGACAAGGTCAAGGGCTCCGCCGTCAACCCCGTCCTCCGCGAAGGCAACTCCGACCGCCGCGCCCCCGGTGCCGTCAAGGCCTACGCCAAGGCCCACCCCCACTCCATGGGCGCCTGGTCCAAGGACTCCAAGACCAACGTCGCCACCATGGGCAAGGACGACTTCTTCTCCAACGAGATCTCCACCGTGCTCGCCGCCCCCACCACCGCCAAGATCGAGTTCCAGGGTGACGACGGCAACATCAGCATCCTCCTCCCCAAGCTCAACCTCCTCGCCGGCGAGGTCCTCGACGCCACCGTCATGCGCAAGGCCGCCCTCGTCGACTTCCTCGGTGCCCAGGTCGAACGCGCCAAGTCCGACGACGTTCTCTTCTCGCTCCACATGAAGGCCACCATGATGAAGGTCTCCGACCCCATCATCTTCGGCCACGCCGTCGAGGTCTTCTTCCAACCCCTGCTCGACAAACACGCCGCCACCCTCGCCAAGCTCGGCGTCGATTTCAAAAACGGCTTCGGCGACCTCGTCGCCAAGATCAAGACCCTGCCCGCCGACGAGCAGGCTGCCATCGAGGCCGACATCAAGGCCGTCTACGCCGACCGCCCCGCCGTCGCCATGGTCAACTCCGACAAGGGCATCACCAACCTCCACGTGCCCTCCGACGTCATCGTCGACGCCTCCATGCCCGCCATGATCCGCGCCGGCGGCAAGATGTGGGACGCCGCGGGCAAGACCCGGGACACCCTCGCCGTCATCCCCGACAGCTGCTACGCCGGCGTCTACCAGGCCGTCATCGACTTCTGCCGCGAAAACGGCGCCCTCGACCCCCGCACCATGGGCTCAGTGCCCAACGTCGGCCTCATGGCCAAGGCCGCCGAGGAATACGGCTCCCACAACAAGACCTTTGAGGCCCCCGCCAGCGGCGCCATCCGCATCGTCGACGCCGACGGCAAGGTCCTCCTCCAACACAAGGTCTCCGCCGGCGACATCTGGCGCGCCTGCCAGACCAAGGACGCCTCCATCCGCGACTGGGTGAAGCTCGCCGTCACCCGCGCCCGCCTCTCCGCCACCCCCGCCGTCTTCTGGCTCGACAAAAACCGCGCCCACGACGCGCAGATCATCGCCAAGGTCGAGACGTATTTGAAAGACCATGACACCGCCGGTCTCGACCTGCGCATCCTCCCCCCCGCCGAGGCCTGCAAGTTCTCCCTCGAGCGCATCGTCAAGGGCCAGGACACCATCAGCGTCACCGGCAACGTCCTCCGCGACTACCTCACCGACCTCTTCCCCATCCTCGAGGTCGGCACCTCGGCCAAGATGCTCTCCATCGTTCCCCTCATGAACGGCGGCGGCCTCTTCGAGACCGGCGCGGGCGGCTCCGCCCCCAAGCACGTCGAGCAGTTCGTCCAGGAGAACTACCTGCGCTGGGACTCCCTCGGCGAGTTCTTCGCCCTCGCCGCCTCCTTCGAGCACCTCTCCATCGTCGAGAAGAACGCCAAGGCAAAAATCCTCGCCGACACCCTCGACCAGGCCAACGGCAAGTTCCTCGAGAACGACAAGTCCCCGGGTCGCAAGCTCGGCACCATCGACAACCGCGGCTCGCACTTCTACCTCGCGCTCTACTGGGCGCAGGCCCTCGCCGCGCAGACCGTCGACGCCGAGCTCGCCGCGACCTTCGCGCCGATCGCCGCCGAGCTGACCGCCAACGAATCCAAGATCGTCGAGGAACTCCTCGCCGTGCAGGGCAAGCCCGTCGACATCGGTGGCTACTACCGCCCCGACGACGCCAAGGCCTCCGCCGCCCTCCGCCCCAGCGCCACTCTAAACGCCGCCTTGGCCAAGCTCTGAGTCACCTCTTCCAAGCGGAAGCGCCGAGCGCTTCCGTCTGTCTTCAATCCCGCCGCGCCTGGGAGCCGGCGGGATTTTTATGTGACCGCAGCTTCAGCGAGCCACGTTTATGCGCACGAACAGCCATGTTTCCAAACGGGCCAACACCTCATCAGCATGGCTGAAAAAGAGAAAGTGATCCGCGCCATCATAGGACTCCAAGTCGACGACCAGACCATCCGCCCGCATGGCGGCCACCTCGCGCAAAACATACCTGATCGGAGTCCGCTTGTCGTCGGAGCCGCTCATGACCAACACGTCGCGCCCGCGCCACGTCGAGGCAAACGACAAGGAGCTCAGCGCGCTTTCGTCAAAGACCGGGGACAGAAACACAAGGCTTGAGAAGCGTTCGCCCATCGCAGCCGCGACTTGGGAGACGCCCAGCCCACCGTTTGACAACCCCATGAGGTGCATCCGGGTCGCGTCCAACGCCACCACGCTCTGCGCATCATCCAAAACACGGTTTACCACCTGCGCGCTCTCCGGAGCGCGCCAATCCCCCATGCCAAAGCTCGGGGCCACCACGACACAGCCCACGCGATCTGCCACCTGCGCGAGCAACCATGTGTAGGCTTTGAAATTTCCCCCGCTGCCATGCAGGAACACCAGCACCGCCTGCGGTTCATCCCGTTTCAGTCGTTTTGGGACGTAGAGAAAATAATGCCCCGAACGTGTGTTTCCGCCGCGTAGATCTTCATAAACATGCGGCATCGCCGAGCCCAATGCCAAGAATTCTGGATCAGCCTCAAGCCTGTCATAGATCGTGCTCGTCCACGTGGCCAAGCGTTCCGCCTGCTCCCCGTCAAAGAGCGGGTCCAGCCTGCTGATTACACGGAATCCCAAACGAAACTGGTCGAGCTCCGGCACGAGGTTACCAAGAGCGAACTGCCGATAGCCCCACACATCCCCGACGTAACGATTTTGAACGCGGGCCGTCGGTGCCGCACGGCCATCGGGAGCCCAAACAAATACCACGCCATAACCGACCACGCCCAACACCAACACCGCGAGCGTGAGCCGTCGCATCACGACCCGCCGCATGCCGGCGATGAGCAAGGCAAGCCCCAACGCGCATCCAGCGAGCGCGAACAAACGCCCCCTTCCCGTATGCGCGGTCACCAACAACGCGCCATGGGCCAGCAGGATCACTGCTCCCAACGGCCGGCGTATCAACCACCTTAAAGCGCGTCGTATCATACGTGCGTCGAATCGTTCGCGTATTGATGGCTCACCGGCAAGACCCCAACTCGGCGACATGCTCTCGTGGTGAGGCTTGTTTTCGGCCATGTCCACAACCAGCATTCCCTTCGCGCACGATGTCTTACATCATATCCTTCACGCTGGCCTTGTTCGTATCAGCCCTTCTGCCGGCGCTGCTGACCGGCATTGCCCTGCGTGACTGGAAGCGACACCGCGATGAACATTGGACGGAGCAAGCCCGCCGCTTTTTCGCCATCCGCAAAGGATACGACATCTTCCCCCTGGTAATGCCATTCACCGCCATCGTGTTTCGCCTGCACCTGTGGCCGGACATACCGCTGGTGCCGCTGCTGTGCGGCGTGGTCATCGGAGGCGCCCTTTCCGGCTGGCCACTGGACAATGCACTTTTCCCGTCTATCAAGTTCTGTGACTGGCTTCGCTCGAGCTTTATTCTATCGTTGCTGCGACTTTGCTGGATATTTCTGGTGCTCGCGTTCGCCCTGCTCATGCCCGACCAATGGACATGGTCCCAAGTGGCATGGGCCATTGGATTTCTGATCGCGTCCACCGTCCTCTCAACCGGGCTCACCTACCGCCTGCTTCTGTGGCTAGGCGCACTGCGGCCTGCCGCGGCGGCGATAACCGAACTGGTGCACGAGTGCGCCAAGGAAAACAATACGAAGGTAAAGGCCGTATGGGAACTGCCGACACCAGCCGGCTATGCGGCGGCACTCATCGTGCAACGCGCACTGATCTTCAGCAGCTCAATGGCCCAGAATCACGACAAGGACGAACTGATCTCCATCTGCCGCCACGAGCTCGCCCACTTGAACGAAAGCACCGGGCAGATCGCGCTGCGTGTCGCCCAAGCACCGCTAATTTTGCTGCCGTTCATTTTTGTGCCGACGTTAATCGGCTCCATGGGGCCGCTTGGAATCCTGCCGCCGCTGCTGATCTTGATTCTTTTAAGCAGGTTGTTTGCCCGACTTTCGCTGCATTTGGAAAAACGAGCCGACGATGCAGCCAGAGGAGATGCATCGGAGTCACCAGTATACGCACGAGCCTTGGAGCGACTGCATCGCCATAACCTCATACCGGCGGTATTGGCAAAAAAAGCCTCCCGCACACACCCAGACCTTTACGACCGCATGACCGCCTCCGGCGTCCAACCCGATTATCAGCGTCCCGCCCCTCCAAAGGGACACTGGTTGGAGTTTGCCGCACAAACGCTCAACGTCGGCACAGCGCTCTACTGGATGTCCTTCATGAGCTGAGCCGCTAGCAAGAGGCCACAGCCCCGCCATTTTCCGCCTTGGCACTCCACCCCGCCGCGCCACAGTCCGCCTTTCCATGAACTACCGCACCAAGGCCGAATACTACATCAAGGGCATCACCGCCGGCGCCATCGACGCCGCGGAGGTCATCGCGTGGTCCGACGAGGTCATCGTCGCCGCCGACAAGACCGAGGACTGGATGGTCGAGATCTCCAGCTGCGGCGCCGACGAACGCCTCAAGGTCCTCGGCCTGCTCAACACCGTGCAGGGCACCGCCGACGCCGCCGAGCTCGACGCCATGCTCAAGGCCAAGGGCCTCGCCTGAACCGACGATCCAAGCCCCTTTCTCTCCAACCCAAAGCCCGGTCATCACGACCGGGCTTTTTTGCGGTTAACGACAGCGACGCGACGCCTCAGAGCGCCGCGCGGATCTTGTCGGCCAGCGCCGCGTATTCCTCCGCCGGGAGCAGCACCTTCGGGTCGGGCATCATGGTGAAGGTCGTGCCCCAGGACGGGCCGTCGACGTATTTGGGCACGAGATGCATGTGCAGATGCGGCAGCTTGTCGGAGTAGGCGCCGTAGTTGATCTTGGCCGCGCCCATCGCCGTGCGCACCGCCTTGGCCGCGCGGGCGACGTCTTGGGTGAACTTCGCCAGCTCGTCGGCGGGCAGCTCGTAGAGCTCATTAACGTGATCGCGGTAGGCGACGAGACAGCGACCGCGGTAGGTCTGCTCTTTGAACAGATAGAGCGTCGAGACCGATAGCGGAATAATCTCGATCATCAGGTCGTCGAGGCGCTGGTCCTTGCGGCAGTAAAAGCAGTCGGGGATTTGGGGCATAAGGCTGCCAGACTAGGCCGCCCTTCTGCGGCAACCAGCACGAACAGTCCAAGCAGCCGGAGAATCAAAAAACACGCCGAGCGACATAAGCCGGCGACATTATCACCGCCACGCTTTTGGCACTCACCGTCGTCCCCGTCCGCGCGGACTACGCCGATCTGGTCACATTCTTTTCCAGCCTGCAGGATACCGTCGACGCGGCGATTTTCCCTGTGCTCGAACGCACCACCGACGACATCGAGTCGGCCTTCGGCCCGCGCATCCAATCCAGCACGGACAACTATGACTGGCACCGCGGCATCGACGTCGACGGCACGCTTAACAGCGACACCGTCGTCGCCCCGCTCAAGGGCTATTTCTACGATTACCGTTACACCGCCTCGGGCGGAAACATCGTCATCCTCGAGCACCACTTCGCCGACTTCAACAACGGCTCCGTCACCTCGGTCAACTACGGTGGCAAGACGCTCACCAAGTTCTACACCTGGCACCTGCACCTCTACGACGACGGCGTCGCGGCCAACGCCACCGGCACCGACGACATCGTGTCCGCGTTTACCGTCGGCCACCGCCGCCTCTCGCTCATGCTGCACTGCGCCAAGTCGATATCGGCCCGGGTGTGCGCGGAGAGCGGCGCCCGCTCCGCGCTCCCCGAGGATCGCGTGATCGCCGCGCTCGGCCTGCGCCCCTCGCATCTGGAGATCGTCGCGGCGCAGGTCCGCGCCCGGCTCAACGAGGTCGAGCGCCAACTGCGCGCCGAACCCATCGAGGCGGCCTGAGTCGTCCTGACATTTTGAATACAGAATCGCGGCTTTGACACGACCGGCGGCCGGTCTAGTGAGAAGCCCATGAGCCTGAGCATCCGCCCGCTCTCCGCACGCGAGCTCACCCTGCCCCTCGACTGGGCCGCGGCCGAAGGCTGGAACCCCGGCCGACACGACGCCCTCGCCTTTCACGCAGCCGACCCGGACGGCTTCCTCGTCGGCGAACTCCCTTCCGGCGAACCCGTCGCGGTCATCTCCGCGGTGCGCACCGGCGATGATTTCGGGTTCCTCGGCTTCTACATCGTCGCGCCCGCCCACCGCGGCCAAGGCCACGGCCTGCGCATCTGGAACGCCGCGATGGATCGACTCGCCGGCCGCACTATCGGACTCGACGGCGTGGTCGCGCAGCAGGCCAACTACGCCAAGAACGGCTTCACCCTCGCCCACCGCAACCTCCGCTACGGCGGCACCGCGCCGGCCGCACCCACACGATTGCCACCCGAAGTGGTCGACGCGCACCCCATTCCCTTCGGGCAACTCGTCGCCTTCGACGCAGTTCACTTTGGCCAACCCCGCGCCGCCTTCCTACGCGCCTGGATCGATCTGCCCGACAGCCGCACACTGACCATTGTGCGCAACGGCGTGATCGAGGGTTTCGGACAAATTCGCCGCTGTCGTTCCGGTTGCAAAATCGGGCCGCTCTTCGCGCAAACCGAATCCGACGCCGACATGCTCTTCACCGCCTTGGCCGGCTACGCGCCAGGTGAGCCGCTGTTCCTCGATCCGCCCGAGCCCAACGCCGCGGCGGTCGCCCTCGCGCGCCGTCACGGTCTCGAACCCGTCTTCGAGACCGCCCGCATGTATCGCGGTCCGGCGCCAAAGCTGCCGCTCGACCGCATCTTCGGCATCACCAGTTTCGAGCTCGGTTGATGCTGACGGGGCGTTTGCGGATCAATTGTTCCCGGGACGTCGGCGCAGGCCGTAGAGCCACAGCACGCGGTCGGCGACGGTTTGCTCGTCTTCGTCCGAAGCATCGAACGCCATGACTTCGTCGAGGTGGCGCGGATGCGTCGGGTCGGCCAAGGCCTCGATGGCGGCCCAAGCCGAACGGGTCTTCGGGCCATCGCTCCACACATCCGGCCAGCGCCGACGGGCGAGCGACAAGCCTGCGCACCACTTGACGATGGCCTCGAAGTAGGCCGCGGGCGGTGCGGCAAGGGGATCGTCGGGCATGTCGACCCGCGCGGTCGGCAGTTGCACGACATAATAAGCCTCCTCCAAATCGTGCAGCTCCTGGAGCACCACGCCGACGTGGTTCCAATAGGCCCGGAGATCGTCAAGAAACGCCTGCACCTCGGCTTGGTTTTCCCAGACACGCCCACCCTCCTTCCAGAAGGCTTCCTGCAGGCGCGCGGGCGAGATCGGCAGGTCGCTGAGGTGGCCGGCGGTCACCAGTCCGCAAAACTCCGGGAACGTCACCGCGGCGGACGGATGCACCAGCCAACGGTCGATGATGCGGTCGGTGACCGCCGGATCGTAATCGCGATCCAGCACGAACATCTCGTCGAGTTCCTCATCGGTGAGTCCCTCGAGTTCGTCCAGATCGGGAACAGCATCGGTGTCGACGTCATCATCTGGTGAATACGCGGTCTCGGCGTCGGAGAGTTCATCGTCGCTGTCGCCGTCGTTGTCCTCATCGTCGTAGCCGTCGTCCTCGGCGGGATCGTAGAAACCGAAGCCGTCCGGCCCCAGCCGGGTGGTCAGCAAGTTGAGCACGAGGTCGACGCGTGCCGGGGAATCTGCTTCGCCCACGAGGTAGAACGGTTTGCCGTCGCGTCCGTAGGCGAACGTCTCAGGGCAATCCGCGGCCTTGACCGAACCAAGGACCTTGCGGGCCTTGCGGTAGTCGCGATGCGGCTTGATGCCGAGCGACTGGGCGTATTCCACCGCGCCCTCGATGAGCTTGCGGGCGCAGGCCGGATTGATCGCCTCGCGCTCCTCGACCGGCAGATACTGGTCGAGTTCACGGCGAAACTCATCCGCCGCCGCCTCGCTCCAGATCGCGTCCTTCACGCCCAGGCACCACAGGTCGACCATGAAGCAGCCGACCTCGGCATGAAAGTCGTCGGTCATGCGGACGAACCAGATGTCGGCGTTACCGCGTTCCTGCCAGTCTTTGCGGATGAAGGCTTCGTAACGAGTCATGGCGCAAGGCTGAGGACATCCGGCGTCGTTTCGCCAGCCAACATTCTCGTCGACAACATCTCGCCGGGCGGCTTGCCACGACGCCGTGTCGGCGGTTGGCTGTCGCCATGACCAACCCGGCCCCCGCGACGGACAGCATCGCCCTCCTGATCGACGCCGACAACGCACCCGCGGCGCGCATCGACTTTATCATCGCGGAGCTCGCCAGCTACGGCACCGTCAACATCCGGCGCGCCTACGGCAACTGGCAGAAGCCCGAGCTGGCCGGCTGGCAAAAGGTGCTCAACGACTACGCCATACAGCCGATGCAGCACTTCGACCTCGTGAAGGGCAAGAACGCCTCCGACATGGCGTTGCTCATCGACGCGATGGACATCCTCAACACCAAGGCCGTCGGCACCTTTTGCCTCGTGTCGTCCGACTGCGACTTCACGCCGCTGGTGAATCGCCTGCGCGCCGACGGCAAGCAGGTGATCGGCTTCGGCGGCAAGAACGCCGCCAAGCCCTTCGTCGCCAGCTGCACGCGCTTCCTCTACCTCGACGAGGAATCCAAGCCCAGCGCCTCCTCCACCACCGTGCGCACCAAGCGGCCGGCCAACCAACTCAAGCAGGACACCGCGCTCATCAACATGCTGCGCCGCGCCATCGACGCCCACGCCGACAGCGACGACGACGGCTGGGCCGCGCTCGGTCCGGTCGGTTCGCACATCAACAATCAGGGGTCGTTCGACCCGCGCAACCACGGCTACACCAAACTGGCCGACCTCTTCGCCGCCATCGACCTGTTCGAGGTCCGCAAGAACCGCACGCCCAACGGCGGCGCCTTTGTGCAGGTTCGCCGCCGCGGCTGACCTCCCCCTGGCCCGTAGCGTGGGGCCATGATACGTTTCAAACGATACTCACGTCCGCTTGCGGCGGAACGCTGATCACGTTGACTCACGCCATGTCCAACGCACCTCGCATCCTCGCCTTCTGCGGCAGCATCCGCCGCGAATCCCTGAACAAAAAGCTCCTCGACGCCGCGGTGGCCGCCGTGCGCGAGGCCGGTGGCGAGGTCACCGTGCTCGATCTCGGCGAACACGAGCTGCCGCTCTACCACGGCGACCTTGAGGAAGCCCGCGGCCTGCCGGAGAACGCCGCCAAGCTCATCGGTCTGATCAAACAACATCAGGCCCTGCTCGTGGCCTCGCCGGAATACAACGGCATGATCACCCCGCTGCTCAAAAACACCCTCGACTGGTGCACGCGCGGCGAAGAGGACCCGTTCGAGGGCAAGGTCGCAGCGGTGCTGTCCGCCTCGCCGGGCGCCTTTGGCGGCATGCGCTCGCAGCAGATGGCGCAGCAGCTCCTGCTCAAGCTGGGCTGCCATGTCGTTCCCGGCACGACCACCCTGCCCGGTGCCCACAAAGCCTTCGACGCGAGCGGTGCGCTGACCGATGAACGCGCCAAAAAATCCGTGCGCGCCCTCGCCGCCGCGCTGGTCGACACCGCGCGACGATTCGCCTGAACGCGGCATCAGGACCACAGTTCCGCGAGCAACGCGTAGGAACGCACGCGGGCGGCGTGGTCGTGGATCGCCGCGTTGGCCATCAGCTCGTTCGCGCCGGTGCGCTCCAGCAGCGACACCAGGCCGCGCCGCACCGTCTCCGGACCGCCGACGACCGTGGCCGCCAGCATGTCGCCGACCATGCGCTCCTCGTCCAGCGACCAGAGTCCGTCCATGCTCTCGACCGGCGGCGGCAACGGACCGGGCCGGCCACGGATCAGGTTGAGAAACGACTGCTGGTGCGAGGTCGCCAGAAAACGCGCCTCGTCGTCGGTCGGCGCGACGATGACGTTGATGCCCGCCAACGCATACGGTTCCGCCAAGTCGGCCGAGGGCACAAACTCGCGACGATATAAGGCGAACGACGCCTCCATGGCCTGCGGGGCGAATTGTCCGGCAAAGCCGAACGGCAGGCCCAGCCTCGCCGCGAGCCGCGCGCTGAATCCGCTCGAGCTGAGCAACCAGATCGGCACGCGCAGTCCCTCGCCCGGGATGGCACGCACCGGTTGACCCGGGACCGCCTCGCAGAAAAAGCCGCGCAGTTCGTCGAGCAGCTCCGGGAAGTCCTCCCCGCGCGTGCCCAGCGTGCGGCGCAGCGCCCGCGCCGTGGCCGGATCCCCGCCGGGCGCGCGGCCGAGGCCGAGGTCGATGCGTCCGGGGAACAGCGCCTCCAGCGTGCCGAACTGCTCGGCGACCGCGAGCGGCGCGTGGTTGGGCAGCATGATGCCGCCCGCGCCCACGCGGATCGTCGAGGTCGCCGCGGCCAGCCGTCCGATCAACACCGCGGTCGCCGCGCTGGCCACGCCCGGGATGTTGTGGTGCTCGGCCACCCAGTAACGCCGGAAGCCCAGCCGCTCCGCGTGGCCGACCAGCTCGACGCTGCGACGCAGCGCGTCGGCCGCCCCGCCCGCCGGCAGAATCGGCGAGAGGTCGAGCACGGAGAGCGGAACGGGCGGATGGCGGTTCAACGGCGTAGTTGATTTTCGATTACAGACTTGGGACGGCCTTGCGCGCTCACACCGGCTTCGGGTTTCGCTCCGCGAATCCCAGCTGGTGGAAATACGGATAGGCACGGGTCGTCTCGCTGGCCTTGTCGAGCTTGGCGACCTGCGCGGGCGTCAGGTTCCAGCCGACGGAGCCGAGGTTTTGGCGCAGTTGTTCCTCATTGCGCGCGCCGATGATGACGCTGGAGACGGTCGGGCGTTGCAGCAGCCAGTTGATGGCGATCTGCGGCACGGTCTTGCCGGTCTCGGCGGCGACCTCGTCGATGGCGTCGACCACCTGATACAGGTATTCGAGATCGACGGGCGGGCCGGCGTCGACCGCGGCCTGCGACTCGAGGCGGGTTCCCTGCGGCACGGGCTGGCCACGACGGTATTTGCCGGTGAGGCGCGCCCAGCCGAGCGGACTCCAAACCATGGCACCGACCTTCTGATCGAGGCCGAGCGGCATGAGTTCCCATTCGTAGCTGCGCCCGATCAGCGAGTAGTAGGCTTGGTGGGCGACATAACGCGACCAGCCGTAGCGGTCGGAGACGGCGAGCGACTTCATGAGGTGCCAGCCGGAGAAGTTGGACACGCCGAGATAGCGGATCTTGCCCGCGGTCACCAAGTCGTTGAGCGTCGAGAGCGTTTCCTCGACGGGCGTCTGCGCGTCGAAGCCGTGCAGCTGAAACAGGTCGATGTAGTCGGTGCCGAGGCGCTTCAGGCTGCCCTCGACCTGACGAATCAGGTGGTGGCGCGAGGAGCCGACGTTGTTGGGCCCCTCGCCGAAGCGAAAGGTCGCCTTGGTCGATATGAGCACCTGATCGCGACGGCCGGCGATGGCCTTGCCCAGGATCTCCTCGGAGCGGCCCTGCGAATAAATGTCGGCGCTGTCGAAGAGGTTGACTCCCGCCTCCAGCGCGATGTCGACCAGGCGCGTGGCCTCGTCGACTCCACTGGTGCCGAACGCCTCGAACAAACCCGGAGCCCCGCCGAACGTGCCCGTGCCGAGGCTCAAAACCGGCACCTTGAAACCCGAACCGCCCAATAATCTGTATTCCATGACGTGTGTGATTGAAGTGAGTTGCGGACGAACGCCCCCGGGCAATGTGCCCCGGGATTGTTCGCCTTTCATCGAACCGTTTGTGCAGCGTGGAAAACGTCAAATTGCAGTTCGATTTTTTTCGAACTATTCTCACATTCCGCGCGAGCTGATGAAGGATTACACGCCACCCGATCTGAAGCAGGTCGAACTTGCCACCGTCATGCAGGCGCTCTCCGAGCCCTGTCGGTTGACGATCCTGCGCACGCTGCTGGCCGCGCCCGACGGTGAGCTGGCCTGCGGCGACATCCCGCTGGATGTTTCGAAGGCGACGCGTTCGCATCACTTCGACGTGTTGTTTCAGGCCGGCCTCATCGCCAAGCGGCCGGAGGGGGCCAAATGCATGACCTCGGTGCGACGCGCCGAGTTGCAACGCCGTTTCCCCGGCCTGCTGGCCTTGGTCGAACGGGAGTCCTGAACGCCAGGCCGAGCAGCACGACAAGCGGGCTTGGCTAGTCGTTGGAAATCCTGCTCGACTGGACATCCCCTCCTTCCTTCCCGCCGTGCCCTCCACCTCCCGCCGCTCCGCCTGTTTCACCGAGTCGATCATCCGCGAGATGTCGCGCGTCGCCGCCCAGCACGACGCGATCAATCTCTCGCAAGGCTTCCCCGACGGCGATCCGCCCGCGGCGCTCGTGCAGGCCGCCAAGGACGCGATGGACGCCGGCCGGCACCAATACGCCGTCACCTGGGGCTCGCCCGAGATCCGCGAGGCGCTCGCCGCCAAGCTCCGCCGCTTCACCGGCCTGCCCGTCGATCCGTTGACCGATCTCGTGGTCACCTGCGGTGCGACCGAGGCCATGATGGTCGCCATGATGACCGTGTGCGATCCGGGTGATCGCGTCGGGCTCTTCTCGCCGTTCTACGAGAACTACAACGCCGACGCCATCCTCACGGGCGCGACGCCCGTCCACGTGAAGCTCCACCCGCCGACCTACCGCTTCGATCCGGCCGAGCTGCGCGCCGCCTTCGCGTCCGGCCTTAAGGCGTTCATCCTGTGCAACCCCTCCAATCCCTGCGGCCGCGTCTTCACCCGCGAGGAGTTGCTGCAAATCGCCGCGCTGGCCGAGGAGTTCGACGCCTTCGTGATCACCGACGAGGTGTATGAGCACATCGTTTTCGACGGTCGTGAACACATCTACTTCGCGTCGTTGCCCGGCATGGCGGCGCGCACGATTTCCTGTTCGTCGCTGTCCAAGACCTTTGCGATCACCGGCTGGCGGCTCGGTTACGTGCACGCCCCGGCGGCGATCATCGCGCAGGCGCGCAAGGTCCACGACTTCCTCACCGTGGGCGCGGCGGCGCCGCTGCAACACGCGGTGGTGACGGCGCTCAACTTTACGCCCGACTACTACGCCGGCCTCGCCGCCGAATACGCGGAGCAGCGCGACATTCTCTGCGGCTACCTCGACCGGACCGGCCTCGCCTACACGCGGCCCGAGGGCGCCTACTTCGTGATGCTCGACGTGTCGCCGCTGGGCTTCGCGAGCGACGTCGAGTGCGCGCACTGGATGACCCGCGAGATCGGCGTGGCGCCGGTGCCGGGTTCGAGTTTCTTCCCGTATCCGGAGCACCGTTACGTGCGGCTCAACTTCGCCAAGAAACCCGCCACCCTGCACGCCGCCGGCGAGCGCCTGCTGCGTCTGCGCGACGCGCGGCGCGGACCGGCCGCCTGATCCGTGGGCGCGTTTTCGCCGGCACGCGCCGGTTGCCTCGCCGGCGACAACCGCTCTACCTTGCGCGCATGGAAAACCTGCAGACGTTGGCGGACGAGATTCATGCGGAGTTGAGCGCGCGCGAAGACCGCGGACGCGTGGCCGACTACATCCCGCAGCTCGCCACGGTGTCCGCGCAGAAATTCGGCATCGCCATCGCGCCGCTGGACGGGCCGGTGGCGGTCGCCGGTGACGCCGACGAGGCGTTTTCCATCCAGAGCATCTCGAAGCTGTTCACCCTCACGCTCGCGCTGGGCCAGGTCGGCGACCGGGTCTGGGATCGGGTCGGTCGCGAGCCGTCCGGCAACGCCTTCAACTCCATCGTGCAGCTCGAGCACGAGCAGGGCCGGCCGCGCAACCCGTTCGTCAACGCCGGGGCCATCGCCGTCACCGACATCATCCTCGGCGGACACCGGCCCAAGGAGGCGCTCGGCGAGATCCTGCGCTTCGTGCGGTTCCTCGCGGACGATGATGCCATCAACATCGACCGCCTCGTCGCGCAGTCCGAGCAAGCGCATGGCGACCGCAACCTCGCGCTGGCCCACTTCATGAAGTCGTTTGGCGTGATCAAGCACCCGCCCGCCGAGGTGCTGGGCGTGTATTTTCACCAATGCGCCATCGCCATGAGCTGCCGCCAACTGGCGCAGGCCGGACTCTTCCTTGCGGCCAACGGACGCAACCCGCGCACCGGCTTCAACGTCGTCTCGGCGCGCCGCGCCCGCCGCATCAACGCGCTCATGATGACCTGCGGCCACTACGACGGCGCGGGCGACTTCGCCTTTCGCGTCGGCCTGCCCGGCAAGAGCGGCGTGGGCGGCGGCATCCTTGTCATCGTGCCGCACCGGGCGGTCGTCGCCGTCTGGTCGCCCGGTCTCGACGCCAACGGCAACTCCCTGCTCGGCACCGCGGCGCTCGAGCTGCTCGTGCAACGCACCGGCTGGTCGGTCTTCGGCTGAGGCGCGCTACCGGATGATGATTTTGGTGTTGGGCAGCTGCGCGCGCAGCCGTGCGATCCGCTCTTCGCCGACCTGAGCCGGCAACGTGAGTTGCTCCAATTCCAAGAGACCGTGCAGAGGTGTCAGATCGGCGACGGCGGTGTCGGCCAGGTTCAGGAGTTTAAGCTCGGTCAAGCCAGCCAAAGCGGAGAGGTCCGTGACGGCGGTGCCCGACAGGGTAAGGCTGTGCAGTTGCGCGCAACCCTTCAGCGGCGAAAGGTCGGCGACCCCCGTCCCGCTGAGATTCAGGTAGCTGAGCATGCGCATGTCGGCTAGCACCGAGAGATCGGTTACCGCGCCGCGCGTAAGTGTCAGCGAGCGCAGGTGGCGCGAACCGGCCAGCGGGGCAAGGTCGGTCACCGCGGTGTAACCGATATCCAGCTTGGTGAGGTAGTCCTTGCCCGCCAGCGGCGTGATGTCGGTGATCTTTGCGCGGTTCAGGTCCACGTCCTCCAAAAAGGACATGCGGGCCAGCGCACCGATATTAACGAGGCTGTGGCAACCGCCCGCATTCACGACGCGCAGCCCGGGGCTGCCGGATAGAAAGCCGAGCGAGGTGAGCTCGCGGCAACTGGAGAGACTGATCTTCCGCAGGCCGGTCAGCCGTTTCAACACGTCGAGGTTTTCATCCGTCGCCTGGGGGTTTTGCTGAATGCCCAGCTCCCGCAGACGGGCGAGACGGCTAACCGGTTCGTAGGAACGAAAGGTGTGGGTGGTCCCCAACAAACCCAGCTTTTCGATCAGCGGAGTGAACGTCAGAAAGTCCAGGGTATCAACTTGGGACGAATCCAGATCGAGCACGCGCAGCTTGGGGCACCGGCCGATGGCGGAGACATCGGTCATGAGTGGCACGGCGACCTTCAATGTCACCAGCTCTGAGCAGCCGCTGATCGGTGCCAAGCTAAAGGGCTCCTTCGACGGGAGCCGGAGCGGCCCGATGTCCAGCGCGAGCAACGAGTCCATGTCGCCCACCGGTCGCAGCGAGGTGATCGTCACTCCACCGCCCCTCACGAACAAACGGCGCAGTCCGGGCACCGCGGAGAGCGAAGCCAGCGTCTCGTCGTTGGCCGTCCGCTCGACCGACACGTCTACCCAAGGCCAGTCCTTGAGCGCGCCGATCCGCGCGACCTCGTCGGCGGACAGCGGTTGATCGAGTCGAATCGCGCGTTCACCGATCTGGTTGGCCGCTCCGACGTGGACGGAGATCACCGCCAAGGTGGCGCAAGCGGTGATAAAACGCCGAAGGGTGGCGCCGCGGGACGCCTTGAGAAGAGAGACAGGGAAAGCCATAAACCTCCACCATCTTGACTGCTTGGCAAAGGGCGAGGGCGGCGGCGAAAAACTGGTTGCGTCACCGACGAACGATGCCGGGCAATCCGACCCGACGGCTTGAATTTGGCCACCGGTGGCATGTGATTGGGCGTCATGAAATCCGGCGTCAAATTCCTCCAACTTGGCTTCATTCCCGGCAGCGTCGACATGGCGTTGCTGTTGCTGCGCCTCTGGTTCGGCCTCGGTCTGTTGGTGCTGCACGGCTGGGGCAAGCTGACCAACTTCGGCTCGCTCGCCCCGACGTTCCCCGATCCGCTCGGCGTCGGCTCGACGACCAGCCTGGTGCTCACGGTGCTGACCGAGGTGCTGTGCCCGATCCTGCTGGTGGTGGGCGCGTTCACCCGGCTGGCCGCGCTCGGCTCGCTCGGCACCATGGCGGTCGCCTGGCTGCTGGTGCACGAGGGCGCGTTGAGCGGTCCGCAAAGCGGCGAGCTGGCCTCGGTCTATCTCGGCGGCTACGCGGCGCTGTTCCTGGCCGGCGGCGGCCACTACTCGATGGACGCCCGTATGCACGGCGCGCCCGCCAAGTGAACGACGCGGCCGCGCCGCATTTTGAGTCTTTTCCCGATCCTCGTTCGCGATTAGAAATTCGATCACGAAAACAAGCCGCGGCCCGCCGCGTTTTCCCCGTCCCGCAACCCCGCCCCCAGACAACCCCATGAACACCCCGCTCAGTCACATCCTCGCCCAAAAGGGCCACGCGGTCACCTCCGTGCCGCCCACCGCCAGCGTCGCCGACGCCGTGCAAATCATGAACCACTTCCACATCGGCGCGGTCGTGGTCACCAATCCTCGCAAGGGCCTGCTCGGCATCTTCACCGAGCGCGACGTGCTCAACCGCATCGTCGCCAGCGAGCGCGATCCCAAGACCACCGTCGTCGAGGCGGTCATGAGCACCAAGCTCGTGACGGTCACGCCGGCCACCACGGTCGACGAGGCCATGCAGATCTTCATGGACAACCGCGTGCGCCACCTGCCGGTGATCGAGGCGGGCGTGCTGGTCGGCCTCGTCTCGATCGGCGACATCAACCGCCACCTGCTCGAGGAGCACGCCGAGGAGGCCCGCCAGTTGCGCGGCTACATCCAAGGCGACATGACCGCGCCGGTCTGAGCGCGCGGCTCGCCCCGGGCCCGTCGCAAAGCGTCGTTGTTCAGAGTTTCGCGCCGCAGCGTTTGCAGTAGCGGGCGTCGTTGTCGTGGCTGTCCGCGCCGCACACCGGGCAGGCCTGCGTGTTGGTCGACTTGCGGGCCGCCGCGCTCAACTCGACCGTCACGATGCCCGTGGGCACCGCGATGATCGCGTAGCCGAGCAACATCAAAACCGACGCCGCCACGCGGCCGAGCACCGTCTGCGGCACGATGTCGCCGAAGCCCACCGTGCTCATCGTCACCACCGCCCAATACACGGACACGGGTATGCTCGTGAAGCCGTGCTCCTCTCCCTCGATCAGATACATGATTGCACCGGCGATCAGCACGATCGTCACGACCACGCCCATGAAGACGATGATCTTGCGCAGACTCGCCCGCATGGCCGCCCCCAGCAACCGCGCCTCGCCGATGAAATGCGTCAGCTTCAGGATGCGGAAGACCCGCAGCAACCGCAGCGCGCGGACCACCAGCAGCGACTGTGACCCCGGCAGGAAATACACGAGGAACGTCGGCAGGATCGCCAGCAGATCCACGATGCCGTAAAAACTCAGCGCGTAACGCAACGGCCGACGCACCGCGGCCAGCCGCGCCGCATACTCGATCGTGAACAGGCCGGTGATCACCCACTCGACCAGACGCAGCAACATGCCGTGGGTCTCGCGCAGCTCGCGCACGCTTTCCAGGCACACCGCCAGCACGCTCAACAGAATCAGCGCGAGCAGGACCAGATCGAACACCTTTCCCCGCGGTGTGTCGGCCTCGAAGATCACCTCGTGCCAACGCGCGCGCCACGTGCCGCCCGCGGGCTTTTCCTCGGATATGAGCTGGGCTTGAACACGGTCATGCTTCATCGGCGCCAACCCTGCGGACAAACCCGCCCGACGTCGACGCCGCAAAACAAGGCCCGCCCGCATGGCATCGACACAACCGCCGCCGACATGTTCGTGCGCGTTCACGGAACAGACGTCGCGTGAAGAATCCGTTTTAACCTTTATCCATGGCACGCGGCCCGCTGGCATGACGCCGCATGGAGTCGCACCACGTTTTGCATGATCTCGGCTGGCTGATGGTCGCCGCCGCGGTCTCGATGATCTTTCGCGGTCTGAAGCAGCCGGCGATCATCGGCTACCTCGTGGCCGGCCTGCTGCTCGGACCGCATGTGTTGCCGGTCTCGCGTTGAGCGCGCCGGACGACCTGAGCGCGCTCAGCGAGCTGGGCGTGCTGTTTCTGATGTTCTACATCGGGCTGGAGTTCGACCTGGGCAAACTGCGTCCCGTGGCGGGCGCGGCGGTGCTGGGACTCACGTTGCAAACCGCGTTGATGGTGCTGATCGGCATCACCGCCGGGCAATGGCTGGGCTGGTCGGCGGTCGAGGGACTGTTTCTCGGCGGCATCCTCGCGATCAGTTCGTCGATGGTGTGCTTCAAACTCATCGGCGAGCGCGGCGAGATGCACCGGCCCTACGCGCAGCTGGCTGCGGGCGTGCTCATCCTCGAGGACATCCTGGCGATCGTGCTGCTCGTGGTGCTGGCCGGCGTGGCGGTTTCGGGCCGGCTCGACGTGGGCGCGGTGGGCAAGACGACGTTCTTCGTCGGCATGTTCGTCGTCGCGGTGTTTGTGATCGGCAAGCTGCTCGCGCCGCGGCTCGTGAGCCTCCTGCACAAGATCGGCAACGCCGAGACGGTGACGCTCTTCACCGTCGGCCTGATCTTCGCGGTGAGCCTGCTGGCGGCCGAGGCGCACTTCTCGCTGGCGCTGGGCAGCTTTCTCGCCGGCGCCATCCTCTCGCGCAGCGCCATCGCCCACGAGATCGAGGGTCTGACCGCGCCGTTGCGGGATTTTTTCTCGGCGCTGTTTTTCGTGACCATCGGCACGGTCATCGACCCGGGCGCGCTGTGGGAACACCTCGGCACGATCAACGAACTGTGCGCCTTCACGCCAGAGCCGACCAACCTGCCCCACACCTTCAAGCGCGTGATGGTCACCGGCGCCTCGCCCCTGTGCGGACTGACGCTGCGCGAGGCCGGCATCCGCGCCAACTACGGCGTCACCATGCTCGGCGTGCAACGCGACGAGATCCGCCGCACCGGCCTCCCGCCCGACGAGGTGCTCAAGGACAGCGACCTGCTGCTGGTGATGGGCCGCGAGGAAGGCATCAACGGCCTGCGCGAGGCGCTCCTCGGCGCGTGATTCAGGCCGGCGGTTCCGCGGGCGGCGGCGACGGCGACGGCGACGGCGGGGATGGCGACGACTCTTCGCTCTTCTTCGTCGCCAACCAGGCGCGCAGAAGCTCGTGAAACGGCGTGTCGCCGATCTGTTTTTTCAACTCGATCCACTCGTAGACCACCTGCGCCGGCGTGACGTCGAAAGGCTGCAGGTTCGCCAGCGCCTCGGCATGCGCCTTGGCGGCGTCAAGCGGACGCACGGAGAACGGTTTGAGCGCGGTGTGAGCGGCCACGAAGTCGTCGATCACCTCGCGGAACGAGAGGCCGCGCGGCCGCAGCTTGAGCGAGGCGTAGTGCACATCGCGCGAGTTGACGAAGGGCTTCAGTTCGCCGAACGGGTTGACCGTGAAACCCTGCCCCGCCATCGCCGCGGCGCGCAGGCGCTCCTCGATCGCGCTCATCTCGATTACGGCCTCCTCCTCGGTTTGGAAGACCTGCTCGCACGCGGCACCCTCCTCGGTCCAGACCAACCGGTAGTAAAGCGAGCCGCGGTTGGCTATCTGCTGCAACGTCACCGGACGGGAAGTTTCGCTCATGGGATCTCCTTTGCTTCACCGGGAGCACCCGTCGTGCCATGCGAGCCCCCCCCCCCCCCCGCGCGGAAGAGCGGGCGCAACATGAGTCCCATTCAAACAACAATTTTACCCTGCGACCATGGCAAGGGTCCGCATGACACTTGCATCATGCGACACCCCAGACTCCCCACCCATACGCTCCGCCTTGCTCCATTGCTCGCCGTCCTCGCCCTTGGCGCGCAGGCCGCCACCGTCAGCATCATGCCGCTGGATGGCGACAGCTTCTTCCAGGCCCCCGAGGGCCTGTTTGTCGACCACCTCATCACCGGCACCGGCATCAGCAGCAGCGACCACGCGGCGTTCAACGAGCGCGACGTCAGGTCCTCCCGCCTCAACGCCCAGACCTTCACCGTCGGGGCGGACTTCACGCTCGATAAGATCGCGATCAACTACTTCCTCGCCGACACTGCGGGCAGTTGGGACGCCACCTTCCAGTTTTTCGCCGTGGACGTCCCCGACGCCTCCAGCCTCGCGGCCAGTCCCGAGCTGATCGACAGCGTCGTTTTTTCCGCCGCCGACGTGAACGTGAGCGCCGGCACGCTCGTCTTTGACGTCGCCGACACCGGACTCGCCGCCGGCTCCAGCTTCGCCATACGCTTCGTGACCGACAGCTCTTCCACCATCTTCAAGTGGGCGTTCGCCGACCCGTTCGACAACGCCCGGCGTTACGAAGGCAACAAACTCGTCAGCAACAACGAGGATTACACGATCGGCCTGGTCGGCGCGGCCACCATCCCGGAGCCCTCCTCCGCCGCCGCGCTGCTCGGCGGGGCGGTCGCGTTGCTGGCGGCGACCCGGCGGCGGCGGCGTTGAGCGGCCCGCGTCGCGGCAACCGGCACTCGCCATCGCCCGACGCGTTCCCTAGGCATTGGCCAGACCCCGCGCCGATGCCCCTCGAAGCCCGCAACACGTCCGCCTTTCGCCTGTCTCGGCCGGCGGTGCCGCACCTGCCCCTGCGCGTGCGCTCGACCGGACGTTACGATGTCGCCGGTGGCTGGGCCGAGCCTCCGGTGAAAAAATGGTTCGTCGAGCTCACCTGGACGCTGTCCGGCGAGGGCGAGGCGTTGACCGGCGGTCGTTACCTGCGGCTGAAGCCGGGCGACATCCACGTCTACTTTCCGGGCGAGACCCACCACCTGCGCGCGCTGGGCGGACCGGATGCGCGTTGGCGTTACCTCTGGATCACCCTCGACCATGCCGACGCCGAGCGCTGGATCGGCGGCTTCAATCTCGCGCGGCAAACCACCGCCGTCTGCCCCTGTCCCGAGGCCGCCTTCAAGGCCGTGGCCGACGCCCTGCGCACCGGCACCGCCGAGGGCGAGCGCCAGGCCGCCCGCCACGCGCACGACATCCTCGTGGCCGCCTCGGCCACCTCCCGCGCGGCGCCGCCCGAGGGCGCCTTGGCCGACCGGGCGCGACGCCTCATGGAGGAACACTTCGCCGACCCGCGCTTCGACCTGACCGCGCTGGCCGACCGGCTGCAGGTGCACCGCAGCACGCTCTTCCGGCGATTCTTTGAGGCCTACGCGATCACGCCCTCCAACCACCTGCTCAACCTGCGGCTCCAGCGCGGACTCACGTTGCTCCAGACGACCGCGTTGCCCGTCCAGGAAATCGCCGTGCTCGCCGGTTTCACCGACCCGGGCTATTTCAGCCGCGCCATTCGCAAGGCCACCGGACGGCCGCCGGGCCGCTTTCGCAACCGCTGAACCCAATTCGCGTTCAAAATGGACAAATCATCGGTCGTAGCGGGGAGCGCCGGCGACCCGCGTGGGTCCGGACTTCAGCGCGAAATGGCATGAGCCCCGACGGACGCGCGAAGATCGGCGCTTGGCGCGCGCCGGCCGCGCGCCACAGTGTTCGCCTGCCCGCAGCCATGCCCGCGCCGTTTCTCAACATCTCCTGCTACAAGTTCACGCCATTTGAAAACGATGAGTTGCCCGACCTGCGCGAGCAGCTGCTGAACGCCTGCACGCAACGTTCGCTCAAGGGCACCATCCTGCTCGGCGCCGAAGGCATCAATCTCTTCGTCGCCGGCCGGCCGGACAACGTGCGCGCGCTCGTCGACCGGCTGCGCGCGTTGCCCGGCCTCGCCGACCTCGCGCCCAAGGAAAGCTGGAGCGAGGAGCAGCCGTTCAACCGCATGCTCGTGAAGATCAAGCGGGAGATCATCGCCTTCGGCGTGGACGGCATCGACCCGGCCCGCGACCCCGCCCCGCGCATCGACGCCCGCACGCTCAGACAATGGCTCGACGAAGGTCGGCCGGTCACGTTGCTCGACACGCGCAACGACTACGAGGTGAAGCTCGGCACGTTCACGGGCGCCATCGATCCGCGCATTGGCACCTTCCGCGCGTTTCCCGAGGCCGTGCGCAGACTGCCCGCCGAACTCAAGCACACGCCGGTCGTGACCTTTTGCACCGGCGGCATCCGCTGCGAAAAGGCCGCGCCGTTTCTGCGCCGCGAAGGCTTCGGTGAGGTTTATCAACTCGAGGGAGGCATCCTCAAATACTTCGAGGAATGCGGCGGCGCGCACTACGAGGGCGAGTGCTTCGTCTTCGACAAGCGCGTGGGCGTGGACCCGCAGCTGCGCGAGACGTCCACCGTCATGTGCTTCGCCTGCCAGATGCCGCTCACCGAGGCCGAGCAGCGCGACCCGCGCTACGTGCCCGACGTCGCTTGTCCGCACTGCGCGGACAAGTCCGTTCATCCGCCAAGCTGATCTCCCATGCCATGCTCAAACCAGTCCTCACGTCTTCGTGGAATCTGTATCGCCGCAAGTTCGGCCTGATCGCCGCCATCGTGCTGATCGTCTGGCTCCCGCTCGAAGTGATCTACGCATACTGCGAGTATGAGATTTTTGACCCAGAGAATATCTCGGGTCCGCTTCGACTCGGACAGATACTGGAGAACGTGGTCGGAATCATCGGTAGCGCCGCGTTGACCCGAATGGCCTTGGTTGACGCATCAGGACAGACGGCGACGTTCCCGGCCTCGATGGGGGCGGCACTGCTCAACTGGGGACGCATGCTTTGGACGCGGTTCCTCTCAGGCTTGGTGGTGATACTCACCTTGCTGCTACTGATTGTGCCCGGCATTTACTTCGCCACACGTCTCTGCTTCGCGGAATGCGCGGTGATGGGCGAAGGAGTCTCCGGTGCCAACGCGCTCCAGCGCAGTCATGAGCTTACCCGCGGACGGTTCTGGCCGGTATTGGGATTCAACGCGCTACTGTTGGGCGCCCTTGTTTTTTTCGTGGTGACCATGATCGTGCCCATGGCGTTTGTGCCAGCGTTGGATACCTGGCCGGTCAGCGCCGGGCTTATGCTGATCGCCGATCTTTTCGCCGCGTTCGTGACCATAGCCTACGCACGCTACTACACCCTGCTAACCGAATCTTCATCCGAGGACGCCTCCCTATCACCCTCCTCCCTTTGAGATCAGTCCCCGCGGCGACGCCAGAGCCACACAGCGGCCAACCAACCCACCCCGGCCGCCGGCGCCAGCAGGTAGGCTCCCACGTTCACCGTCTGGGAAAACACGATTCCGTCGGTGAAATCCGGATACACCCAGTCAGGCCAGAGCGGAGTCCCGCCCGCGCGGAAGCGCGCCAGCGACCAATGCCCCAGGCCGATCAGCACGCACTCGACCAGCACCATCACCACCACAAAGCCCGCAGCCACCCGAGCCATCCGCGCCGGTCGCGCCGTTCCGCCACGGCAGGCAGCGTGCGCCAGAAACCCGAACGCCAGTCCGGGTCCCAGCGTCGCCACGAACGCGTATTGCACGGCCAGCAGTCCCAGATCCGTGATCGGCAGCAGCGACCGGTGATACTCGGTGAAGTGGCGAGGCTCGACCTGAATCAGCCACAAATCATGCAGCACCGCCCAGCCCACCACCATCATCCCGAACGTGAGCACAAACCTGACCCGGGTTCTCCGTTCCTCGGGCGCTGACAGCCGGGCAAATGATGAAAGCCGCATGCACGTTGCAGACTGACTTCCGTCCCGACGGAACCAAGGCCAAACCCCGCGAATGTTTCATTACGGAATAATTGCGCGCGGTCACGTCTCGACAGACCCCGTATGAAACTAAGACTGGCCGGGATGCCGCTCGCTCCAACCGACCTACCCAGCCTCGTCGCTTTCTGGGATTTCCAGGACGACAACCTGCTTTCCATCGGCCCCGCCCCCATTCGCCTGACTGTCGGGGGAGCTCCGCTGGAGTTTGTCGACGAGGGCGTGTTTGGAACCCGCGCGCTGCGGTTTCGAGCCGACGGCATCCGCGCAGCCAACCACCTCTTTGCCACCGCGGCCGACGCCCCCGCGCTCAATATCGGCGGGAGCGACGCGCAGGTGACCGTGGTCGCCTGGATCAAGCGCGAGCCCACGGCCTACCAAGGCTGCCAATTCATCGCCGGCGTCTGGAACGAACACCACCGTCGCCAATACGGACTGTTTCTCAACCTCGCCATCTGGGACTCCGCCGAACAGGTCGGCGCGCACATCTCATCGCACGGCGGTCCCACCCCGGGCCACCCCTACTGCATGGACGTCGCCATCGGCGCCACGCCCGTGCCCGTCGGACCTTGGCAATGCGTCGCCATCTCCTACGACGGCGAATTCGCCCGCGCATGGCTCGACGGCCGGCTGGATGTCCGCGAGCCGCAGGGCGACTACGGTCGCAACCCGTTCCGTTACCCCGGCGGTCTGCTCAAGGGCGACGCCGACTTCACCGTGGGCGCGGTCGCCCGACCCGCCAAGGTCGAGAGCGATGGCCGCGGCGGCTTCATCGAGTCCGGCGGCCTGATCGCCAACCCCTTCACCGGACTGCTCGGCGGACTCGCCGTTTATCGGCGTGCGTTGACCGGAACGGAAATCGCGGGCCTCGCCGCCATCGGACGCTGAGGCCGCCGCAGGGCAAACGGAGAACGGGACATTCCTGTCCGTTCCGATTCGCTTCTGCCCGCCGTCCGCAAACGGACAGGAATGTCCGTTCTCCGCCCCGCCCGGCGTCGTCACTTGCCCAGCGCCCACTCCGGCAGCACGCCGAGCTGCAGATCGAAGACCAGCGCGCCCAGCATCCAGACGAGCAGCACGATGACCGGCACGAGGATGACATTGAGCCACATGCCCGCCTTCGCCATCTGCGGCAGTCGCAGCACGCCGCTGCCGAAGACGATGGCGTTGGGCGGCGTGCCCACCGGCATCATGTAGGAACAGTTGGCCGCCAGCGCCGTCGGGATCAGGAACAGCAGCGGATTCTGCCCGAGGCTGATCGCCACCGCGCCCACAATGGGCAGGAACGTCGCCGCGGTCGCCGTGTTGCTGGTCAGCTCCGTGAGCATGAGCATGCCGAAACAGATCACGCCCACCGTCAGCATGACCGGCCAACCATTCAGCCCGGCGCAAAGCCACCCGAGATACTCGGACAGCCCGTGCGACTGGATCACGCCGGCCAGGCTCAAACCGCCGCCGAACAACAGCAGCACGTCCCAGGGCATGCCCTTGGTCGCCTCCCAGTTCATCACGAACTCGCCGCGCTTCAGACTCACCGGCAGGAAAAACAGAATCAACGCACCGCCGATCGCGATCGTCGTGTCGGACAGCATCGGCAGCTTGTCGTCGATGAAGGGACGGCAGATCCAACCGATCGCCGTCAGCGCAAACACCACCGCGACCATCGTCTCGCCCGTCGAAAAACGTCCGAGCTTGGAACGCTCCTCCACGATCAGCTCCGCCATGCCGGCCACCGGCTGGCTGCCGAGACGAAAAGCAATGCGCGTCAGCACCAGATAGACCAGCGGCAGCGCCACCAGCGTCACCGGCAGGCCGATCATCATCCACTGGCCGAAGCCGATCTCGAAACCGTAAACCTTGTTCAGATAGCCCGCGAGCAGCGCGTTCGGCGGCGTGCCGATGAGCGTCGCCATGCCGCCGGTCGTCGCGCCGTAGGCCACCGCCAGCATGAGCGCCGGGCCAAAGTCCTTGCCGGGTCCGGCGAAGCCGCCCTCGGACTTCGCCAGCGCCACCACCGAGGCCGCGATCGGCAGCATCATGAGCGCCGTCGCGGTGTTGCTCACCCACATGCTGATCAGCGCGCCCGCCAGCAAAAAGCCCGCCACGATGCGGTTGGGCCGCGTGCCCATCACCGCCACCAGGTTGATCGCCACGCGCCGGTGCAGGTTCCAACGCTGCATCGCCAGCGCGATCAGGAATCCGCCCATGAAAAGAAACACCAACGGGTTCGCGTAAGGAGCGGCCACCGCCTTGATCTCCCCGAGTCCCAGCACCGGAAACAACACCAGCGGCACGAGCGCCGTCACCGGAATCGGCACCGACTCGCAGATCCACCACGCGGCCATCAGCGCCGCCGCGCCCGCAGTGCGCCAACCCGCCTCACTCAAACCTTGCGGGGGATCGAACAGCAGCGTGATCAACAAGAACGCCGGACCGATGACCCAACCCGACCACTGGCGCAGGCCGTAAGTGGAGGGATGTTCGATGGCGTCACGAATGGAGTGATGTTCTTTGCCTGACGAAGGGGTAGCGGCGGACATGGGCGGCATGTCAGCCGACGAAAACCGCGATGACCAACCCTAAATCACCATTGAAGGCCAACTTCTTCACGCCGCCATCCGTGCCAGTTCGCGTTCGCCGACCGACTCCACGCGGCTGAGCAGCCAAGTGTATTCCGGCGCCCAGAGACGCGCACGGATCGGCTCCAGACGGCAACGGGCCAGATCCGGTTCCGCGATGCGGCCCAGAATATCCAGAGCCTCGCGCGTCGCCGGCAATCCCAGCCACTCCAGCAAGGCGAAGACCCCGCCGCGCTCATGCACCGCGCCGATCTCCGACCACCGCGGCGTCTCGGTGCCACGCAGCAACGTGTGCGCCGCCAAAAACGGCATCAGCGCCGGCGTCTCGACCAGATCCGCCAGCAACTCCGGGCAACGCGTGATCACCGCCAGCGCCGCCAGCCGGCCCTGACGAAACCCGCGCACGAAGTCCGCGATCTCCCGCGGGAAAAACGACAGAAAGCGCGTCCACGTCACCGGGCAGAGCGCCTCCTGCGCGTTGGCGAACGACGCGTCGGCCGGGTCCGGCTCCACCGACAGCCAGCGACCGTCGACCTGCTGTTCAAAACGCACGTCGGGCCAGACGGTGACCCGGTGCGGACGATTCTGGTGAAACCAAGCGAGGATGACCGGCTCGGCGATTTTCTTGGCGATGGTGCGGCGTTTCATGATGCCCGCAGTTTACGCCTCGACTGGGACATTTATTGTCCCACCATCCGTCTGCCGAAAACTTTCCTCAAAAAAATCTCTCTGCCTGCCCCAAATAAAAACTAACCAGCTACGTTAGCCTTTTCTCGATATCAGCCCGCTTTTAGCCCCAACACATCGTCCGCTTTCTCTCTGAAACCCCTGCTCCGACCGCCCGAATAAAGACTAACGTGTCTGGTTAGTCTTTTCTTCAGAACCACACCTCCGCGACCCGCCATGCCCGTTCCCACCGCCCAGACTTCCCGTCCGCCGCTCGAGCGCATGCTGCGCATTCACGAGGAGCTGCGACGCGCGCGTCCGATAAACTGCACGCAGCTTTGCGCCCTGCTGGAGGTCAACCGCAAGACCATCGTGCGCGACATCGCCTTCATGCGCGACCGGCTCGACCTGCCCGTCGAGTTCGACCACAGCGCGCGCACCTACCGCTACACCAGCCCCGTCGAGGCGTTCCCGACCGTGAAGGTCACGGAGGGCGAACTGCTCGCGCTGCTCGTCGCCCGCCGCGCGCTCGAGCAATACGAGGGCACGCCCTTTCACCGCCAGCTCTCGGTGGCGTTCGAAAAACTCGCCGGCGGACTGCGCGACCGCATCAGCTTCACGCCCGCCGACGAGCTCGCCTCGGTGTCGTTCAAAAACGTCGGCCTGGGCAAGGCGGACCTCACCATCTTCAACCTCCTCAGCGCCGCGGTGCTCAACCACCACGAGGTCGAGTTCGACTACCGCAAGCCCGGCGACAAGACCGCCGCCCGCCGCCACGTGCGCCCCTACCACCTCTCACACCGCGAGAATCTCTGGTATCTCATCGCCCACGACGTCGGCCGCGACCAGGAGCGCACCTTCGCCCTGCCCCGCATCGCCAACGCCCGCAAACTCAACAAGACCTTTGCGCGCCCCGCGGACTTCGACCCGAACAAGTTTTTCTCCAGCGCGCTCGGCGTGCTGGTGGGCGACGGCAACCACACCGTGAAGGTGCGCTTCACGCCGGCCGTCGCCGACCGCGTGCGCGAGCGCGTCTGGCACGAGACGCAGGAGCTGCGCGACCTGTCCGACGGCGGCGTCGAGATCACCCTGCGCCTAGGCGCTCTCGCCGAAGCCGAGCGCTGGGTGCTCGGCTGGGGAGCCGACGCCGAGGCGATAACACCGGCCGAGTTGCGC
>JAUWBF010000091.1 GCA_030601755.1 Verrucomicrobiota bacterium | reverse complement strand
CAAGGCGGGCAGCTCGGCGCGCAGCGCGGCGGCGGTGGGGCCGGGTTCGACGACGAACTCGACGCGGTCGATGCGACCGGGACGGCCGAGCAGTTCCTGCAACGGCGCGAGGTCCATGACGAGCAGGTCGGCGGGCGGCGTGGGGCCGCCGTCGGCGCGGGGCAGGGGACCGGCGACGGGCAGGCGCACGGCGCGGCCGGCGATGAGCAGGTCGAGTTGGACCTCGTCGCTAGCGGTGTCGTCGGCGTCGGCGGCCCAGACGAGCGGGCGTCCGCCGGTGGCGTCCCAGAAGTCGAAGCGCGCGTCGTCGCCGAAGTAGGCGCCGCCGGTCGCGGCGAGGTTGCCGGCGGCGACGATGTCGAGACCGAGTAGCGGGCGGGTTCTTGTCGGGCGGTTGATCTGTGCGCCGTCATCGGTCGGCGCGGCGAGGTCGGCGGGTGCGACGGCGGTGGTCTCGATGATCGGGATAAGGTGCACGGGCCGCGCGCCGAGGGCGGCGCGTAGCTCGGGCAGGACGTCGGCGGAGAGGTCGCCCGCGGGGGCGCGCAGGGTGAGGTCGGTCTGGCCGGTGAGCGTCTCGGTGAAGTTGCCAAAGCCGGCGAGCGCGGCGCGGTTGGCCAGGCGGATGGCGACGAAGCCGGCCACGCCGACCGCGAGGATGAGCACGAGCAGCAGGCTTTGGCCCGGGTGAAGTCGCCAGTGGCGCAGGGTGAAGCGGCGCACCAGCAGGGCGGTGACGGACGCGGGGCGGCTCATGGCGCGGAGACGATGCGGCCGTCGCGCAGGTCGAGGCGGCGGTGGCAGATGGCGGCGGCCTCGGCGCTGTGCGTGACCATGAGCAGGGTGACGCCGGTCTCGTCGGTCAGCTCGCGGAGGAGGGCGAGGATGTTGTCGCCGTTGGCCGAGTCGAGGTTGCCGGTGGGCTCGTCGGCCAGCAGGAGCACCGGGCGGGGCGCGAGGGCGCGGGCGATGGCGATGCGTTGTTGTTCGCCGCCGGAGAGGCGGCCGGGGGCGTCGTCGGCGCGGGCGGCGAGGCCGACGCGGGCGAGCAGTTCGTCGACACGAGCGGCGCGCTCGGCGGCGGACCGGCCGAGGAGCTGGAGCGGCAGCTCGACGTTCTCGCGCACGGAGAGCGTGGGCAGCAGGTGGAAGAATTGAAAAACGGTGCCCACGCGCTCGCGGCGCAGGCGGGCGAGGTCGTCGGAGCCGAGCGCGTCGATGCGGGCGCCCTCGAGCAGGATTTGCCCCGAGTCGGCGCGGTCGACGCCGCCGACGCAGTTGAGCAGGGTGGTCTTGCCGCAGCCGGACGGGCCGGCGAGGGCGAGGCGTTCGCCGCGGCGCGCCGTGAAGGAGACGCCGGCGAGCACGGGGCGGGCGCGGTAGGCTTTGACGAGGTTTTCGACGCGGAGGAAGTCGGACGGTTCGCTCATGGACGTGGTGCGTGATAAGAAACGGGTGCGCGCGCGAACGCCAGCGGCGGACGACGATTTGGCGGTCGCGCTCGGGCGGGAGGAAGACCGCGGGCGGCTTGCGGGCGGCGACGACGCGGCCATGTTGTGAGCATGAAACTCGGAACGATCCTCAGGCTTGGCGGCGCTTTGGTGCTGGGCGTGTTTTGGTTGGCCGGCTGCGCGTCACCCGAGAAGCGCATCAGCCAGCGGCCGGAGCTTTTCGACAGTTACCCGGCCGAGACGCAGGAGCTCATCAAGCAGGGCAAGGTCGGCATCGGCTTCGACAAGGACATGGTCTGGATGGCCGTTGGCGAGCCGGACCGGGTGTGGGTGCGCACCGACGCCTCGGGCGAGAGCGAGATCTGGGCGTTCACGCGCTTCGAGACCTACGACGGCCTGCCGCTCTACCGCGGGGGCTACCACCGGGCCTACGACGGGGCCTATCCGTATTACGAATACTACCCGACGCGAAAGGCGCAGGACTATTTCCGCATCACGTTCAGTGACGGGAAGGTGAAGTCGGTGGAGGTGGATGAGATTGAACCCTAAGTTTTTACAAAACGAACGTGGGTGATAACCCCTAGGTCTGGGCGGTTGCCTTGCGAGGAGACGGCGGGTTTTCTCGGGGGATGGCCGAGTGGTTTCAGTTGAACGGCGAATACGCGATCTTCGCGTTGGTCTGCGTCGCTTTGTTCGCGGGAATCGAGGTGTGGCTGCGGCGGCGGCAGGAACCGGGACGCTTGCCGGTGGCGGTGTGGCCGGTGTTGATCGTGTTGATGATCGGCGGATTTTTTCTCGTTCGCGAGGGAGGTCGTCAGGAGCAGGCGCGCATCCGGGATTTTTTGCAGGGCGTGGCGCCGACCTATGCGAGCGAGATCGAGTTGCTGGGGCACGAATCCATCGGCTTCGACACGCCGGCCGACGACCCGACCTACCAGCGCATCTTGGACGCGATGCGCCGTTGGAAGGAGCTCAACCCCGTCATCTCCGACATCTATACCTACCGCGAGGAGGACGGCGCGATCCGGCTGTTGGTCAGCGGCCCCACCGACTACAACCGCGACGGCATCCTCTCGGGCGAACGCGAGCGCCGTGTCGAGATTGGCACCGCCTACGCCGAGGCCGACCCGCCGATGTTTGACGCCCTGCGCGGAGAGGCGACCTTCAGCGCCGAGCCGGTGCGCGACGAGTGGGGTTACTGGGTGAGCGCACAAGTGCCGTTGCGCGCGGCGGGCGGCACCGTCGTCGCGGCGATGGGCTTGGACTATCCCGCCGCCAAGTGGCTGGAGGCGATCGCCGGCGGGCGTCGCGAGATGCAGTGGCTGCTGGCGATCCCCGTGCTCCTGCTGGGCTTTGGCGGCACGGTGGTCGGGGTGCTGCGCGCCGAGCTGACCGCGCGGCGCCGCGTCGAGCAAAGCCTCGTCGAAAGCGAAATGCGTCTGCGGGGACTGTTCGAGCACCTGCCGTTCCCCCTCTGGGTGACCGACGCCGAGGGAGCCTGCCGGCTGTTCAACAAGGCCGCCTTCGAAGCCTACATGCTCGAGGAGGGCCGCGAGCTGCCGGAGATCTGCCGGGCGGGTCAGCCGCAGGGCCAGGCCGTCGCTGAGATCGTGCGTGAGCGCGACGACGGCCGGCATCACTTCTACCGTCTGCGCGCCCCGCTGACCAGCGGGGGACTGGCCGGCGGCGAAATCTGCCTCGAACTCGACATGACCGCGCGCCACCAGGCGGAGATCGCCCTGCGCGAATCCCAGGAGCGCCTCGCCCGCCACGTGCGGCAGACGCCGCTGGCGATCATCGAGTGGGACCGGAAACTGCGCGTGCTCAGTTGGAATCCCGCCGCGTCACGGATTTTTGGATACGGCGAGCGCGAGGCCGTCGGGCAAAACCTGCTCGAGCTCGTGGTCGCGCCCGCCGACCGACCCGAGGCGCTGGCGCGCTTCATGGATATGACCGCGGGTCGCAACGCCGCGCGCGTCACCCTCAACAATCGCTCCCGCGACGGCCGCGCCATCCAGTGCGACTGGTATAGCACGGCGCTCATGGGCGAGGACGGCCGCCTGATCAACGTCGCCTCGCACGCCGAGGACATCACCGAGCGCGCCGCGCTGGAGCGGCGCATCCACGACGCGCGCAACATGGAGTCGCTCGGCCAGCTCGCCGGCGGCGTCGCGCACGAGTTCAACAACCTGCTCACGCCGATGCTCATCCAGATCGGCCTCATCGAGCACGCGCGCGCCGCCGACGAGTCGCTGCGCGCGTTGATCAAGCCCCTCGAAACCTCTGTCCTGCAGGCCGCTCAGCTCACGCAGCGGGTGCTGGCGGTCGGCCGCAAGGTCGACGAGGAGGACGACCTGCTTCTGCTCAACGACTTGGTGGCCGACATGGTCGCGCTCCTGCGCAAGACCCTCGACCGCCGCATCGAGCTGCGCGTCGAACTCGACACCAAGCTCCCCGCGATCTGGATCAGCCGCTCGGCCGTCTCGCAGATCGTCATGAACCTCGCGATCAACGCGCGCGACACCGTGTTGGAAAAACTCCAGCAACCGCCGCTGCCCACCTGGCAGGCGCTGATCCTCATCCGCACCCACCAGAGCGAGGAGGGGGCCACGCCCGCGCAGTTCATTACCGTCAGCGACAACGGCATGGGCATGGACAAGGAACAACGCGCCCGCATCTTCGAGCCATTCTACACGACCAAGCCGCCCGGCACCGGCACCGGCCTCGGTCTCGCCGTGGTCTGGAACGCGGTGAAAAGCCTCGGCGGCACCGTCGAGGTCAAGTCAGTGCGCGGCGCCGGCTCCAGCTTTCAGGTCACGCTGCCGCGCCGCCGGCGCGCCGACGTGCCGCCGCCGCCCAAGAACCCGCGCAGCACGCCCCCCTTTGTCGCGCGCACCGCCGACGTCACCGTGCCGAGCGCGCCGGTGCCGCTGCGCGTGTTGCTGGTGGACGACACGCCGCTGGTCGTCGACAGCCTGCGTGCCGTGCTCGTGGCCGGCGGGCACCAGATCACCTGTGCCAAGGATGGCGAGGAGGCCTGGACACACTACACGGAAAACGAGACCGGTTACGACATCGTCGTCACCGACCTCAATATGCCGCGCCTCACCGGCGAGGGATTGCTGTCGCGCCTGCGCGAGCGCGGCCGGCGCATCGGCATGATCGTGCTTAGCGGTCACATGGACTCCGATCAGGAAAACCGGCTGCGCTCCCTCGGGGCGGACCGCCTGCTGCGCAAGCCGATCCGCCCGGTGGAACTGCTGGTGGCCGTCACGACCGTCGGCGCGGAGGTGCGCCGCGCGCGCGTCGGCGAGGCTCAGGCGTAAACGCGCAGGTTGAAGATGCGCGCGACCGGCGCGCCGTGCGTGCCCAGGCATTCCACGGAGATCTTTTCCGCGGGCACCGGTTCGGGCAGGGTATGCACGCGGTGGCGCTGCACGTTGCCCTTCACCTCGGCGACGACCTTGCCGTCGACCAGCACACGATAGTCGCACACCGTCTCGGGCTGCGGTCCGCGGATGACCTGGCTCGTATGGTAATCGCTGGGCGTGAGGATGAGCTCGCGCTTGAAGCCGCTGTCGAAGGTGACGGCGATCTCGCGCACAGTGGCAGACGAGGCGAGGGTGGCGGTGAGCGTCGCGGGCAGTTTTTCCGAGGTCCAGGCCTGCGCGACGTCGGCCGACCAGTCGCCGTATTTGGCGAGCAGGTCGCGGGTGTAGCCGTCGGCGGCGAGTGGCGCGGTGTCTGCGCCGGAGTCGGCCGAGAAGGAGGCGGTGCGAGCGAGATCGGTCGTATCCGTGTTTTTGATACCGGGCAGAAACGCGTCGTCACGCAGCAGGCGCTGCTGCACCGCGGCGAGGTTGGCGGGCGTGGCGAGCTTGCGCAGATCGGAGCCGGCGGCGTCCTTCCACAGCGCGGCCGCGGTGCCGATCGCCTGTCCGCCCACCGCGCAGGTGGCCATCACGCGGGTGCTGGCGAACGCGATGTGCGTCGCGGAGATGTTGCGACCGGCGAAGAGCAAATTGGCGACGTTGCGCGAGTGGTAGCAACCGAAGGGAATGCCGTAGATGTGGTCGAAGTGGTGCTGGATGCAGGGACGTTCCTCGGGCGCGTCGACGCCCATCGGGGGATGCGTGTCGATCCACCAGCCGCCGTAGGCGACGGCGTCGTCGAGGACCGTGGTGTTGTAGACGTCGTGCTGGGTCAGCACCTTGGGGCCCAGGAAGCGGCGGGACTCGCGCTTGGCGGGGATGGAGCCGACCCAGTCGAGCGCCCAGTTGGCGGCCTCGGGAAATTTGCCCGAGTTCTTGATGTGGTTCCAGATGCCGAGGGTGATGCGCAGCAGCTCGTGGCGGATGGTCTCGTTGTCCTTGATCGTGTCGAGTTGGCCGCCCCACTCGAACCACCAGTAGCCGTATTCGAAGCTGCCGATGTGGCGGTATTTGAAATCGTAATCCGAGAAGTCGCGCACCCACGACGGGGCTATGAAGGGCTGCGGGGTGTCGTATTTGCGGCCCGTGAGCAGGATCGAGCTGCCGAGCGTCTGGTGGTCGCCGATCTCCTGGGCAAGCGGCTCGTTGAACTGCGCGCGACCCTCACGGCCGATCTGGCAGTCGGCGCCGGCCTCGGCACCGAGGCGACCGTCGCCGGTGCAGTCGGCGAAGAACTTCGCCTTGATGACAAATTCGTCCTCGGTGAGGTGGCGGATGGCCCGCGCCGAACGGATGGTGTCGCCGTCCATCTCGACGGAGCACACGAAGGTCTCGAGGAGCAGGGTGATGTTGGGCTCCAGCTTCACCTTTTCATAGAGCAACAGATCCCACTGCGCGTAGCTGCGGTGGGGGTTGCGCACGGCGTCGTCGAGGCGGAGTTCCTCGATGATGCCGGACTCGCGCAGGCCGGGTTTGCCGCCGTGGCAATCGGCGCCCACGATGTGCATGCGCACCTCGCTGGAGGCGTTGCCGCCCAGCATGGAGCGGTCCTGGATGAGGACGACCTTGGCGCCGTTGCGGGCCGCGGCGAGGGCGGCGCAAACGCCGGACATGCCGCCGCCGGCGACGAGGAGATCGGTTTCGAGATGATGGGTCTGCATGGAGAAAATCGCGGGGTTGCGGACGATCTTGCCAACGACGGTCTTGATCGGAAGCGTCTGCCGAGTGTTACTGTCACAGTCGTGAGCAAATCCCGTGGTGAAAAACGTTACGTGTCGCTGCGCCGCATCGCCGGGCTGTGCGGCGTTTCGCGCATGACGGTGTCCCGGGCGTTCGATCCGGCGCAGCCGGTCGAGTCGAAACTGCGCGAACGCATCCTGGCGGTTGCCGAGCGGGAGGGCTACCGGCCGGACCGAATGGTGCGCGAGGTGATGACCACCTTCGCGCGCAACCGGAAGGCCGGTTACCGCGAGACGTTGGCGGCGCTTTGGTGGAGCAAAGGGATGCCTGCGTCGGGTTACCTTGCACAGGTGAAGGCGGGTCTCGACGAGGGCGCGGAGTTCCACGGATGCCGTTTTGATCACTTCGAGGTGTGCACCGCCGCCGCGCGCAAGGGCTTGGCGCGGGTGCTGCGCGCGCGGGGCATCCGCGCACTGGTGGTGACGCCGCCGATGGACGAGCCGGATTTGGCGGAGTTGTTGCCTTGGGATCAATTCACCGCCGTGGCGATCGGCAGCTCGTTGCGCAACCCGTCCCTGCACCGCACCCAGCATAACCACCACCAAGGCGCCGTCCGCGTGATGGAGGAGGTCGTGCGACGGGGCCATGCGCGGCCGGCATTGGTGGTCAACCGGGCTTTTGATCTTCGTGCCGCGCGCGGTGCCAGCGGGGCGTTTCTCGCGTGGTTTCCGGACGCCGCGGAGCGCGTGCTGTTTTCCGAGGACCACGCGCCCGCCGCGCTCGCCCGACGCCTCAAGGCACTGCGGCCCGACGTGGTGATTTCCGACTCGGAGGCCGTCCGCGCGCAGGCGCCGGCCGGAGCCGACTATGTCGCCATGAGTGTCGATCCGAATGGCGATTGCGCCGGCGTGGTGCAGCAGCCGGCGCTCCTCGCCTCGGCCGCGGTAGACCTGCTGCTGCGCTCGCGCTGGCGCGGCGAGACCGGTGCGCCGGCCGAGCCGATGACACTGATGACCGCCGGCGAATGGCACGAGGGGCGCACGCTGCGCGGAGCGGGGCAGGGCTGAGGGTGGCGTCGGACAGGCGGCGGGCCGGCTCAGCGGAAATACGCCTGCCGGTATTCCGAGGCCGAGCGTCCGAAAAACTTGCGGAAGGCGCGGCAAAAACTCTCCGCGTTGGGATAACCGACGTCCATGGCCACCGCCTTGATCGACTGGTTGCTTGTCGCGAGCGCGTGGCCGGCGATGCGCATGCGCTTTTGAATCAGGTATTGGTGCGGGCTCTCCCCCAGGTGCGCGCGAAACAGCATGTGCAGGTGCGAAACGCTGATGTCCGCCGCCGCGGCCACGTCGTCGAGCGACAGCGGCTCCGCGTAGTGCTTGTTGATGAAGTCGGTCGCGAGGCTGAGCTGCGGATGCACGTCCTGCGACTTGGCGAGCGAGCGCGAACGCTCCAGCTCCAGAGCCAGTCGCGCGAGAATCAGGTCGCCGATCACGCCGTGGTCCAGACCGGAGTAGTGAAACGCCTGCAACATCTCTCCCGCGAAGGCGTGCATCGACTTGCGGTCCTTCCATTGAAAGCAACGCGGCCAATCCAATTTGAAATCCTTCCGTTCGCACTCGAACCAAACCACCAGGCACGCGTAGTAGCTCTCCGGCGGCGAATCCGACACCGAACGATTACCGGGCGGGTGGCAAAAAACGCTGCCTTCCCCGTGCAACACCGGCGTTTCCTCGAAGCCGTAGACCGTGCCCTCGCGGATGATCTCGAACAATATCTCGTTCCCATCGATCGAGGCGGGTTTGCGCGAGCCGCCCATGGGGCTGTTGTAGGCGCCAACCTGTGTCAGACGCAGGGGTAGCTTTCGCCAGTCATTCATAGCTTTAGTCAATTCGCAGGCGAAACATCTTCTGGTATGCTGGGTGCAGTCAATTCCTCACGTAGCTTTTGACAAGCCAACCCCTCAGTCATCCATCCATGATCCCACAAATCACCGTTCAACTCTACAGCGTTCGCGACCTCGCGAAGCACGACTACGCCGGCACCATCCGCGCCATCGCCGAGACCGGCTTTGGCTGCGTCGAGCCCGCCGGTTATCCCGGCTACTCCGCCAAGGACGCCGCCAAGCTCTTCGCCGAACTCGGCCTCAAGGCCCCCTCCGCCCACATCGGCCTGCCCATCGGCGACAAGAAGAACGCGATCATCGAGGAGGCCCTCATGATGGGTCACAAATACCTCATCACCGGCTGCCCGCCGAAGTTCAAGGAGCACTACACCTCGCTCGACAACGTCAAGGCCATGGCCGAGCTCTACTGCGAGGCCGCCGCCAACCTCGCCCCGCACGGCCTGCAGGTCGGCTACCACAACCACGACTGGGACCTCGTCAAGGTCGACGGCCGTCTGGCCCACCAGGTGTTCCTTGAGAATACGCCCGACTCCGTTGTCTACGAAGCCGACATCTTCTGGGTCTCCCGCGCCGGCCTCGATCCCGCCGCCTTCATCACCGAGATCGGCGCCCGCGGCAAGGTCCTGCACTTCAAGGATGGCATCGTCTCCAACGAGGCCACCTTCAAGACCGCCGAGACCGAGAGCGGCAAGATCATGGTCAGCGACTCCATCCCGTTCCGCGTCGCCGGCACCGGCCAGGTCGACCTCGTCGCCGCCTCCAAGGCCGTCGCCCACGCCGACTACATCGCGGTCGAGCTCGATAGTTTTGACGGCGACATGATGCGCGCCATCAAGGACAGCTACGCTTACCTCACGTCCAAGGGCATCGCCCGCGGCACCAAATAATCACCCCGTCATGGCTAAAAAAATCGGTATCGGAATCATCGGCTGCGGCAACATCTCGCAGGCCTACTTTAACGGAGCCAAACTCTTCGAAGTGCTCAAGGTCGTGTCCTGCGCGGACCTCAAGACCGAGCTCGCCGAGGCGAAGGCCCAGGAAAACGGCTGCAAGGCCCAGACCGTCGACGAACTCCTCGCGAACCCCGAGGTGCAGCTCGTCATCAACCTGACCATCCCCGCCGTCCACGCGAAGATCAGCCTCGCCGCGCTCAACGCCGGCAAGCATGTCCACAGCGAAAAGCCGCTGTCCGTGAGCCTCAAGGACGGCCAGAAAATCATGGAGACCGCCAAGGCCAAGGGCCTGCTGGTCGGCTGCGCGCCCGACACCTTCATGGGCGGCGGCTTCCAGACCTGCCGCAAGCTCATCGACGACGGCTGGCTCGGCAAGGTCGTCGGCGGCACCGCGTTCATGATGAGCCGCGGCCCCGAGAGCTGGCACCCGAATCCCTCGTTCTTCTACCAGACCGGCGCCGGCCCCATGTTCGACATGGGCCCGTATTACATCACCGCGCTCGTGCACCTGCTCGGCCCCGTGAAGCGCGTCAGCGCCATCACCTCCAAGGCCTTCGAGCAACGCATCGCCACCTGCAAGGAGGAGTTCGGCAAACTGCTGCCCGTCGAGATCCCGACGCACTACTCCGGCTCGCTCGAGTTCCACTCCGGCGCGGTCATCACCACCACGATCTCCTTTGACGTTTGCTCGCACGGCCACAGCCCGATCGAGATCTACGGCACCGAGGGCTCGATGAAGGCCCCCGATCCGAACACCTTCGGCGGTCCGATCCAGCTCTGGACGCCAGCGACCAAGGAGTGGCAGACCCAGGCCTTCAGCCACCGCTACCTGATGAACTCGCGCAGCATCGGCGCCGCCGATCTCGCTTACGCGATCCTCAGCGGCGGCAAACGCAAGCACCGCGCGAGCGGCGCCCTTGCGCTCCACGCGCTCGAGGTCATGCACTCCTTCGAAAAGTCGTCCGTGACCGGCAAGAGCATCGTGATTCAGTCCCGCCCCGAGCAGCCCGAGGCGCTCCCCCTCGGCCTGATCGAAGGCCGCCTCTGATCCGCCGCGTCATTGGTCAGAAATCCACCACGGCCGCCCCGCAAAGGGCGGCCGTTTGTTTTGCATATGATGAGGATCGCGGCCGGATTGCCGCGGGCTCTTGGCCGTGCGATCCGCCGCGGCAAGTTCAAGGCCAAGCCCAACATGTTGAACTGGCTGCGCAACCTCGTGAACCGTCCCCCGGATAACTACGACGGTAGCGTCATGATGCAAAACGATCTGCTCAAGCGGGTTGAGTTCCTCTCCAACGGCTACTGCGAGGAGGCTGGCTACTGCACCTACGAGAAGATCAAGGGTGAGTTGGACAAGCTGGAGCGCTCTGTCGAGCAGGCTGTTGCTGACGCTGGCGAGTTCATGGCCCAGCAGGCCAACTTCGGTCCGGGTTCCCGCGGCTACGCGATGACCCATGTCCTCGATTACAAGTATCCGTCGTGGGGTAAGACGCTCAGTGATTGGGTGCCTGAGCCGACGCTGCACCTCACCGATCAGGACGCCCGTATCGCCCTCTATCAGGGCTGCGAGAAGTCATGGAAGGAGTGGTATAACTTCATGTCGGTCATCGAGAAGAACCCTGACCTGCTCGTGCACTACAAGCAGGAGGGATGGCTGCGCGAGGAGCTCACCGACTCGCTCATCTACGACGGCGGCACCGATCTCATCGAATACTTCGACACCCTGCTTCAGCTGATCGGTCACGGCCAACTCAGCGACTACACCGTGCTCTCCGTCGAGGAGATGAGCACAGCCCGAGAGGATCACATCAAGCACCTGACAAAGCGTAAGCTGGAGGTGGTTCTTCCCGTTTTTGTGTGGGTAGGGGCTGAGAGGCGGCTAAGAGAAGAAGGTATATGACAGTCGAAGTGGGATTGCCCTCGAAAAGTGGACTTGGTGCGCAGCGGGATAGTTTTCAGTTTTTCAGGTTTTCGAAGTCAATCGGCGAAAGGTAGCCGATTGAAGAGTGGCGGCGGCGCAGGTTGTAGAAGGCCTCGATCCATTCGAAGACGACTTGGCGGGCGTGGTCGTGATCTTGGAAGTTGTGGCGGTAAGCGAGTTCGATTTTGAGCGTGGAGAAGAAGGCTTCGGCGCGGGCGTTGTCGTAGCAGTTGCCACGA
>JAUWBF010000012.1 GCA_030601755.1 Verrucomicrobiota bacterium | reverse complement strand
GCGGACTGGCAGCGCAAGCGTTTGCTGGTGGTTCGGTTGATCGCGCAGCATCGGCTCGACGCAAAGGGCATCGCGGAGGCGGCCGGGGTGTCGCGCGCGAGCGTCTTCAACTACCGCGACTTGGTGGTGAACGAGGGCGTGGAAGGTCTCTTGCGCCGACAGTGGGCGGGAGCGCGCAAACCTGCGGTGCGCGGAGCGGTGGCCGAGGAGTTCGCACAGGCCTTGGAGCAAGGCAAGTTCCGCCAGGCCAAGGACGCGCAGCAGTGGATTGCCAAACGCACCCGCAAGCGGCTCAGCGTGAGCGGGGCACGGAAGGTGTTGCGCCGACTGGGCGGCAGGCTGAAGGCTCCGCGCAAAAGCCACGCCAAAAAGGATCAGGCAAAGGCCGATGCGTTCAGGGCGGAGTTGCCCGCGCGTTTGGGCCAGGTGGTGGGAGCGGACACGCGCAGGGTGCGCGTATGGGTGCTCGACGAGCACCGTTACGGGCTTTTGCCGGTCATCCGTCGGGTCTGGGGCAAGCGCGGCGTGCGCGTCCACGCGCCTTACGCCACCAAATACAAGTGGGGCTACCTGCACGAGGCGATGGAGGTGGACGGAAACAACGCCGCCGAACTGCTCTTCACCCCGGCCATCGACCAGGGCACCCACGCCATCTTCCTGCACCAAATCGCCGCTTCCGACCCCGAGGCGCTGCACGTGGTCATCCAAGACCAGGCCGGCTTCCACCTTCCCGTCGATGATCCTCGGTTGCCCGCCAACCTTCGGCTGCTCCCTTTGCCTCCCTACTGTCCCGAACTCAATCCGGTCGAGCGGCTCGGCGGCCTGATCAAGGCCCAGGTCTGCAATCGCCTTTACCCAACCCTCGCCCGCTTGGAGCGCCACATCGAGGCCGTCGCCAAACGCTGCCTGCTCCCCGCCAACGTCGCCTCCCTCATACACGACTGGCTGCGCGATCAAGTAAACAATGGCGCCTCAGCATAAAGTCTAAAAGCTAGAGGGATTTGGTCTCAGCCGACCCAGGTGCGGGCGTTGCGGAAGAAGCGCATCCAGGGCGCGTCCTCGTGCTTGCGCCACTCGGCCGGAGCCCAGCTCTGCTGCACGGTGCGGAAAACGCGCTCGGGGTGCGGCATCATGATGGTCACGCGGCCGGTCGTGGTGGTGAGCGCGGTCATGCCGTGCGGCGAGCCGTTCGGATTGAGCGGATACTGCTGGGTGACGGCGTGGCGGTTGTCCACGTAGCGGGCGGCGACCAGACCGGAGGCGCTGAACGCATCGGCGTCGGCGGCGCTCTTGAACTCGGCGAAACCCTCGCCGTGCGCGACGGCGATGGGCAGCACGCTGCCCTCCATGCCGGCGAACAGCACGCTGGGGGTCTTCTCGATGGCGAGCGAGCAGACGCGGGCCTCGAAACGCTCGCTCTGGTTCTGCACGAAGCGCGGCCAGTTGTCGGCGCCGGGGATGATCGAGTGCAGGTTGCTCATCATCTGGCAGCCGTTGCACACGCCGAGGGCGAAGGTGTCCTCGCGGGCGAAGAAAGCGCTGAACTCGTCGCGGGCGCGGGCGTTGAAGAGAATGCTCTTGGCCCAGCCTTCGCCGGCGCCGAGCACGTCACCGTAGGAGAAGCCGCCGCAGGCGACGAGGCCGCGGAAGTCCTTCAGCGAAATGCGGCCCGACAGGATGTCGGTCATGTGCACGTCGACGGTCTTGAAACCGGCACGGTGGAAGGCCGCGGCCATCTCGACCTCGCCGTTGACGCCCTGCTCGCGGAGGATGGCCATGGGCGGACGGGCGTTGCCGGTGATGGCGGGCGCGGCGGACAAATCGAAGGTGACCTTGGGCGACAGGCCGGGGTTGGCGGCGTCGAGGCGGACCGCGTGCTCCATCTCGGCGCAGGTGGGGTTGTCGCGCAGCGCGGCGATGCGGCGGGTGACGTCGGACCAGGCGTCGCGCAGTTTGGACAAGTTCTCGTTGTAGAGCGGCTGGCCGCCGCGGGTGACGCGGAGCGCGCGGTGCGTATTCAGCGTTCCGATACGGCTGACGCAGGTCTTCAGGCCGTTGGCGCGGAGCACGCCGGAGACGTGGTCGAGGTCGTCGGATTTGATCTGGACGACGGCGCCGAGCTCCTCGCTGAAGAGCGCGGAGAACTCGCTGTGGCCGGAGGGCACCTCCAGGTCGACGCCGACGTTGCCGGCGAAGGCCATTTCGACGACGGTGGCGAGCAGGCCGCCGTCGGCGCGGTCGTGGTAGGCGAGCAGCTTTTGCTCGCGGCCGAGTTGCTGGATGGCGTTCCAGAAGCCCTTGAGCAGCGCGGGGTCGTCGACGTCGGGCGTGGCCGCGCCTATCTGGGAGACAACCTGCGCGAGGATGGAGCCGCCGAGACGGTTCTGGCCGCGGCCGAGGTCGATGAGCAGCAGCGTGGTGTCGCCGGCGTCGGTGACCAGCTGCGGGGTGAGCGAGAGGCGGATGTCGGAGACCGGCGCGAAGGCCGAGATGATCAGCGAGGTGGGCGCGGTGACGCGTTTCTGCGCGCCGCTGGCGGCGTCCTTCCAGACGGTGGACATGGACATGGAGTCCTTGCCGACGGGGATGGTGATGCCGAGCGCCGGGCAGAGTTCCATGCCGACGGCCTTCACGGCTGCGTAGAGGTCGGCGCCTTCGCCGGGCAGGGCGGGGGCGGCCATCCAGTTGGCCGAAAGGTTGACCTTGCCGAGATCGCCAACCTGGGCGGCGGCGAGATTAGTGAGGGCTTCGCCGACGGCGAGGCGGGCGGAGGCGGCGGCGTTGTTGACGGCGACGGGCGTGCGCTCGCCCATCGACATGGCCTCGCCGGTGGTGACGTCGAACGCGGTGGCGGTGACGGCGCAGTCGGCGACGGGCACCTGCCAGGGGCCGACGTTTTGATCGCGGTGGATCAGGCCGGTGACGGTGCGGTCGCCGATGGAGATGAGGAAGGTTTTGTCGGCGACCGTCGGGTGACGGAGCACGCGGTCGACGGCGTCGTGCAGGGTGATCTCGCCGAGGTCGAGATCGTGCTGCGGGCGGACCAGCGTCTCGGCGACACGGTGCATGCGGGGCGGCTTGCCGAGCAGAACCTCGAGCGGGAGGTCGATGGGGGTGTTGTTGAAATGAGGGTCCTCGAGGACGAGTTTCTTTTCCTCGGTGGCGATGCCGGCGAGGGCGTAGGGGCAGCGCTCGCGTTCGCAGATTGCCTTGAAGGTATCGAGGCGGTCGGCGGGCACGGCCATGACGTAGCGCTCCTGGGACTCGTTGCACCAGATCTCGAGCGGAGACATGCCGGGCTCGTCGTTGGGCAGCTTGCGCAGGTCGAACTTGCCGCCGCGGCCGCCGTCGTTGACGAGCTCGGGCAGGGCGTTGGACACGCCGCCGGCGCCGACGTCGTGAATGAACGAGATCGGGTTCTGGTCGCCGAGCGCCCAGCAGCGGTCGATGACCTCCTGGCAGCGGCGCTCCATCTCGGCGTTGTCGCGCTGGACTGAGGCGAAATCGAGGTCCTCGTTGCCCGAGCCGCTGGCCATGGAGGAGGCCGCGCCGCCGCCGAGGCCGATGAGCATACAGGGGCCGCCGAGCACGATGAGGTGGTCGCCGGGATTGATGGCGCCCTTCTGGATGTGGCCCTCGCGGATGTTGCCGAGGCCGCCGGCGAGCATGATGGGCTTGTGGTAGCCGCGGAGTTCCTCGGAGCCCGGGTTGGCGGCGGAGGGCACGGCCTGCTCGAAGGTGCGGAAGTAGCCGTTGATGTTGGGGCGGCCGAACTCGTTGTTGAAGGCGGCGGCACCGAGGGGACCGTCGATCATGATGTCGAGGGCGGAGACGATGCGGCCGGGCTTGCCGTGGTCCTTTTCCCAAGGCTGGACGGCGCCGGGTAGTTTTAAATTGGATACGGTGAAACCGCAAAGGCCGGCCTTGGGCTTGGAACCGCGGCCGGTGGCGCCCTCGTCGCGGATCTCGCCGCCGGAGCCGGTGGCGGCGCCGGGGAAGGGGGAGATGGCGGTGGGATGGTTGTGGGTCTCGACCTTGCAGAGGATGTGCACGGGCTCCTCGTGGGAGCCGTATTCGTTGGTCACGGGGTCGGCCCAGAAGCGTCCGCCGACGGAACCGGCGAGCACGGCGGCGTTGTCCTTGTAGGCGGAGAGGATGCCGTCGCTGTGCAGGTTGTAGGTGTTCTTGATCATCTGGAACAGCGACTTGTCCTGCGGCTGTCCGTCGATGTCCCAGGTGGCGTTGAAGATCTTGTGGCGGCAGTGCTCGGAGTTGGCCTGCGCGAACATCATGAGCTCGACGTCGTTGGGGTCGCGACCGAGCGCGGTGAAGTTTTTGACGAGGTAGTCGATCTCGTCGTCGGCCAGCGCAAGGCCGAGGGCGGTGTTGGCCTCGACGAGGGCTTCGCGACCGCGCGCGAGCACCGGCACGCTGGTCATGGGGCGGGGCGTCTCGTGGCTGAAGAGGGCGGCGCAGGCGTCGAGGTCGGTGAAGACGACCTGCGTCATGCGGTCGTGGAGGCGGGCCTTGATGGCGTCGAGCTGGTCGGCGGAGAGGACGCTGAGGGGCTTGGCTAGCGCGGCGTTGTCGATGGCGACGGTGTAGGCGATGACGCGCTCGACGCGCTGGAGCTTGGCCAGACCGCAGATGTGGGCGATGTCGGTGGCCTTGGAGGACCACGGCGAGATCGTGCCGGGGCGGGGCGCAACGACGAGGGTGAGGCCGTCGGTCTTGGCGGCGGCGCGGCTGGGGCCGTAGGTGAGGAGTTTTTCGAGGACGGCGCGCTCGTCGGCGGTGAGGGCTTCGGTCGTCTCCGCGACGTGCACGAACTCGGCGCTGATGGCGCGCACGGGCAGGCCGGCGCCGGCGAGGTCGTTGAGGAGCTTGGAGAGGCGGAATTCGGAGAGGGCGGAGGAGCCGCGGAGGATCAGCATGGTCGAAAAACGAAAGAAGGATTGAGGCACGGTCCGGGGGCGTTTGGCGATAGGGAAAACGCGTGGGTTTGCCCGCGGACCCAATGTCCGCCGAAAGCCGCCTAAAGCAGCTCCCGAGTCCCCAAGGTGGGACCGCGATCCGAGCCGATTGTCACTTATTAAGTGACAAAGGGTTGGTCGGTGGCGGGGCTTGCGGGTGACGGGCGCGCGCCTAGGGTGGGGGACTCTTGCCGATGACCGCCCTCGATTTTCGAAATACCAACGCCCTGTGGGGTTCCGTGCTGGTGGAGACTTTGATTCGTTGCGGGGTGACGACCGCCGTGGTGTCGCCGGGGTCGCGGTCGACGCCGATCACGATGGCGTTGGCGGAAAACCCGGGCGTCGAGGCGATTCCGGTGCTCGACGAGCGCTCGGCGGCGTTTTTCGCGCTGGGGCTGGCCCGGCGCTCGGGACGCCCGGCAGTGCTGGTCTGCTCAAGCGGCAGCGCGGGAGGCAACTATCTGCCGGCGGTGATCGAGGCGCATGAGAGCGGCACTCCGTTGATCGTGATCACGGCCGACCGTCCGCCGGAACTGCGCGAATGCGCGTCGGGACAGACCATCGACCAACAGAAGTTGTTCGGCACGTTCGCCGACTGGTATCACGAACTGGCGGTGCCGGCGGCGGAACTCGGTCTGCTGCGCTACCTGCGGCAAACCGTCGCGCACGCGGTGGCGCGGGCGATGGCCGGCGGGGTGGTGCACCTGAACGCGTCGTTTCGCGACCCGTTGCCGCCGGTCGAGGACGGCTCGGCCAAGGGGCTGGTGGGGCGGATCGACGAGGACTTTTTCGCGCACTTGCAACCACCGCTGCCGGCGACGTCACACGGCGTGGAGGTCGAGTGTTCGGCGGAGCGTGGGGTGATCGTGATTGGAGCGACGGGTTGGAGCGCGCCGGAACAACTTGCCGCGACGGTGGCCGCGCTGGCCGATTCAACCGGTTGGCCGGTGTTGGCCGACGCGTTGTCGCCATTGCGCGAATACGCGGCGGAGGGCGCGGTGGTGGTGACGGCTTACGACGCTATTTTGCGCGACGAGCGCGCGGCGGAGGCGCTGGCGCCGGATCAGGTTCTTTGTCTCGGCGGCTGGCCGATCAGCAAGGTGCTGCGCGGCTGGATCGAGCGGCATCAGCCGGAGGTCACGCTGGTGACGCCGCGGGGCGTCAACCTCGACGCGCTGCACGGCCGGACCACGCAAATCACCACTTCGCCGGAGGCGCTGGTGGCGGTCGGCGCGCGGGATGGCGACGACTACCGCGACGCCTGGGCGCGCGCCGAGCAGGCGGCGAGGGCGACCTTGGGCGAGGCGCTGGACAGCGCGGCCATCGGCGGGTTCGAGGGCAAGGCCGTCTGGACGCTCGCGCAGGCGTTGCCCACCGGCTCGGCCTTGTGTGTGGCCAACAGCATGCCGGTGCGCGACCTTGAGTATTTCTGGCCGCTCGCCCTTGGCGGACGCCGCATCCATTTTAGCCGCGGGGCCAACGGCATCGACGGCACGCTCTCGACGGCGCTCGGCGTGGCGCACGGCGGGCGGCCCACGGTGTTGCTGACGGGCGATCTGGCGCTGTTGCACGACACCAACGGTTTCCTGCTGCGACCCGAGCTGCGCGGGTCGTTGACCATCGTGCTGATCAACAACGCCGGCGGCGGCATCTTCGGGCACCTGCCGGTGGCGGCGTTCCCCGGGCCGTTCGAACGCTTCTGGGCCACGCCGCAGGCGGTGGATTTTGCCAAGCTCTGCTCGGCCTACGGCGTGGAGCACGTCGCGGTGCGCGATTGGGAACACCTGCGCGAACTGACGTCGAGCCTATCCGAGGCCGGCTTGCGCGTGCTTGAGGTTCGCACCGACCGCCAGGCCGACGTGATCACGCGCCGCGAGTTGTTCGCCGCCGCCGCGCAGGCTGCCGGCGACGCGCTCGCTCAGGCGTAAACCGGCACGAGGTAACTCTCGCAAAAGTCCAGCCCGGGCAACGCGAGCTTTACCTCCAGTTCCCAGAACGTGACCGTCTGCGCCGCGCTCAGGCAGGTGCCCGGTTGATCGGCGGGCAGCGCAAAGCTCACCTCGATGTCGTCCGTCGCGCGGATCGGCGTGCCGGCGTCGATTTCGCGGACCGATTCCCAGGCGGATTCGTGGCAGATCTTCACCGTGCGGTTCTTGCCGCGACCGACAACTTCGGTCCACTCGCGCACGCAGCGCAGCGTCACCTGGCCCGACTGCACCATGAGCAACCGTCGCGGCGGAACCCAACGCAGCCGCGCGACTTCGCCGAGCTTCATCGGGAAACGCTCATACGCCACCGCCGTCACGCCGAATTTCCAAGCGCGCCAGAGCTCGCGAAACAGCAGCACCCAGCACCAGATCGCCGCCAGCACGAAGATGCTCGCGAACACCTTCACAACCCCCGGCGTGCCTCGTTCGAAATACACGATGTAACCCACCGCCGTCATGAACACCGTCATGAACACCGCGCCAAACCCCAGCCGGCGCGACGACGCCCACCGGTCGATCTCCCAGCGCGCCGGGTCCCACGGATAGTCGGCCTGAGCCCGTGCCCCGTCGCCATGGGCCAGCGCGCGCTGGCGTTTCTTCCGGGCCTCGAGCCGGGCCTTCAACGTCGCCGTCCAGACCCACAAACCGGGCAACAAAAACACCCCGCCCAACAACGCCAGCACCCAGAACGGCACGTGCAGCTTGCGCGCGTCGATCGGCACGATCTTCAGCCCCGCCAGCAGCATCCACGTGCCCGCGCCCACAAACACCGCGCCGAATAAAAAACCGCCCACCGTGCTCAGCCCCGTCGCCCCGCCGCAGCCGCGACGCACCTGACGTTGCGGCAGACGGCGGCTGATCGGCGTGACTTTTTCGGGACCAAACGGGCTCATGTTTTTAAAACGTTGCCGCCACAAAGCCGCCTTGGACCGTTTTGGGCGAGCCCCGATTCGTTCGCGGCCAACACCTTGGGCAAAACCCTTGCGCTTGTCGCCCCGCCGCCTTCACTGACCGATTTTCCCCATGGCATACGACTGGTTGAAAGGCGTGGACGATGAATACGACGTCATCGTCATCGGTAGCGGACTCGGTGGTCTCACCGGGGCCAACGTGCTGGCCAAGGCCGGCCACAAGGTCCTGCTGCTCGAGCACCACTACCAGTTCGGCGGCCTCGCCACCTGGTTCACCCGCAAGGGCGGCCACATCTTCGACATCTCGCTGCACGGCTTCCCCAGCGGCATGATCAAGAGCTGCCGCCGCTACTGGACCAAGGAGATCGCCGACTCGATCCATCAGCTCAAAAACGTCCGCTTCATCAACCCGCAGATGGACGTCTGGACCACCTTCACGCGCGAGGACTACACCCGCGTGCTCGTCGAGCAGTTCAAGCTCGAGCCCGCCAAGGTCGAGGCCTTCTACGACCACCTCCGGTCGATGAACTACTACGACCGCAACACCGAGACCACCGGCGAGATGTTCAACCGCTTCTTCCCCGGCCGGCCCGACGTGCACCGCCTGCTGATGGAACCCATTTCCTACGCCAACGGCTCCACCTTCGACGACCCCGCGATCACCTTCGGCATCGTCTTCTCAAACTTTATGGGCGCCGGCGTCTTCACCTTTCAGGGCGGCTCTGATCTGCTCATTGAAAAGATGACCGACGAGCTGAAGAAGAACGGCGTCGAACTGCGCAAGAAGGTCATGGTCGAACGCATCCTCGTCGAGGAGCGCGACGGGCAAAAAATCGCCTGCGGCATCGTCGCCAAGAGCGGCCGCGTCATCCGCGCCAAGGCCGTGCTCTCCAACGCCAACATCAAGAACACCATTTTCCGTCTCGCCGGCGAGGAGAACTTCCCCGCCGACTTCGTCGAGGAAGCGCGCAAGGTCCGCATCAACACCAGCTCCTGCCAGGTCTACCTCGGCATCCGCAAGGGCGAGTCGATCCCCAACATCGGCGACCTCGTCTTCACGTCGGAGGCTCCCGAATACAGCCCCGAGGAACTCACCGCGCTGCACACCACCAGCCGCACCTTTTCCGTCTACTATCCCGAGACCCGCCCCGGCACCGACCGCTACACCGTGGTCGCCTCACTCAACGGCCGCTATCCCGACTGGAACGCGCTTTCCGAGGAGGACTACGAAAAGCACAAGGCGCGTCTCATCGAGGAGGCCATCGTCTCGCTCGAGAAATACATCCCCGACGTGCGCGCCAAGATCGACTGGATGGAGGCCGCCACGCCCCGCACCATCGAGCGCTACACCACGCACATGAACGGCACGTCATTCGGCACCAAGTTCGAGGGCCTGCCGATTTCGATGAATTTGTCGGAAAAGCTCCCCGGCCTCTTCCACGCCGGCAGCGTGGGTATCATCATGTCCGGCTGGCTGGGCACGATCAACTACGGCGTCATCACCGCCAACAAGATCGACAAATACCTCTTCGGTCTGAAGAACGCCGCGGCCGCCAAGGCCTGAGGCGGAGGTTTTTAATCACGGAAACACGGAAGCACGGAAGGGAATCGGACTCCCTGTATTTTCCGTGCTTCCGTGTTTCCGTGATTAATTGAAATCCCATCGCGCCTCACACGTCGGCCGTGAGGTCGGCGTGCTGGCGGTTGCGCCAGCGTTCGACGACCCGCCGGTGCAGGTCGTCGGGAGAGAGTCCGTTCAAAGCGCGCAGGTCGGCCACGCTACTGGCGTGGTCGACGAACTTGTCCGGCCAGCCGAGGCGCTCGACCTCGCAGGTCGCGTCGACGCCGCACGATTGCAACGCCTCCAGCACCGCGGTGCCGAAGCCACCGGTGACCACGTTGTCCTCGAGAGTCACGATCAGCGGCACTCCCGCCGCCTGCGCGAGCAGCAGGTCGCGGTCGAGCGGCTTGACGAAGCGGGCGTTGACCACGCCGACCGAGAGGCCGTTCTCGCGGGCGAGGCGGTCGGCCAGCTCCAGCGCGTCGGCGACCATGGTGCCGAGCGCCCAGATGACGATGTCGGACCCCTCGCGCAGCACCTCGGCCTTGCCGACCGGGATTACCGCGGGCGTTTCCTTCATGGTCACGCCGGTGCCGGCGCCGCGCGGGTAGCGGATGAAGCCGGGGCCGTCGAGTTGCAGGCTGGTGCGCATCATGTCGACGAGTTCGTCCTCGTCCTTGGGTTGCATGAGCGTGATGCCCGGCACGCAGCGCAGGTAGGACACGTCGAAGAGGCCGTGGTGGGTCGCCCCGTCGTTGGCCGAGAGGCCGGCGCGGTCCATGCAAAAGGTGACGGGCAGGTTTTGCAGGGCGACGTCGTGGATGATCTGGTCGTAGGCGCGCTGCAGGAAGGTCGAGTAGATCGCGACCACAGGGCGGATGCCCTGCGTGGCGAGACCGGCGGCGAAAAGCACGGCGTGCTCCTCGGCGATGCCGACGTCGAAGAATTGGCCGGGCAGCTCCTTCGCGAGGTGGGTGAGGCCGGTGCCGCTGGGCATGGCGCCGGTGATGCCGACGATGCGCTTGTCGGCGGCGGCGAAGCGCACGAGCGCCTTGCCGAACACGTCCTGATAATTGGGCGGGGTGCCGGGCGGGCCCTTCTTGCTTTCGCCGGTGAGCGGATCGTAGGGGCTGGCGCCGTGGAACTTCTCGGGGGAGTTGATGGCGGCGTCGAGGCCCTTGCCCTTCTTGGTGATGACGTGGAGCAGGATGGGCGTGTCGCAGTCGCGGGCGAACTCGAGGTCGCGGATCAGCTCGTCGAGGTTGTGGCCGTCGATCGGGCCGATGTAGCGCAGGCCGAATTTTTCAAAGAGGGAGGACTCGACGAAGAAGTCCTTGGTCTCGCGCTTCCACTTGGTCCACATGCGGTGCATGTCGGGGCCGCCGGGCAGGCTGGTGAAGAACTTCTCCAGGTCGGAGTGGACCTTGTTGTAGGTGCGGTTGGTCGAGAGTCGGGTGAGGTATTTGGCGATGGCGCCGACGTTCTTGGCGATGGACCACTCGTTGTCGTTGAGGATGACGACGAGGCGCTTGGTGGAGCTGACGACGTTGTTGAGCGCCTCGAGCGTGACGCCGCAGGTGAAGGCCGCGTCGCCGCACAGGGCGACGACATGCTCGTTGCTGCCCTTGAGGTCGCGGGCGGTGGCCATGCCGAGCGCGGCGCTGAGGGCGGTGCCGGCGTGGCCGGCGCCAAAGGAGTCGTGGTCGCTCTCGGAGCGGTTGAGGAAACCGCTGGCGCCGCCGGTCTGGCGCAGTCCGCGGAAAAACTCGCCGCCGCGCCCGGTGAGCAGCTTGTGCACGTAGCCCTGGTGGGCGACGTCGAAGACGAACTTGTCGGCGGGCGTGCTGAACACGCGGTGCAGCGCGATCGTGAGCTCGACGACGCCGAGATTGGGGCCGACGTGGCCGCCGTTTTGCGACGTGACGGCGATGATCTCGTCGCGGATTTCCTGAGCGAGCTGCGGGAGCTGGTCGGGGTCCAGCGCCTTGACGTCGGCTGGGCCCTTGATGATCGGCAGCAGGCGACGGGAGGCGGGTCGGGGAGCCGATGAGTCGGCGGAAGTATTCATCTCAACGAAAAGAGGGATGTCTGGCGGAGCCGGGCTCAGGCCTCGGGGCTCTGCTCGAAGGCGGTGAATTCGGCGGAGCCGTCGCGGGCCTTGGTGAGTTGTTCGATCTTGAGCTCGGCTTCCTTGAGCCGCTGTTCGCACACCTTGAGCAGCTTGGTGCCCTCGGCAAATTTCTCCAGCAACTCGGCCAGGGGCACGTCGCCGGACTCCATCGCGTCGACGATGGCCTCGAGGCGCTCCATGGAGTCTTCAAATGAGGAAGTCTTTGCCGGTTTTTTATCCACTAGGGGGAAGACGGTTGCGGGCGGGGGCGGGCATTTCAATCCATCTTTACGGCCAGGTGTCGGGGGCGTTTTTGGGCTTCGCCCGGACGGGCAAACCCGCTGTGGTGAGGTAATGCGCATCGATGTTTTCGCCATCCTGGCCGGCGCGGTCGGGGCCAAGTTGCTTGCCCAGTTGATCTTGTCGGGGCTGAACCGTGCCGAGATCAAGCGGCACGCCGGCAGGCCGCCCGCCGCGGTGGCCGCGGTCATGGACGGCGAGACCCACGCGAAGTCGACCGCGTATTCGCTGGAGAAAAACAAGTTCGGCTCGCTGGAGCTGGTCTTCGATGCGCTGATCCTGCTCATCGTGCTGGTTGGCGGCGTGCTGCCGTGGATGCACGCCAAGATCGGCACGCTCTCGGCGACGGGCCGGTGGGACGACGCGCTGTTCGTGCTGGCGACGGCGATGGCCATCGGGTTGCCCGGGCTGATCTTCGAGTGGTATGACCAGTTTCGGCTTGAGGCGAAGTTCGGCTTCAACAAGTCCACGCTCGGCCTCTGGATCGGCGACAAAGTCAAGGGCTTCGTGCTGGCGCTGGCCATTGGGTTTCCGCTGCTGTGGGCGCTGCTCGTGTTGGTGGACCTGGCGGGGCGAGCGTGGTGGCTGTGGGGCTTCGGCCTCGTGTTCGTTTTCCAGCTGCTGATGCTGGTGCTCTACCCGAAGCTCATCATGCCCCTGTTCAACAAGCTCACGCCGCTGCCCGACGGCGAGCTGAAGGACCGGCTGCTCGCGCTCGGCGAGCGCACGGGGTTCAAGGCCGCGACCATCCAGGTGATGGACGGCAGCAAACGCTCGGGCCACTCCAACGCGTTCTTCACCGGCTTCGGCCGCTTCCGTCGCATCGTGCTGTTCGACACGCTGGTCAACCAGCTCACGCCCGAGGAGCTGGAGGCGGTGCTCGCGCACGAGGTCGGCCACTACCGCCGCGGCCACATCCCCAAGATGCTCTTCGTGTCGGCCGGCATGATGTTCGCGGGCTTCGCGGCCATCGCGTGGCTGGCGCGGAGCGCGTGGTTCAACCCCGCCTTCGGCCTGCCGGCGGGCGAGCCGGCGCCGGCGTTGCTGCTGTTTCTGATGCTGAGCGGGCTGGCGACCTTCTGGCTCACGCCGCTTGGCAACCTCCTGTCGCGAAAACATGAATACGAGGCCGACGTCTTCGCCCGCGAGGCCATGGGCGGGCCCGCTCCGCTGGTCGCCGCGCTGCGCAAGCTCTCGCAGAAAAACCTCAGCAACCTGACGCCGCACCCGTGGTTCAGCGGGTTTTATTACTCGCACCCCACATTGGTCGAACGCGAGGCGGCGCTGGCCCGGGAGGCGGTCTGACCATGGCGGGCGGACGACGGCTGGTCGCGGGCGTTTGGCTGACGCTGGCGGTCGTGTCGCCGGCGTTCGCCGACTCGCTGGTCGTCGCCACCTACAACGTCGAGAACTACCTATCGACCAACCGCCGCGTCGACGGACGCTTCCGTCCCGATTACCCGAAGACCGAGGCGGCGAAAACCGCCCTCCGCGCGGTGATCCGGGCGCTCGACGCCGACGTGCTCGCGTTGCAGGAGGTCGGCGGCGCCGGACACCTGCGCGAGTTGCAACTCGACCTGCGGGCCGAGGGGCTCGATTACCCGCACGCGGTGGTGCTGGAGGCCGCCGACGAGGCGCGTTGCCTGGCGGTGTTGTCTCGGCGCGAGTTCGCCGCCGTGCAGGAGCACCGCGATCTGGTCGCGCGTTATTTCGACGAGGACATCGCGGTGCGGCGCGGCCTGCTGGAGGTGTCGGTGCGGGTGGGCGAGGGGGCGCTCAAGCTGTTCGTCGTGCACCTGAAGAGCCGTCTTACGGAGCGGCCCGACGATCCCGGCGCGGCCACGTTGCGCGCGGCCGAGGCCGTGGCGGTTCGCGACCGCGTGCTGGAGCGTTGCCCGGAGCCGGCGACGACGCCGTTTTTGATTCTGGGCGACTTCAACGACCTGCGGCCCAACCGCCCGTTGCGGGCGATCATGGATCGCGGACAGACGAAAATAGCCGAGTGGGTGCCGGCGGCGGACTCGCGTGGCGAGACTTGGACGCACTACTATGCGCGGGACGAGGTTTATTCGCGGGTCGATCATGTGCTCGCGTCGCCGGCCGCGCTGCCGTGGGTGAAACGTGCCTGGATCGCCGACCTGCCGGAGACGGCGGCGGCCAGCGACCACCGGCCCGTCGCGGTGGAGATTGAGGCGGCCGATGCTTTGTCGGCCCAATAAAAAAGCGCCGGTCTCAAGGACCGGCGCTGTGTGAAGTGATGGATGGTTGGCGCGGTGCCGCGTTCGCTCAGCGGACGGTGACCGGGATGACGACCTCGCCCTCGCCGTAGCCCTTGAGGAATAGGCTGCCGCTGCCGGCTTGGCCGCCCTTGACGCTCACGGTGACGGAGGTCTGGCCGGCGGGCACGACGACCTCGGGCATGATGACGCTGTCGGGAATGTCGGTGGTGACGTCGAGCAGTTGACCGCCCACGGCGGCGGGCGCGGGCAGGTTGAAGGTGAGGTCGGCGCTGGAGCCGGTGGAGAGCTCGAGGCTGGAGGGGGCGACGTTGACCTCGCCGGCGTCGACGCGGAAGGTGCCGACGGGGGAGGTGCCGTTCGGACCGCTGAGGGTGACGGCGTAGTTGGCGCCGGTGGTCACGCTGGGCACGTAGAAGGCGATGGCGTTGGCCGACTCAAACTCGGTGCGCACGGGCGTGCCGTCGAAGGAGACGACGTCGTCCTTGGTGAAGCCGCGGCCGACGATGCTGATGCGGGCGCCGACCGGGCCGCGGTTGGCCTCGAGGGAGAAGACGTAGCGGCCGACGATCTTGCTGCGGAGGACCTTGGTGTATTCCTCGCGTGGGGAGGTGAAGCCGTTGTTCTCGACGTTGTAGTTGACGAGGAAGTAGTAGGCGATCTCGTCGCGGCCGGCCGGCAGTTGGTAGTCGAACTCGTAGATTTCGGCGCCGAGGCCGCTCTTGCGCATCGGGTGGGTCTGGCCGTCGATGATGATGCTGGCGCGCACGCTCTCCCGGACGATGTTGGTGCCCTTGGGGGTCACGCGGGTGGTCAGCGTGTAGATGCGCGACGGATTGGAGGGCAGGGCGGTGGGCGTCAGGTTGGTGACGGTGAGATTGCAGCCGGCGAGCAGGAAGAGGCAGCCGGCGGCGAACACGGAGGCGAGGAGACGTTTCACGGAGAAAATACGGTTGTTGAGCATTGGGTCGAGGCGGTCCAATTTGCGCCGAACGCAACACAAAGGCATGGCATTGGCAATGAGCGAAATCACTTCGAGCGCGGAGTCGCCGGCGACGGACCAACATCCGCCGGGGCTCTACATGCACGTGCCGTTTTGCGCGACCACCTGCGACTTTTGCGCGTTCTATCAGACCAAGCCGAGCGCCGATGGCATTCGTCGCTACCTCGATGCGATGAAGGCCGAGGCCGCGCTCGTTTCGTGGACGCGCGCGCCGGGCACGGTCTTCTGGGGCGGCGGCACACCGGGGCTGCTTTCGCCGTCCGCACTGAGGGAATTGGGTTCGCTGGTGAACGCGCTCGCGCCCGCCGGCGTGGAAGAGTGGACCGTGGAAATGGCCCCGGCCTCCGTCACCGAGGCGCGGTTGGAGGCATTGAAGGAGATCGGCGTCACCCGCATCTCGATGGGCGTGCAGAGCTTTCGTCCGGAGCTGCTCGACGCCCTCGGCCGCCAGCACACGCGCGAGCAAGTTTTCCGGGCGTATGAACGGGTGAAGGAGGCTGGTTTCAAAAGTGTAAATCTCGACCTCATGTTCGCCTTGCCCGGTCAGGCCGAGGACGAGTGGCTGGCCGACATCGACCAGGCCGTGGCGCTGGCGCCGGACCACATCTCGACCTACTGCCTGACCTTCGAGGAGGACACCAAGCTCTGGGTGAAGCTGTCCAAGGGCCAGGTGAAGCTCGACCCCGAGCACGAGGCGCGACTCTACGCCGCCACTTGGGCGCGCCTGGAGGAACACGGCTACGGCCAATACGAGGTGTCCAACTTCGCCCGCCCCGGTCATGCCTGTGTTCACAACGTGAATACATGGCGCATGCGCGAGTGGGTTGGTCTCGGCCCCTCGGCTGCGTCGCAGCACGGCGGCTGGCGCGGTGGCAACCCGGCCGACCTCGAACGCTGGCAGGCCGAGGTCGCCCGCGGTGAACGCATGACCGAGGACCGCGTGCGGCTGACCCCGGCGCTGCTGCTGGAGGACGCGGTGATCTTTGGCCTGCGCATAAACGCCGGCATCGACCTCGCGGAGTTGGCGCGGCGGTTTCCGGCCCGCGGATTGGCCGATCTGCGCGGCGCGCTCGACCGGCTCGTCGCCGAGGGCCTCGCCGAGCAGCAGTCCGCCGGCGCCGGTCGCGTGCGTCTGACCGGCCGGGGACGTCTGCTGGCCGACGCAATCGGCTCGGAGCTGATGGGATTGATCGACGCGGAACCGGCGGACGCGCGTTGAGTCCAAACGGTGATTGCGCGCGTCATTCCTCGTCGGCATTGCTTCACAATCCGTTTCTTCATTACCCTGTTCCGAATATTTTACACTATGCGTCGTTTCTCGTTTTTGTCCGTTTTCTTCACTTTGAGTCTGTTGCTCGCCGGCTGCGGCTCCACGCCGAGCCAAAAAGATTATCCGGTCACCGTGCCACGGTTTCTCATCGAGGCGGACAGCGAGGAGGTGGGCATCAATGCGCGTTTGCCGATCAGTGGATCAGTCGTGCGCGTATCGCCGAAGTCGATGGTTACCGAATATGACGTCACCAACGTGCAGGTTGTGCAGAGCGATCTTGGCGCGGCGCTGATGTTCCAACTGACCCCCGATGCCACCCGTGACCTTTACCGAATATCCGCAACCAACCAGGGGAAACGCATCGTGACCACGCTCAACGGCGAAGCCCTCGCCGCCAGCCGCATGGATCGTCCGCTCGCGGAAGGCGTTATCGTCGCTTATCTGGAAGTGCCCGCCACCGAATTGCCCGAACTCGCCAAGAACATCACGCGCACCTGCGTCGACCTGCAAAAGGAACTGGCCAAGAAAAAGAAATGAGGTCCGATGGTCGTTGGTGGCTATTCGCCTCCATGGTCCTCGCGGTGACCGGGGGGTTGTGCGCGCAGCGATTAGAACTGGTTTGGCCCACCCCAAGTCGCGCTTTTCTGGAAGGCCGGCCGCTTGACGAATTTGTGCAGCCCACTGTATCGGGCGAGACGAGCTCGGGATTGTTCGGCTGCGTGCGCAGTGGCGGGCGGCAATTTCATGAGGGCCTGGACCTGTCTCCCGTGGCGCGCGACAAGCGCGGCGAGGCGACCGACCCGATCTTCGCGGTCATGTCCGGCGTTGTGCGCTACATCAACCGCACCGCCGGCGACAGCAGTTACGGACGCTACGTCGTGCTCGAGCATCCGGACGTGACGCCGCCGATCTACACGCTTTACGCGCACCTCGCGGAGGTCGCGCCGGGGCTGGGCGAGGGCGAGCCGGTAAAGCTCGGCCAGACCATCGCCACCATGGGACGCAGCGCGGGCGGCTACACGATTCCGAAGGACCGCGCGCACCTGCACTTCGAGATGGGCCTGCGCCTGACTGACCGGTTCGAGGATTGGTATCGCTGGAAAAAGTTCGGCAACCCCAACGATCACGGCGTCTGGAACGGCATGAACCTCGTCGGCTTCGACCCGCTCGATTTCTACACGCGGTTCAAGGCCCGTGAGATCGACAACGTCGACGACTATCTGGCGACGCGCGAGGCCGCCGTCGTGTTTCGCGTGGCGCGCATGGGCGTGCCCGACTTTCTGCGGCGGTATCCGTCGCTTCAGGACAACGCCGGCTCGCTCGTGCTGGCCCCGGCGGGCTGGGAGGTTTCCGTTGATTGCGTCGGCCTGCCGTTTCGTTGGCGTGCGTTGACCGCCGCCGAACTCGACGGCCAGAAGCGTGATGAGGTGCGCATCGTGTCGGTCGACGAGGCCAGCCGCGCGGAGTGCCGCTGCAAGAATCTCGCCATCAAGAAGGGCTCGCGCTACGCGCCCGGTCGCGACTTGCAAACGCTGGCGCAACTGCTGTTCGGCCTGCGCTGAGCGCGGGCCGTTGTTGGCGGTCGAGTGCGTTGGAGCGACAGCCGGTCCCTCGGCTCACGCCTCGGGCCACATGGCGCAGGGGCTCAGCGGCTCCAGTCCAGCATGCGCTGGATGGGCGCGAGGGCCTTGGTGCGGATGTCCTCGGGCAGGTCGATCTGCGGGGCCATGTTTTTGAGCGCGTCGCGAACCTTCTCGATGGTGTTCATCTTCATGAACCGGCAGTCGTTGCAGGCGCAGGTGTCGGTCGGGCCGGCGATGAAGGTCTTGTGCGGCACATCTTTTCGCAGGCGGTGCAGCATGCCGCTCTCGGTGACGACGATGATGCGGTCGGCGGGCGTCTCTTTGGCGAACTTGACCATCAGCTCGGTCGAGCAGACCTCGTCGGCCAGGTCGCGCACGGCCTGCGTGCACTCGGGGTGGGCGACGACCGGGGCGTCGGGGAACTGCGCGCGGATTTTCTCGATGGCCGAGGTGGTGAACTGCACGTGGGCGTAACAGCTGCCGGGCCACAGGCGCATCTGGCGGCCGGTCTTGGACGAGACCCACTGGCCGAGGTTCTGGTCGGGCACGAAGAGGATCTCGCGGTCGGCGGGGACCTTGCCGACGATCTTCATGGCGTTGCCGCTGGTGACGATGACGTCGCTGAGGGCCTTCACCGCGGCGGAGCAGTTGATGTAGGCGACGACGTAGACGTCGGGGTTGGCGGCCTTGTAGGCGGCGAGACGCTCGGCCGGGCAGGAGTCGGACAGCGAGCAACCGGCCTCAAGGTCGGGCAGGAGCACGGTGCGGCCGGGATTCACGATCTTGGCGGTCTCGGCCATGAAGTGCACGCCGCAGAAGAGGATGACGTCGGCCTGCGCGGCCTGCGCCTGATAGGAGAGGCCGAGCGAGTCGCCCACGTAGTCGGCCACCTGCTGGATGGCCTCGATCTGGTAATTGTGCGCGAGGATGACGGCGTTGCGCTCGCGCTTGAGGGCGAGGATTTCCTCCTGGATGGCGGTGAGCGCGGGGGCGGTTTTGCGGGGCTCGAGGACGAGCGGTTCGTAGTTGAGCACGGAGGTCATGGCTTGGTCTGAAATTGAAGAGGGAGGCGGTGCGCGAGGACGAGGTGGCGTTACGGTTCGGCGCGGACGGCTCAGCGCAGGGAGCGCAGCAGCTTGATCATGTCCTGGAATTCCTGGTTGGTGCGCAGCGGTTCGAGGTCGGGGTCGTTGGCCATCCACTCGTGGTCGTCATAGCCGAGCTCGATGGCGCGACGCAGGGACTTCATGGCGTCGGCGAGGCGTTTGCTGAGGGCGAGGCTGCAGGCGAGGTTGTAGTGCGCGGTGGCGTTGTCGGGCTGCAGGCGCACGAGCTTGCGGTCCATCTTCAAGCCATCGGCGATGCGGCCGGTCTTGGTGTAGAGGCCGCCGAGCAGCTCGATGACGTCGACGTAGGACGAATCGCGGCGGAGCACGGATTCGTAGAACGCGATGTCGAATTGGGGGTCTTCCTTGCGCGCCATCGGATCAGCCGCGGTGTTTGCAGGTGCCGGTGGCCTTGAGCGCGTCGCAGTGCGCGTTGACCTGCAGGCGCTGGGTGGCGGGGGTCAGACCGAGCTTGGATGACACGGTGGCGCCATACCACTCCATGAAGGGGGCGCTGATCTCGAAGATCTTGTCGCAGTCCATGCAGATGACTTGGGCGACCTGGGTGTTGTTGCCCTGGTTGGGCAGGTAGTATTTCAGGTTCTTGCCGATGTCGACCTCACGGAGGAGGGCGCTCTCGATCATAATCGGCAGGGTGCGGTAAACGGTGGCGCGCGACACGGAGTCGTCGATGGCGCGGGCGTGTTCGAGCAGCTCCTCGGCGGTGAAATGCTCTTTCTGCGCGAAAGCCGCCTCGAAGATCGCCAGCCGCTGGTTGGTCACGCGAAGGCCTTTGGTGCCGAGGTAGGATTGAAATTTGGCGCGGGCGGCGTCGTTGCTCACAAAGGTTACATTCGGTCTCAATAAGGCCGGGTGTCAACCCGTAGCTCAAAACCCCCGCCGCGGGCGCGGACACGGCTTGCACGTGCCGGACACGGTCGGCATCAACACCGGATGATCGTTGGCGTCCATCCCCTGGCCGGCTTTGACAAGCTCCTGCACTACAAGGTGCCGGAGCGTCTGCGCGACCAGGTGGAGGTCGGGGCCTTGGTCCGGGTGCCGGTGGTCAACCGCATCCTGCTCGGCATCGTGGCGGAGTTCGGCGAGCCGACGGACTTCCCGGTCGAGCGGCTCAAGCCCCTGACGGACGTCGTCTACCCGTTCCCCGCGCTCCGGCCCGACCTGCTGCGGCTGGCCAAGTGGATGGCGGCCTACTACGCCTGCGGACTCGACGCCATCATCGAGACCATGCTGCCGGCCGCCGTGCGCAATGCCGCCGGTATCAAGCAGGAGCGCCAACTGGTCCTCGCCCAACCGCTGCCCGAGGACGAGTTGGCCAGGCTCGAAAAACGCGCCCCGGCCCAGGCTCGCCTGCACCGCTTTCTCGCCCAGCAGTTCAAGCCCCAGAAAAAGTCCCTCGTGCTCTCGCGCCTCAAGATCACCGCGGGCGTGGTCGCGGGCCTGGTCAAGCGCGGCGTCGTCCGCGAGGAACTGCACCGCGTCGAGCGCGTCGCCTACCACGACGACTGGGCGACCGGCGAGGTCGTGCCGGCCCTGCCGCATCTGCTCAACGGCGAACAACGCGCCGCGGCCGACGCGTTGTCGGCCTCGCTCGCCGCGCAAAAATTCGGCGTTACGCTCCTCCACGGCGTCACCGGTTCGGGCAAGACCGAGGTTTACCTGCACGCCATTCACGAAGCGCTCCAAGCCGGCGGCGGGGTGATCTTTCTGGTGCCCGAGGTCGCGCTGACTCCGCAGACCGTGGCGCGCCTGCGCGGACGGCTGGAGGCAATCGCGCCCGGCCACAAGTGCGTCGTCTGGCACAGCCACCTCAGCGAGGGTGAACGTTTTGACGGCTGGCTCGCGCTGGCCACCGGCGAGGCCCGCGTGGTGGTCGGCGCGCGCTCGGCGATCTTCGCGCCCGTGCACGACCTGCGGCTCATCGTCGTCGATGAGGAACACGAGCCCGCCTACAAACAGGACGAGTCGCCGCGTTACCACGGCCGCGACGTGGCGGTCATGCGCGCCAAGCTCGCCGACGGCCTCTGCCTGCTCGGCTCGGCCACGCCCTCGCTGGAGAGCTTCGCCAACGCCGCCTCGGGCAAATACGAAATCCTGCGCATGACGAAGCGCATCGATGACCGCCAGCTGCCGCACATCGACGTGGTCGACATGCGCGTCGAAATCATGCGCCAGCGCGGCTTCACCGTGCTTTCGCGCAAGCTGGTCGACGCCATGCACGCGCGCTTCGAGCGCCGCGAGCAAAGCATCCTCTTCATCAACCGTCGCGGCTACTCGTCGTCGATGCAGTGCCGCCAGTGCGGCCACGTCGAGGAGTGCCCGCATTGCAGCGTCACGATGACCTACCATCGCAAGGACGAGACGCTGCGCTGCCACCTCTGCGGACACGAACGCTCCGCGCCCAACCGCTGCCCTGCCTGCTCCGCGCCGGACATCCGCTGGAAGGGCTCCGGCACGCAACGGATCGAGGAGGCCGTCATGCGCGTGCTGCCGCGCGCCCGCATCGAGCGCATGGATGCCGACACGATGGGGCAGAAGAACCGCTTCCGGCAGGTGCTCGCCGAGTTTCGCGCCGGCAAGATCGACGTGCTCATCGGCACGCAGATGATCGGCAAGGGGCTCGACTTTCCCAACGTCACCCTTGTCGGCCTGGTCGACGCCGACCTGTCGATGCACGTGCCGGACTTCCGCGCCAACGAGCGCACGTTTCAACTGCTCGTGCAGGTGGCCGGCCGCGCCGGCCGCGGTGACCGCGCGGGCGAGGTCGTCGTGCAGACGTTTTCGCCGCAGGCGGAGGTGATTCAGTTTTCACGCCACGCCGACTTCGACGGTTTCGCCGAGCACGAACTGGGCATGCGACGCGCGTTTCACTACCCGCCGTTCCGGCACCTGATCCACCACCTGTTCCGCGGACCGAATCCGGAGAAGTTGAAATTCTTCGCCGAGCAGTGGGCGCGCCTCGTCGAAAAGGAACTCGGCGAACGCGTCGAGTTGCGCGGCCCGTCGCCGTCGCCGATCGAGAAGATAAAGGACCAGTATCGGTATCAGCTCTGGTATTTCACCAACGCGCCGATCACGGGCATCGTCGCCGACCTCACGCGCCTGCGCGCCGGCTTCACCTGGCCGGAGGACGTCGTGCAGGTGATCGACGTGGATCCGGTGAGCCTGTGCTGACGGCGGCCTCTCAGACCACCGCGGCCTGCGGTTCCTTGAGCGCGGCGATGGCGGCCATGATGCGCTCGCTAGCGCGCTGGTAGCGCTCCTTGCCGTCGTCCTTGTGGTCGTAGTCGTCGGGTTGCAACAGCGGGCCGAATACGATCGAGACAGGCGTTCCGGGCTTGAGCGGACGGCCTTTGCCGAAGGCTAGGTGCGAACCGAAGATGCGCACCGGCAACACGGGCACGCGGGTCTTGCAGGCGATCAGGCCGACGCCGGCCTTGGCCGGCTGCAGCTCGCCGTCGTCCGAGCGGGTGCCCTCGGGGAAGAGGATCAGCGCCTTGCCCGACTGGAGCGTCTGCAACACGCGCTTGATGGCCTGCACGTCGCCGCCCTCGCGCTCGACCGGAATGCAGCCGACGTGGTCCATCCACCAGCTGCCGATGCCGGGTTTCCACAGGGACTTTCGGGCGAAGAACGCGATCTGACGCGGCACCTGCGCGCCGATGAAGGGCGGGTCGAGGTGGCTGGCGTGGTTGGCCGCGATCAGAAACGGACCGGTGCGCGGGATGTTGTGGAGGCCGGCGACCGGACCGCGGAAAAACGCGCTGTTGAGCCCGGCGAGGACGTAGTGGCAAAGCCCATACACGGGCTCCATTTCAACCTGGGCGAAACGGCTCATGCGGGGATCAAAGCGGCAGTCGCACGGCGATGTCGGCGGACAGGCGGTCGACTACCTGCTCCAGCGTCAGGTGCGTGGAGTCGATGTCGGTCGCGCCCTCCGGACGGGCCAGCGGGGCGGTCTTGCGGGAGGCGTCGAGCCGGTCACGCTCGGCGACGGCGTCCTGGCGTCCCTCGAGGGCGCGGCGCTTGGCGCGCTCCTCGGGGTCGGCGTGGAGGAAGAAACGGAAGTCGGCGTCGGGGAAAATCACCGAGCCGATGTCGCGGCCTTCCATGACGAGTCCACGGAAGCCTTTCTCGCGGCCGACATCGGCCTGGCCGCGTTGATAGGCGAGCAGGGCGGCGCGCACCTCGGGGATGGCGGCGAAATGCGACACGGCGGCGGTGACCTCGGCGCCGCGGATCTCGGCCTCGGGCGGCACGCGGCCGTTGATCTCCATGCGCGCGCTGCGGCCCTCGATGCGGGTGCCAAACTTGAGGCCGGCCACGGCCGCGCGCACGCCGTCGACATCGTCGGTCTTCACACCCGCGCGCAGCAGCTCGGCGGTGACGGCGCGGTAGAACGAGCCGGTGTCCACGTGGAGCAGATTAAAGCGCTCGGCGAGCAGGCGGGAGGTCGAGGACTTGCCGGAGGCGGCGCCGCCGTCGATGGCGATGATAACAAAGGTGGACATCAGGGGCGGGAGGTTTGGCCGCGCAGGGAGTCCAGCAACTCAAAAAAGTTCGGGAACGTCTTCGCGCAGCAGGCGGGGTTGTCGATGGTGAGCCAAGGGGTGCCGTCGCCGTGCAGGTCGTGGCAGCCGAGGATGCCGAAGCTCATGGCGAAGCGGTGGTCGTGGTAGGTCTCGATGACGACGCCGGACTTGAGCGGGCGCGGGTGGATTTCGAGCGAGTCCTCGGTCTCGATCACGTGCTGGCCGAGCTTGATGAGTTCGCGCGCCATGCCGGCCACGCGGTCGGTCTCCTGTTTGCGGGTGTGGGCGATGCCGGTGATTTTGGTCGGCCCGTCGAGCAGCGGCGCGATGGCCGCGAGCGTGAGAAACGTGTCCGAGAACTCGCGGAAGTTGGCGGTGATGCCGGCGCGGTGCGGTCCCTTGGCGATGTGTTGAACGGAGCCGGTTTCGTCGAGCGGCGCGATGAGGCCGTGCTCGGCGAACAGGCGTCCGAAGCGCACGTCGCCCTGCAGGCCGTTGAGCGGGTAGCCCGGGATGGTGAGGCCGCCGCCGGTGACGAAGGGCAGGGCGAGGTAGTAGCTGGCGGCGCTGGCGTCGGCCTCCACGGGATAGGTGCCGCCGGCCAAACGGTAGGGCACGCCGGCGCGCACCTCGATGAGCGAACCCTCGGCGGCGGGCGCGGGTTGGCCAAACTGGGCCATCTGCTTCATCGTCATCACGACGAAGGGCGCGCGCACCTTGGTCGCCAAGGTGATGGCGATGTCGCCGGCGGCCAGCGGCGCGACCATCAGCAGTGCGGACAACATCTGGCTGCTCTCGCTGGCGTCGATGGAGACGGCGCCGCCGCGCAGACCGCGGGCGTGGATTTCGAGCGGAAAAAAGCCTTCCGCGCCGGTGCAGCGGATGTCGGCGCCGAGCGCGCGTAGGGCGTCGATCAGGCCCTTCATCGGGCGTTTGCGCATCTGGGGCACGCCGTCGATGCGGTAGACGCCGCGCGGGGCGGCGGCGCAGAGCGCGGTCAGGAAACGGGCGGCGGTGCCGGCGAGCCCGACGAAAAGATCCACGGGCGAGTCGGACTTGAAGCCGTTGTCCTGTCCCGAGACGGCGATGGTGCGGGCGCCGGCCTCGGACTTGACATCGAAGCCCAGCGCGGTGAGCGCGGACATCATCAGCTCGGTGTCCTCGCTGAAGAGCGCGCCGGTCAACGTGACGGGGGCGTCGCACAGCGCGGCGAGCAGCAGGGCACGATTGGTCAGGCTCTTCGAGCCGGGCAGGGTGACCTCACCGCGGACCGGTTGGACAAAGGGGATGATCGGAAGCTGGGCGGGCAGCGGCATGGAAAAGGGCGAGCATGCGGACAAACGCGGGCCGGTTTCCAGCCCGCAATTCGTCAGGGGCGAAAACCGTCGCGCCAGACTTTGCCGGCAACGAGGCGGGCGCGCACGTCCTCCCAGTCCTTGGCGGCGATGTTGTCGCGCAGCGCTTGAATCTCTGCGAGGCAGCCGTCGAGGGCGCGCACGACCTCGGTGCGGTTTTGCTGGAAAATCTCGATCCACATGGTCGCGTCGCTCGCGGCGATGCGGGTGGTGTCACGCAGGCCGTTGCCGGCGAGGTGGCGCCAGTCACCGGGATGTTGCGCGAGAAAACCGGCCAGCGCCGTGGCCAGGGCTTGCGGCAAATGGCTGATATGGGCGACGATGCGGTCGTGTTCGGCGGGGGAGACCGGCACGACCTCGGCGCCGGTCCCGCGCCAAAAAGCGGCGACCTTGTCGACGGCTGGGGTCGGTGCGCCTTCGGGAGGCGTGACGAAGCAGACGCGTTTTTCGAAAAGATTCGTCGTGCCGTGCTCCCAGCCGGTGTGGGCGCCGCCGGCCATGGGGTGGGCGCCGATGAAGACCGGGCCCGGCGGCAGGGCGGCTGCGACCTGCCGGCAAAGCTCGCCCTTGACGCTGCCGACATCGGTCAAAACCGCGCCTGCGGCCAGATGTGGCCCGACCAGCGCGGCGAGTTCGATGATGCGCTCGACTGGCGCGGCCAGCACGACGAGGTCGGCCCCGTGCACGGCCAGTTCGGGCGTCTCGGCGACGGCGTCGCACCACGGTTGTTCCCGCAGGGCGGCGCGCACCTCGGGGCGGCGGGCCCAGAGGGTGATGCGCCGGGCGAGACCGCGGGCGCGGGCCGCGCGGGCGACGGAGGCCCCGAGCAGACCGGGGGCTAGAACAACAAGGTGGTCGACGATCACGGGACCCAGAAACAAAATGCCTTCGGGATTGTCGAGTTCATCGCAAAACCGTTGAGTCGGTCGCTTTCCCGTTATTCGTCCCCCCCCGAATCCAGTCTCTCCCTCATGTCATTCCGCCGTTTCAAGCGTGGTTGCGCCCAGTTTTGGGAATCCTACCGCGTCGTGTTTTTCTCCATCATCGGTGTCTGCGCCTTGGGTTTCCTTTATTACTTTTTGGCCAACATCGGGCCCCGCGCGATCAAGTCGGACTATCCGTCGACCGACACGGTGCAGGTGAATGACGCCGCCAAGCAGGCCCTTGTCGACGAGATCGCGCGCCTCGAGCGGGTCTACCGCCAGGCCGCCGTCGCCGAACTGATGACCGAGGAGGCCATACAGGCCCTCGAGCAGGCCGTGGAGAAACAACGCCAGCTCCTGCTTGCGTATCCGGCTGGCGACTACGTCCAGGGCACCCGGCTGTCGGAGCTCGAGACGTTGCTCGGATCGGCGCGCGCGGCGGGCTCGGCCGTGCGGATCACCCAGTTGCAAAAGGACGGCGAGGCCGCCCTTCAGGACGGGCGCTACGAGGAGGCGGCCCGCCTGCTCGGCGAGGCGCTGGAACTGCAGCGTTCCGTCAACGCCAGCAGCGCCAGCCCGCGCTACAAGAACTACGTTCGCGAGACCGCGCTCCTGCAGTCGATCTCCTCGATCGAGGCTACCCCGCTGTTCAAGGAAAAGGAGGCGGCCCTCAAGTCCGCGCAGCTCGCCGTCTCGGAGGAGCGTTGGGGCGACGCGCTCGCCGCCTATGTGCTGGCCCGCGACCTGCAGGGACGCCTGAACCGCGAGTATTCGCGCACCCGTTACGCCGACTTGTCCGGTTATGACCGACTGGAGTCCGAGATCGCCTCGCTCAACTCCGCCGGTGTCGCCGCCGAGATCGACGCCAAGGAAAAGGCCGCGGACTCCGCGGCGAAGACCGGCGACTATGAAACCGCGGCCCGCCTCTACGGCGAGGCCTACACATTGCAGCAGGAGATCAACCTCAACTACGTGCGCAGCCGCTTCGTGTCGTCGGCCCGCCTTGATCGCCTGGAGACCAAGCAGCAGACATCCCGCGCCCGCCCGCACTACGAGCTGCTGCTGGAGCTGGACCGGCGCATCGTCTCCGATCTGGCCGCGCGCCGCGTGATCGGGGCCGAGCAGCACATCCCCGAGGCCGCGGCGCTGCTTGAGCGCATCACCACGGAGTATCCAAAAAACGATTTCCAACTGGGTGCCTTGAAAATCAAACTCGCCTACCTGTCTCTCAAGCGCGACGTGCTCCGCCGGTTGCAGGACGAAGTTTACGAGAGCCTGTTGCCGTTGCCCGGCGCGCAGGGCGTGCTGCTTTTCAAGACCGAGCTGCCCCAGCGCATCTACGCGGAGGTCATGAACACCAATCCCAGCCGCAATCCCGGACGGACGCTGCCGGTCGATTCGGTCAACTGGCCCGACGCCGCCGAGTTTTGCACGCGCATGAGCTGGATTCTTGGCTCGGAAACCCGCCTGCCCACGCCGGACGAGTTTCGGGTGGCGGTCGGGGAGGGCGGCGGCCGGGTCGTCACCGCGGATACGGGTGGCGGGCGCACCCAGCCGGTCACGGAGGGCGAGCCCAACGCCTACGGTTTCAGCGACCTGCTGGGCAACGCGGCCGAGTGGCTCTACGTGCTCGGCGGCACCACCGCGCCGGTCGGTGGGGGCAGTTACCTGGACCGCGAGATCAGCCTGCAGTCGCTGCCGATCGAGAATCGTCCGCGCATCGACCGGGCCCGTCACATCGGCTTCCGTTTCGTGGTGCTCAAGCCCGAGGCCGAGTGACGCGCCGATCGCGGTCCGGCCGGCCCCGCGTCATTCGCGGCCGAGCTGCACGATGCGGGCAAACTCCGCCTTGCTCAGCGGCATGACCGAAAGACGACTCTGACGAAGCAGGGCGATCTCGGCCAGCGCCGGTTCGGCTTTGATGCGCGCCAGGGTGACCGGCGTGGAAAACGTCTCGCCGACGCTGAGCCGCACCGCGACCCAGTCGCCCTCCTTGGCGGTGGGGTCGGGAAAGGCGGTGCGAGCGACCCGGGCGGTGCCGAGCACGGCCTTGGTGGTGACGCTGGCGTAGAACAGCACCGCGTCACCGGGGCGCATCGCCTTGAGGTGGTTGCGCGCCTGAAAATTGCGAACCCCGTCCCAGGTGGTCTCGCCGTCGCGCACGAAGGTCTCCCACGCGTAGGCCTCGGGTTCGGTTTTCACGAGCCAGTATTGAGTTGTCATGATTATGGGGCTCAATGAACTGTGCGCGGGCAAAAGCCAACACCGTTGATGGTCCGCGCCTTTCGATGGTCGGTTAGCCTTACTTTCTCACTCCCAAAATGAACTCCACCCTCTGGCCCATCCGTGTCGTCTTCACGCTGCTGTGCGCGGCAGGCGGGTGGCTGGTCTGCTACTCTGTCAAAGAGTGGGACGACTACCGGGCGCTGGCCGTCTTCATCGGCCTCAGCCTGGGCATGCTCATGGTGCTGGTGGACATCATGCTGAAGGGCTTTTCGCTGCGCGGGCTGTCCGCGATCACCTTCGGCCTGATGGTCGGCACCTTGATCGCCTACCTCGTGGGCGTGTCGCCGCTGCTGGAGCAGGGCGACCCTCAGATCATCTTTCTGGTGCGGCTGGGATTGTTCTTGGTTTTGACCTACCTGTGCACCGTGATCGCGCTGCGCGGCAAGGACGAGTTCAACCTGGTGATCCCCTACGTGCGCTTTGTGCCGCACGAGGTGGACGTGCCCCTCGTGGTGGTCGACACCAGCGGACTGATCGACGGTCGCATCGCCCGCATCTGCTCGTCGGGGTTCCTGCCCGGAGCGCTGGTGATCCCGCGCTTCATCCTGCGTGAATTGCAGGCGGTCGCCGATTCGGACGATCCGCAAAAGCAGGCTCGCGGTCGACGCGGTCTCGAGATGCTGGGCGAGCTCCGCAAAATTCCCGGCCTCGAACTGCGCATCCACGAGAGCGAGGCCAAGTCAGGCGAGATCGAGGCCAAGCTCGTGTTCATCGCGCAGTCCATGCGCGCCAAGCTGCTCACCACCGACTACAACCTGGCCAAGATGGCCGAGTTTCACGGCGTCCCGTGGCTGAACCCCAACGTGCTGGCCAAGGCGCTCGAGCCGTCGCTCGTGCTGGGCGAGACGATCGAGGTCGAGATCATCAAGCCGGGCAAGGAGCCGTCCCAAGGCGTCGGTTACCTGCCCGAGGGCTCGATGGTGGTGGTCAACGGCGGAGGCGCCCATCAGGGGTCGCGCGTGACCGCCGAGATCATCAGCGTGCTGCCCTCGGCCGGCGGCAAGATCGTCTTCGCCCGCCTGACCGGTTCGCCGCACTGAGGGGGCGGCGCAACGCGTGGCGACGCGCGGGGCGGTTATTTCCGCGGACACGATGAGGGACGAATTCGTTTCGCGTAGGCCGCCTGCTTGCAGGCGCGAAAACGGTTCTCGAGTGATCGGAGTCCAATGCGCCTGCGAGCAGGCGGCCTACGGGTGAGCAATCGCCCGGGCCGTGCTTAGAAATCGTGCGTGTAGACGTGGCCGTTAGCGTCGGTGAACGTCAGCGCGAGGTTGGAAATTCCGGTGAGCCGCAGTTGCAGGCGGGCGTCGACCAGATCGTTGAGCCGATACATGCGGTCGTTCATCAACACGCGCGGATCGTTTTGCGAAGCGCGGATGCCGGTAACGCGCAGTTTTTCGAGAAAGAGGTGCACCTCGGGGTTGGGCTTGTCCGGTGACGCGACTGTGGCCGCGGGCGGACCCCCGACCGCGGGGGACGCTCCGGCCACGGAGGCCGCGGGCGCGACGGGCGCGGGCGTTGGCTGCATGACGGGGGCCGGCGAAACCGGAACGGGGGCGACTGGCGGCGGGGTGGGGGCGACAGCCGCGACCGGAGGAGCCGGCAAGGGTTGTGCGACGGCCGCGGGTGCGGGCGTCGGGACGGGAGTGGGCAACGCCACGACCAAGGCAGGCTCAGGCTGAACTGGGGCCGCCGGCTGGGTCGGTGTTGGTTGCAGGGGCGCGGATGTGCCGACCAAGGGCGCGACAGGGGAGGGGGCGGAGGCGTGGCGGGCCGGCTCGGAATCGGGCGCGAGAAAAATAAACGCGGTCGCGCCGCCGGTCAGCAGCAGGAGGATCGCGCCGATGCACAGCAGCACCACGGTCTGGGCGGGGGCGGGACGGTTGCGGCGACGGGGGCGGGGGCCGGGAGCGCCGGCGGTCGGCTCGGTCATCGGCGGGTCGCCGGGGGTCCCGGTGGTGGCGGCGGTCTGCTCGGCGGCGCGTTGCCGCTGGGCTTTTTTGAGGGCTTCGTTGATGAGGCTCATGCCGGTGATGGGAGGTGCTCGCGGTCGAGGTGGATGGTTGCGCGGAGTGGCCGCGGGGCAAGGGGCTTTATTCGGTGAGGGAACGCAGGTCTTTGATGGCGCGGCGCACGTCCCACCAGGTGACCTCGTCGGACTCGCGGATGTAGGCGGCAAGGATGGACTTGTCGCAGAGATTGTTCACCACGCGGGGAATGCCCTCGCTGTAGCGACGGATGGCGCGCAGGGCCCACTTGGTGAAGTAGGGGCGCCCCATGCCGCCGGCCAGGGTTATGCGGTGGTGGACGTAGTGCGCGAGGTCCTGCACGCCGAGCGGCTTCAGGTCGTAGTGGATCAGGATGCGTTGCCGGAGCTGGCGCAGCTCCGGGCGCAGCAGGATTTCCTTCAGCTCGGGCTGGCCCATCAGCACGATTTGCAGGAGCTTTTGCTTGTCGGTCTCGAGGTTGGACAACAGGCGGATTTGCTCCAGCACCTCGAAGGAAAGGTTTTGGGCCTCGTCGATGATGAGCACGATGTCGCGGCCGGCGGCGATGCGGTCGAGCAGCACGCGGTTCATCTGCGAAACGAGCTCGTTGTGACTCTGCGCGAGCTGGGTTTCGCCCAGTTCGGTGAGGATCGCCATCAGCATCTCCTTCTCGTCGACGCGCGGATTCAGGATCAACGCCGTGTCGAAGCGCGCATGGTCGAGCTGGTTGAGAAAATGGCGGCAGAGCGTGGTCTTGCCGCAGCCGACCTCGCCGATCAGCACCACGAAGCCCTTGCGCTCCTGCACGCCGAAAAGCAGGTGTTGCAACGCCTCCTGATGCGTCGGGCTCAGGTAGAGAAACTTGGGATCAGGCGTGATGTTGAAGGGCAGCTCGCGCAGCCCGTAGAAGCTCTGATACATGCGCAATCGGGCTAACGACCCCCGCCGGACAACGCACGACAAAAGACGGCGGCGAATTCAGTTCACACGATTTATTTACAGGCGGCGCGCGACGTTCATGCTCGGCGATTCGCTTCTTCCGCGTCGCGGTTTCTCCCATGCTCATTCGGCGTCTGGTCATCTTTATCTACGCGCTGGCCCTTGTCGGGGCCGCGGCGGGCTCGGCGTTGTTTTTTTGGCAGACCCGGCGCGAATACATGCGCCTGCGCGCCATCGAGCAGCGCGTCGAGCAGCGCCTTGCCGAGACCGAGCTGAAGCTCGCCGAGCAGGAGGAAATCCTCCGTCGCCTGCGCACCGACCCCGCCTATGTGGAGCGCGTCATCCGGCGCCGGCTCGGCTACGCCAAGCCCGACGAATTCGTCTGGCGCTTCGAGGAGTGATCGGGGAACGCCCCGAGTCACGCGTCAGTGACCCAAAATGGCATTGCCCGCGTCCAAAGCGGCCGGTTGCATGAGGCTTCCTGTTTTCCATGAGCCAGCATCCCCTCATCCAAGCGTTTGCAGAAGCCGGACAGTCCCAGGTTTTTGCCTTCTTTGACCGACTCAACGCCGAGCAGCAAAAACAGCTGCTGGCCGATGCCGCCGAGATCGACCTCGCGGAGATCGCGCGCCTCAACGCCACCCTCGTCGCCAAGAGCGGCGCGGCCGGCGTCGACCTGAGCGATCTCAGTCCCGCGCCCTACGAGTCGTTGCCCAAGAACGGCGGCGACGCCGACCAGTGGGCCGCCGCCAAGGTCGCCGGTGAAAACGCCCTGCGCGCCGGCCGCGTGGCCGCCTTCACCGTCGCCGGAGGGCAGGGCACCCGCCTCGGCTACGACGGCCCCAAGGGCACCTATCCGGTGACTCCGCTAAAAAAGAAGACCCTCTTCCACGTCTTCGCCGAAAAGCTCCTCGCCGCCGGCCGCCGCTACGGTCGCCCCCTGCACTGGTTCATCATGACCAGTCACATCAACCACGCCGCTACCGAGGCGCACTTCGAGGAAAACAACTACTTCGGCCTCGACCGCGCCAAGGTCCACTTCTTCCGCCAAGGCCGCATGCCCGCCGTCGATCCGCAGGGTAAGATCCTGCTCGAGAACACGCACACCATCGCCATGTCGCCCGACGGCCACGGCGGCTCGCTGCGCGCCCTGCACCGCGCCGGCGCGCTCGACCTCATGCAGCGAGAGGGCATCGACGTGCTCAGCTACTTCCAGGTCGACAACCCGCTCGTGCGCTTCATCGACCCCGCCTTCGTCGGCTGGCACGTCATCCGCGGCTCCGAGATGAGCAGCAAGATGGTTCCCAAGGCCTACGCCGAGGAAAAGGTCGGCCACTTCTGCATGCAGCGCGGCAATCTCGTCGTCGTCGAATACTCCGACCTGCCGATGGACATGCAGAAGGAGACCGACGCCGACGGCCGCCTCCGCTACGTCGCCGGCAGCATCGCCATCCACCTGCTCGACCGCGAGTTCATCCGCCGCATGGCCACCGGCGACACCGCGCTGCCCTTCCACCGCGCCGACAAAAAAATCCCCACCGTCGACGCCGACGGCAACCCCGTGAAGCCCGAGAAAGCCAACGGCATCAAGTTCGAGCTCTTCGTCTTCGACGCGCTGCCCTTCGCCAAAAACCCCGTCGTCATCGAGACCGACCGCGCCGACGACTTCTCGCCGGTCAAGAACGCCACCGGCCTCGACTCGCCGCAGACCTGCGCCGACGACCAGTGCCGCCAGTTCGCCCGCTGGCTCAACGCCCACGGCGCCGCCGTGCCCGTCGACGAGACCGGCCGCCCCGCCTTCGACATCGAAGTGTCTCCGACCTTTGGATACGACGAGGATTCCTTCGCCGAGTCCTGGGCCGCCCTCGCGCCCAAGCCCGCCGTCTCCGCCGGACTCTACCTTGCCTGATTTCAACGCAACCCACCGCCCACGCCCACATGTCACTGCTTCCCGCCATCCACGCCGCCGGCCAGTCCGGCAAGCTCCTTGCCTCCACCGTCAAGAACCTCGAGGCCTGGCTCGCCGCCCCGCTCCCGTCCTGGGCCGCCGATAGCATCAAGGAACTCGTCGACGCCGGCGACTGGGAGGAACTCAACAACCGCTTCTACCAGGACCTCGCCTTCGGCACCGGTGGCATGCGCGGCCGCACCATCGGCCACAAGACCACCGCCGCTGAGCTCGGCCAGCCCGGCCCGCAGGGCACGCCCGCCCACGCGGCCATCGGCAGCAACATCCTCAACGACTTCACCCTCGTCCGCGCCACCATCGGCCTCTTCCGCCATGTGAAGTCCCACCTCGCGACGCTTGGCGACCCCAACCCGCCCAAGCTCGTCATCGCCCACGACGTGCGTCACTTCTCGCGCCACTTCTGCGAACTCGCCGCCTCCGCGTGGAACCGGCTCGGCGGCGTCGCCTGCATCTTCGAGGGCCCGCGCTCAACCCCGCAGCTCAGCTTCAGCGTGCGCTGGCTCAAGGCCCACTGCGGCGTCGTCATCACCGCCAGCCACAATCCGTCGCACGACAACGGCTTCAAGGCCTACTTCGACGACGGCGCGCAGGTGGTTGCCCCGCACGACACCGGCATCGTCTCGCAGGTCAAGGCCGTGCCGCTCGCCGAGATCGGCGACTATCTCAACGTCGACATCGCCGGCGTCATCACCCTCGGCAAGTCGGCCGACGACGCCTACTTCGCCGCCGCCGAGCAGGCCGTCATCGACGGCGACATGCTGCGCAAGGCCGGCCTCAAGGTATCTTTCACCAACATCCACGGCGTCGGCGGCATCATGTCGGTGCCCCTGCTCAAGGCCGCCGGCTGCGAGGTCGTCGAGGAGCCCGTGCAGGCCGTCATGGACCCGCGCTTCCCCTCGGTGAAGTCGCCCAACCCCGAGAACGCCGAGGCGCTCGCCCTCGCCGTCAAGCAGGCCGAGGCGCAGGGCCTCGACGTCGTCATGGCCACCGACCCCGACTGCGACCGCATGGGCGTCGCCGTGCGCGGCCCCGACGGCAAGATGCACCTGCTCACCGGCAACCAGATCGGCGCGCTGCTCGCCGAGTATCGGATTTCCAAATACAAGGAGCTCGGCTGGATTCCCAAGGCCGGCGGCCCGGGTGTCGCGCTGGTGAAGACCTTCGTGACCACCGCGCTGCAGGACGCCATCGGCCACGGCCACGGCGTGAAGGTCATCAACACCCTGACCGGCTTCAAGTGGATCGCCGCCAAGATCCGCGGTTACGAGGAGCAGCTGAAATCCGCGTTGCTCGCCAAGCAGGGCGTCGCCTTGGACTACGACAACACGCCCTTCGCCAGCCGCGCCAAGCTCCTGCAGGAGCACAGCACCTTCTACGCGTTCGGCTGCGAGGAGAGCTACGGCTACCTGCCCAACGACAGCGTGCGCGACAAGGACGGCAACGCCGCCTGCCTCATGTTCGCCGAGGTCTGTGCCTGGGTGAAGACCCGCGGGCTCACCGTGCCCGCGTTCCTCGACGAGGTTTTCCTCAAATACGGCTTCTACCTCGAGGGCGTGGTCAACATCTACTACGAGGGCGCCAGCGGCGCGGCCAAGATCAAGCGCATCCTCGAGACCTACCGCAGCGAGCCGCCGAAGAGCTTCGGCGACATCGCCGTGACGAAGTTCGACGACTTCGGCGTGCAGGACATCCGCGACGCCGACGGGGAGCTCATCCCGAAGCAGGACCTCTACTTCGTGACGCTGGCCAACGGCTACACCTTCGCTGCGCGCGGTTCCGGCACCGAGCCGAAGATGAAGTTCTACGTCTTCGCCAAGGCGCCGGTCGCATCCGCCGCCGAGCTGCCCGCCGTGAAGGCCTCGGTGCAGGCCGAGCTCGACCGCGTGCGCGCCCTGATCGAAGCCGACGCCAAGCGCCGCGCCGAGGGCTGATCGTCCAAGCAAGCCACCTGGACGTCAAAAAGCCGGCGACCATCACGGTCGCCGGCTTTTTATCTTAAAATTGGAGGCGCGAGCCGGAATCGAACCGGCGGTAGAGCTTTTGCAGAGCTCGGCCTTACCACTTGGCTATCGCGCCTTGAACTGAAAGGGGGGCGAACTTGCAGCGCTTTTTTTGGCGGGGCAAGTCCGGAAATACGGGAATCTTGCCGAGGGTCAGTGCGCGGCCTCGGCCTTCTGCACGAAGGGGGTGCGTGAGTCGCCCTGCTGGTATTCCATCAGCACGTTGAAGCGGAATTCCGAGCCCTTGCCCGGATCGCTGTGCACGCTGATCTCGCCGCCCATCAGTTCGCAGAGTCGCTTGGAGATCACCAGGCCGAGGCCGGTGCCGCCGTGGCGACGCCGGATCGAGGTGTCGATCTGGCTGAAGGGGCGGAAGAGCTTGTCCATCTGCGCGGCGGGGATGCCGATGCCGGTGTCGCGCACGGTGCAGAAAAGCCGGATCTCGCGCATCGCCGTGCCGGGCAGGTCGGCGCCGATGGTGGCGGAGAGACGCACGACGATCTCGCCCTTTTCGGTGAACTTGAGCGCGTTGCCGACGAGGTTGTTGAGGATCTGCCGGAGGCGGTCCTGGTCGCCGTTGAGGATGGCGGGCAGGTCGGGCGAGGCGTCGACGCGCAGGTCGATGCCGTTGGCGGCGGCGACGGTTTTGTGCAGGTTGATCACGTCTTCGACGCAGTCGATGAGCGAGAAGGACGAGCGGGCGATCTCGAGGCGGCCGGCCTCGATCTTGGAGAGGTCGAGGATGTCGGTCACCAGCGTCTCAAGGCTCATGCCGCAGCGGTGGATGGTCTCGACGTAGCCGGCCTGCTCGGGGTTGAGCGGACCTTCGCGAAGGAGACGAGCGAAGCCGACGACGCCGTTGATGGGCGTGCGGATCTCGTGGCTGACGATGGCGAGGAACTCGCTCTTGGCGCGGTCGGCGGATTCGGCGGCTTCCTTGGCCTGGCGGAGGGCGGACTCAAACTCCTTGCGGCCGGTGATGTCGTGGCCGACGGCCTGGTATTCGAAGATGGTGCCGTCGCGGTCCTTGATAGCGCGGTGCGTCCACTGGTGCACGGCGGTGGAGCCGGTGCCGTTGTCGAGCGTGCACTCGAAGGTGACGGCGTCGGGCCAGGTCTTGCCGATGGCGAGCGGCGACTCGGGACTGGCGAATACGGCCCAGGGCTGGCCGACGAACTCGGGGCGGCGTTTGCCAAAAAAGTCGGCGTAGGCGCCGTTGACGAAGGTGAGGCGACCGTCGGCCTTGTAGCGGCAGATGAGGTCGGTCTGGTCCTCGACGATGCCGCGGTAGCTGGCCTCGACCTTTTGCAGGGAGCGGGCCATCTGCTCGATCTTGCGGGCGAGGCCGATGATCTCGTCGGGATCGTCGGATAACTCCTCGGCGGCGTCGTTTTGTTGCTTGGCCTTGTGGTTGATGTCGCGGATGCGCTCAAGCAGGGTGCGGTCCCAGACGTAGCCGGAGAGGACGAGCAGAATGGCGCCGATGAGCGAGAGGCTGATGATCCAGTAGTTGTCGCCGAGTTGCTCGCGCAGCTTTTCGTCCCGGGCGAGGAGAATCAGGGCCAGCGCAAGGCTGCTGGCCAAGGCGATGATCATCGCGCTTTTGCGATAGGTGTTGTTCACGTTGGGGGCTGGGTCTTTCTGTTGCCAATCATTCGCGTTGTCTACCCAAACCTTCGTGACGGTCGTGCGGCGTCTTGCGGGCCGAGTCGGGCCGACGGGCGGGTCAGCGGGCGATGAAGGGGTTGTAGCGCAGTTCCTGAGCGAGCGTGGTCAGGGGGCCGTGACCGGGCGCGAACACGGTGGAGCGGGGCAGGCGGGTGAGTTTTTCGACGTTGTTACGGAGCTGTTCGTCGTAGCGGGTGGCGCTTCCGCCCATGGAGCCGGCGAAGAGGGAATCGCCGACGATGGCGAGGGGCCAGCTCAGGCCGGTGACGTAGAAGGTGGTCTGGCCGGGCGAGTGGCCTGAGGTGAGCAGGGTCTTGATGGCGAGGCCCTCGAGGTGGAAGTAGGCGCCTTCGGCAAAGGTGCGCGCGCCGGGCAGGTCGACGGGCTCGAGTTCGGAGGCCCAGACCTCGGCCCCGGTCTCGGCGGCGAGGCGGGGCAGGTCGGCGACGTGATCCTCGTGAGTGTGGGTGAGGAAAATGTATTTCACGCGCAGGCCCTCGGAGCGGATGAAGTCGAGGGCGGGTCCGCAGTCGGCCCCGCTGTCGAAGGCGGCGGCGACCTTGGTCTTGGCGTCCCAGACGAGGTAGCTGTTGACCGTCATGTCCTCGTGCGGGGTGTTGAACATCATGAAGCCCAGTCGGAAGGCGGGGCACTCGGGATACCACGACTGGGCGGCGAGGTTTTCGAGCGCGCTGGGGTTGAGCTTGAGGTGCCGGGCGATGCGCCGGATGACGGCGACGCGGCCGCGGCCGGCCTTGACGGCGGCCAGCTCGGGGGCGGTGATTTCGGCGCGGGCGCAGAGGTCTTCGTCGCTGATGTGCAGGCCGCGTTGGGCCTTGGCGACTACGTCCTGGCAAAGGTCTTCGATCGGGATTCGCGGCATCGCCCGCAGTAACTACCACCCCGCCGCCGGGCGCAAGCCGAATGGCCGGTCGGTCCCCTTTGATGGAGCGGGGGTTACGGCGTGACGGGCAGGCCGGTGCGGGCCGACTCGTAAACGGCCTTGATGAGGGCCACGGCGTCGCGTCCCGATCGGCCGTCGACGAGGGGCGCGCGGCCCGTGCGGATGCACTCGAAGAAGTCCACGAACTGTGCGCGGTGCGCGTCGCCCCAAGCCCAGCCGGCCTTGGCGCTGGCGGGAGGGATGGCGGTGCTGTTGGCGGTGGCCGAACGGGTGCCGCCGGTGGCTACTTGCAGGGCGTGCGCGCTGCCGGTGGCGCCGGTCTGCATTTCCTGTCCGCGGATGGCGAGCGTCACCAATTCGTCGCCCTCAAGAATCGCGGTGCCGTCGGTGCCGTAGATGGCAAGCTTGGCGAGAAAGCCGGGATAGCAGGAGGTCGAGGCGAGCAGGGTGCCGATCGCGCCGTTGGCGAACTCGAGCGAGGCGGAGACCACGTCCTCGACCTCGATGCGCTCGTGCGCGGCGGTCTTGGTGCGGGCGAAGACGCTTTTCACCGGGCCGCACAGCCAGAGCATGAGGTCGATGGTGTGCACGCCCTGGTTCATCAGGCAGCCGCCGCCGTCCATGGCCCAGGTGCCGCGCCAGTCGCCGGAGTCGTAGTATTCCTGCGTGCGATACCAAGGGATGCCGACGTCAACGAGGACGGTTTTGCCGAGCGCCTGTTGATCGATAAGCGCGCGCACGCGCTGGCTGTCGGGGTCGAAGCGGTGCTGGGAAATGATCGACAACACGCGGTCGCCTTCGGTCTGCGCGGTGAGGAGTCGCTCGCAGGCCTCGACCGACACGTCCATGGGCTTTTCGATGATGACGTGCTTGCCCTTTTTCAGGGCCTCCGCGCCGAGTCGCGCGTGCAGGCCGCTGGGCACGCAGATGGTGACGGCCTCGATGGCCGGATCGTCCAGCAGGGCTTCCCAGCCGATGGTTTGCAGGCCGTGCTCCTTGGCGAAGGCCTCGGCCTTGGCACTATCCTGGTCGCAGCAGTGCGTGAGGTGAAATTGGGACGGCAGCCCGCGCAAGGCCTTGGCCTGGGTGGGCGCGATCGCGCCGCAGCCGACAATGGCGATGGAAACCGGACGGGAGGACACTGGGGTGCTCATGGAGTCGGCTATACAACTCGGGTGATGCGCGGGATGGCAAGCCGAGGAGGGCTGAAAATTGATTCAGAAACAGGGGCTGTAGCCGACCGGCCGTGGGCGTAACTTGGGATTTCCATGACCAACTACTCCGAATATCTTTCCTCGGTTTTTTCTCTCAATGGCCAGGTGGCCGTCGTGATCGGCGGCACCGGCGAACTCTGCGGCGCGATGGCCGAGGCCCTCGCCTCCGCCGGAGCCAAGGTGGTGCTGGTCGGACGCAACGCCGAGAAGGCCGCGCCGCGGCTGGAGCGCATCCGGGCGGCCGGCGGCGAGGCCGTCTTCATAGCGGCCGAGGCGAGCAGCAAGGCGGCGCTCGAAACCCTGCTGGCCGATGTTTTAAAGGCGTATGGCAAGGTTGATATAGTGATCAACGGAGCCGGTGTTAACTCGCCCACGCCCTTCCTCGAAATCACGGAGGAGGAGTGCGATCGCATCCTCGACATCAACTACAAGGGCGTGTTCTTCGGCTGTCAGGTGTTTGGCAAATACCTGGTCGAACGCGGCGAAGGCGGGTCCATCATCAACCTCGGCTCGATGTCCGGCGTGGTGCCGCTCTCCCGGGTGTTTACCTATTCGGCTTCCAAGGCCGCGGTGCACAACCTCTCCAAAAATCTGGCCCGCGAGTGGGCGCCGCAGCGCGTGCGGGTCAATGTGCTCGTGCCGGGCTTTTTCCCCGCCGAGCAGAACCGCAAGGTGCTCACGCCGGACCGCGTCGCGTCGATCCTCGGCCACACGCCCATGAAGCGTTTCGGCGAGGCCCGGGAACTGGTCGGCGCGACCTTGCTGCTGGCCGGACCGGGCGGTTCGTTCATCACCGGCGCCGAGCTGATCGTGGACGGCGGTTATCACGCGATGACAATATAAGGGCGTTTTGGGTTTAATATAGTTTGATATTATACTTGATAAAAGCGCCGGACGCGTCTCTTTACAAAGTCGTATGGCACAATTCATCGACAAACTAAATCAACTCGAGGCCGCCAAGGCCAAGGTCGCCGAGCTCGAAAAGAGCGTTCTTAGCGAACGCGAGCAGGCGCTGGCTTCCTTGCCCCACGACTTCGGTTTTGATAACCTTAACGACTTTATCAAGGCCGTGAAGGACGCCGCCGCCAAGGGTGGCAAGGCCAAGGGCAAGAAGGGACGCAAGCCCGGCAAAGCCGCCAAGGCTCCGAAGGCCCCCAAGGCCGAAAAGCCCGCCAAGCGCACCCGTGCCAAGATCACCGCCGAGCTGAAAGCTCAGGTCATCTCCGCCGTGCAGGAAGGCAAGTCCGGTGCCGAGATCGCCAAGTCCTTCGGCATTTCCCTGCCCAGCGTGCAGAACATCAAGAAGGAGGCCGGCTTGGTGAAGGCCCGCGCCGCCGCCGAGGCCGCCCCGGCTCCCGCCGAGCAGCAGAGCTGATCGGTCGCCGATCCGTCGCTTTTGTTTTAACGAGACCCGGCTTCGCGGCCGGGTCTTTTTTATTTGTCACTTGCGCCGTGGCCACGCTGTGGTCGGCTGGTCGTTCCCCTTGCCATGACTCCTTATATTCAGGCCAATACCAACGGGCGCCTGCATCCGGCCTCCGAACCGTCGATCTCTCCGCTTAATCGCGGTTTTTTATATGGAGACGCCATTTATGAGGTTTGGCGCACCTACGACCGGGTGATATTCGCGTGGGACGAACACTGGGCGCGACTCGAACGGTCGGCCGCGGCGCTGCATCTGGAGCTGCCGTGGACCCACGACGACTTGCTCGCCGAGATCAAGCGCACGGTGCGCGCCTACGGCGAGGCGACGGGCTACGCGGGGGAACTGTATATTCGTTTGCAGATCAGCCGCGGCGACGGCCGGATCGGTTTGGACACGGCTCTGGCCGACCGGCCGGCTTATGTATTGTTGGTGCAGCCGGTCCCGGCGTTGACGGAAAAACAACTGGAGCAAGGCCAGGTGTTGTCCATCGCCACGGAACTGCGCCGCAATCCCGTGCTCGCGCTCAACCCCGCTTGGAAGACCGGCAACTATCTCAACAACCTGCTCTGTCTGCGCGAAGCCCGCGTGCGCGGCGCCGACGAGGTCGTCGTGCTCAACCTCGCCGGCGAGATCACCGAAGCCGCGGTCTGCAACCTCGCCTTCGTGCGCGACGGCGTGCTCGTCACTCCGCCTCTTTCGGCCGGTATTCTTGTGGGAATCACCCGGGGATTGTTGCTCGAAAAAATCGCTCCGGCCGCTGGTGTGGTCGCTCGCGAAGAAACCATTCGGCCGGAGGATCTGGCCGGACTGGAAGAGTGCTGCTTGCTCTCGACAACCAAGGACCTGCAGCCGGTGTCGCGAATTGACGGCCAAATTTTCCGAACCGGTGTGGATACGGTGACGCGTCGTCTAAAGGCGGCCTTTGCCGACTACGCGGCGGATTACGCGAAGCACCGCGCCGACGAATTCACGGTCTGACGTCGACGGTCTCGTGTCTGGTGATTTTTCGGCGCGGCTGCCTGCGCGGCGTCGGGTTTAATACCGAGGCATGCCGGGTTCGATCTCGTCGGCCCAGGCTTGGATGCCACCGGCGACGTTGCTCACGCGGTCAAAGCCGTTGGCGCGCAGATACTGGGTTACGCGCAGGCTGCGGCCGCCGTGGTGACAATGGATGAGCAGGTGCCGGTCGCGGGGCAGGGTGGTCAGGCTCTCCGGGATTTGCCGCATGGGAATCGGCTCGGCCTCGGCGATCTTGCAGATGTCGCGTTCGAACGGTTCACGCACGTCGATGAGCAGCACCTCGTCGGGCGCTTCGTCGAGCAGGCGGCGGGTCTCGGCGACGGTGATTTCGAGCGGCGTTTCGGAGTCGGACATGCGCGCAATCAGGCTGCGCGGAAGTCGCGGCGGCAAATGATTATTTGCGCATCGCCGCATCGTGCCCAAGGTGCCGGTCATGGCAAAAACACCCTATATCGTGATCATTGCCGGCGGAAAAGGTGAGCGCTTCTGGCCGCAAAGCCGGACCGCCTGCCCCAAGCACCTGTTGCCCGTCGTCGGCGACAAGCCGCTGCTCGCCCAGACCATCGACCGCGTGAAGCCGATCGCGCCGTCGAAAAACATCTTCGTCATCACCAGCGCGGCCCAGGCCGACGCCGTGCGCAAGGTCTGCAAGGGCATCCCCGCCGCCAACATCGTCGTTGAGCCCGTCGGCCGCGACACTGCCGCCGCCGTCGGCCTCGCCGCCGCCGTCGTGGGAGCGCGTGACCCCGAAGGCATCTTCGCCGTGCTGCCCGCCGACCACGTCATCCATGACGCCAAGACTTATCAGGCCAACCTGCAGGCAGCCTTCGCCGCGGCCGCCAAGGCGCCGGTCATGGTCACCATTGGCATTCCGCCCACCGAGCCCGCCACCGGTTTTGGCTACATTCACCGCGGCTCCGTCTGGAAAAAAGTCGCCCGCCGCGAGGTCTATGCGGTGAAGCGCTTCGTCGAAAAACCCGAGCTCAAGGTCGCCAAAAAATACCTAAAGTCCGGCGACTATCTCTGGAACGCCGGCATGTTCATCTGGAGCGTGCCCGTCGTCGAAAAGGCCTTCGCCGCCCACGCACCCGAGCTCGACGCCGGCCTCGCCAAGATCCGCGCGGCGCTCGCCGCCGGCGACGCACTGCCGCCGGTCCTGAAAAAACTCTACCCGAAGCTCGTCAAAATCTCCGTCGACTACGCGCTGCTCGAGAAATCCGACAACGTCGTCGTGCTGCCCGCCACCTTCGACTGGGACGACGTCGGCGCCTGGCCGGCCGTGGCCCGCCACTTCAAACCCGACGAGGCCGGCAATGTCTCCCGCGGCTCCGTCATCGTTGAGGACGGCTCGGACAACATCGTTTTCTCCGAGGGCAAGCACGTCGTGACCGTCTTGGGCGCCGACGACCTCGTCGTCGTGCACACCGCCGACGCCACGCTCGTCATGCCCAAGTCTCGCGCGCAGGACATCAAAAAGCTCCTGCCGCGACTCGCCGCGTTGAAGAACGGCCGACGCTACCTCTGACGCCGACGTCCGATCCCGCCCGCACAATCCGCGCATCCCGCTCACTACGCGAAACCCGCTCACTTTGCGGAACCCGCGCGCCCTTAGCCTTCCGGCGCTCCCGCGCGGAACCGGAGTTTGTCACTTATTAAGTGACAAACTCCGGTGGGGCGGCTCTCTGCTTTGCATCCAGCATGCGTTTTCTTGGCATTGATTATGGCACGCGCCGCGTCGGGCTCGCCTACGGCGACGACCTCGGCATCGCCACGCCCCTGCCGGCCCTCACGCAAAACGACGCCGACAAGCGCCGCGTCGCCTTGGCCGATGTCGTGCGCCAGCGCCGCATCACCGAGATCGTCATCGGCTACCCGCTCAACATGGACGGCACCGCCGGCTTCAAGGCCAAGGAGGTCGACGCCTTCATCGAACAACTCCGCGCCGACTTCGGTCTGCCCGTGCACACCGTCGACGAGCGTCTCACCTCGCACCTCGCCGAGGCCGGCATGAACCAAAAACAGCTGCGCGACATTCGCGCCAAGGGCGTCATCGATTCGCGCGCCGCCGCGATCATCCTTCAGGACTACCTTGACCAGCGCTTCCCCGCCGTGCCGCCCGCGCCACCGTCCGTTTGAATCATGGACCAGCCGCCGCCCGCCGACCCGTCGTCCGCCGCCCCCGCCGCGCCGCGCTGGAAGTGCCTAGTCGCCTACGACGGCACCGACTTCTCCGGTTGGCAAAGCCAGCCCGACCACAACGCCGTCCAGGACCACCTTGAGCGCCGCCTCGCGACCATCCTCGGCGCGCCGGTGCGTATCCACGGCAGCGGCCGCACCGACGCCGGCGTGCACGCGCGCGGCCAGGTGTTTCACTTTGACGCCGATTGGAAACACGGCCCCGCCAAACTGATCGCCGCCCTGCGCGCCGGCCTGCCCGAGACCATCCAGGTGCAGACCGCGCGCCGCGTGACCGCAGATTTTCACGCCCGTTATTCCGCCAAGGGGAAGATCTACCGCTACCACCTGTGCCACGGCGCGTTCGCCGATCCGTTCGAGCACCGCTACACGCACTCCGTGCCGCGCGCGCTCGACATCGAGGCCATGCGTGCCGGCGCCGCGCGACTGGTCGGCACGCATGACTTCCGCGCCTACAGTGCCTTCGGCGGGGTCGAACGCGAGAGCACCGTGCGCACGCTCCACCGGCTCGACCTGACGGCCCGCGGCTCGCGCCTGCGCATCGACGCAGAGGGCAATGGCTTTCTTTATAAAATGGTGCGCAGCCTCGTCGGCGCGCTCATCTCGGTCGGGCAGGGGAAACTCACTCCCGACGATCTCGCCGCCATCCTCGCCCAACGCGAACGCACCCGCCGTGTCGAGACCGCGCCCGCCCGCGGCCTCTGCCTGATGAAGGTCCACTACTGACCCGCCCGCAAACCCGCCGCCCACCATGACCGCGCCGCTGACCAACCTGCTCCGAGGCCTGCGCGACGTGGTCTTCCCGCCGGTTTGCCTGGAGTGCGGCGGCTTGGTCCAGGGCTCGGATCTGCGACATCTGTGCGCGCCGTGCGTGTCGCGGGTGTTGCTCGTGCGCGAACCCCATTGTCAGACCTGCGGGCACCCGTTCTTCGGCCAGGTCGAGGGCGAACGCATCTGCCCGCACTGCGACGGTCTGCGGCCCGACTACCGCGAGGGTCGCACCTGCGTGCTCTTCAAGGGCCCGGCGCGCCACCTCGTGCACACCCTCAAATACAACAACGGCCTGCACGTGCTCGCCGACATCGAAACCCTCGTGCGCCGCCACCCCTACGTGCTCGAGTTCATCCGCGGCAAAATCCTCGTTCCCGTGCCCCTGCACCCGGTCAAACAACGCGCTCGCGGCTACAACCAAAGCGATCTCATCGCGCGGATCTTCGCGCGCGCCGCCGGCGATTCGACGCAAATAGCGCCTCTGCTCCAACGGGTTAAAGACACCGGTTCGCAGACGCGCCTCGATCGCAAGGCCCGCCGGGCCAACCTCAAAAATGCCTTTGCACCCGCCCCCGGGGCCGCCATAAATCCCGACCTTGCCTATCTACTTGTCGATGACGTCTTCACCACCGGTTCAACCCTCAACGCCTGCGCCCGCGTCCTGCGCCGCCACGGCTGCCTGAACCTCGACGTCCTCACGTTTGGCCACGGCTAAACGTCCCACCACCGCTCACCGATACCCTTTCACCGCGTCTATGTCGCTCTTCAGCAAGCCGAAGTATTCCACGGTCGTCGTCAAAAAGAAGGACATCCCCAAGGGACTCTGGACCAAGTGTCCTATCTCGGGGGAAGTCATCTTCAACAAGGAACTCGAGGCCAACCTCATGGTGGTGCCGAAGTCTGGCTACCATTTCCCGATCGGCGCCCGCGCCCGCATCGCCGGCCTCTTCGACGAGGGCACCTTCGAGGAGCAGGACGCCACCGTGCGCTCCGCCGACCCGCTGCAATTCGTCGACTCGCAGCCCTATCCCGAGCGCATCAAGAAATACGAGCGCGACAGCGGCCTGACCGAGGCCGTCGTTTGCGGCACTGGCAAGATTCACGGCATCAAGGTCTCCGTCGCCGTCATGGACTTCCGCTTCTGCGGCGGCGCCATGGGTTCGGCCGTCGGTGAAAAAATCACCCGCGCCATCGAGCGCGCCCTCGAGCTCAAGATCCCCTGCATCATCTTCAGCGCCTCCGGTGGCGCCCGCATGCAGGAAGGCATCTTCTCCCTCATGCAGATGGCCAAGACCAGTGCCGCCCTCGGCCGCCTGTCCGACGCCGGCCTGCCCTACATCTCCGTGCTGACCCACCCGACCATGGGCGGTGTCACCGCCAGCTTCGCCGTCCTCGGCGACGTCAACATCGCCGAGCCCGGCGCGCTCATCGGCTTTGCCGGCGCCCGCGTGATCAAGGACACCGTGAAGCAGACCCTGCCCCCCGGCTTCCAGACCGCCGAGTTCCTCCAGACCCACGGCCTCGTCGACCGCATCGTCAACCGCCTCGAGATGCGCGACGAACTCCGCGACATCCTCTCGGCGCTCCACCTGCGCAAGGCCCCCGCCGTCGCCAAGTAAACGTGCTTTCCCGTAGGGGCCTCGCTCGCGAGGCCCTTTACGCGAACGAAAGCCGCCCGCCCCGTCACCACGTCCCGCGGGCTTTGCGAGCAAAGCCCCTACGCGACCATGAACCTCTATGCGCGTCCGCCGAGCGACCTGACGTCCTACACCGACGTCGCCGCCTGGCTGCAAGGCCTCAAGGCCGGCGGCGTCAAATTCGGCATCGACCGCATGCGGGCCCTTGTGGCCGAGCTCGGCCACCCCGAACGCGCCGTGCCCGCCGTCCACGTCGGCGGCACCAACGGCAAGGGCTCCGTCTGCGCCATGGTCGAGTCCATCGCCCGCGCCGCCGGCCGCCGCACCGGACTCTATACCTCGCCCCACCTCCTGCGCCTCGGCGAACGCGTGCAGGTCGACCGCACGCCGCTCACCGACGACGAGATCACCGCCTACGTGCGCGAACTGCTGCCCGTCGCCGCGCGCATCGGCACCGACTCTCCGGACAATCATCCCAGCTTCTTCGAGTTCATGACCGCGATGGCGTTCCTTCAGTTCGCCCGCCGAGGCTGCGATCTCGCGATCCTTGAGGTCGGACTCGGCGGACGACTCGATGCGACCAACGTCGTCACGCCGCGCGTCTGCGTCATCACCTCCATCGCGCTCGACCACTGCGAGATCCTTGGCGACACCGTTGAAAAAATCGCCGCCGAGAAAGCCGGCATTCTCAAGCCCGGCGTGCCCGTCGTCCTCGGACGCCTGCCCGCCGCCGCCGAGGCCGTGGTGCGCGCCCGCGCCGCCGAACTCGGTTGCCCGCTCCGCGCCATCGACGACACCTTCGGCCCGGAAAACGGCCCCTCCCGCGAACCCTGGCCGGCCACCCGCCTCGAAGGCGAACACCAGCGTCTCAACGCCGCCATGGCCACCCTCGTCGCCCGTGAACTCGGCCTGCCCGCCGACGCCATCGCTCGCGGCCTCGCCGAGGTCGAGTGGGCCGGCCGCTGGCAACGCACCACGGTCGGCGGACGCCCGCTCATCCTCGAGGCCGCGCACAACCCCGAGGGCGCGTCGGTGCTCGCCGCCTGTCTCCAAAAACTGGTGAAGGACACCGGTCGCCGTCCGGTCGTCATCGTCGGCGTGCTCGGCCGGGAGCGTGCCCGTCCGCTGCTCGCCACCATCGCCGCCCACGCCTCGGAGATCATCCTGGTCAAACCGCAGCAGGCCCGCGCCAGCACCTTCGAGGAACTCGAGGCGCTGATCCCGGCGGACTTCGCGGGTCCGCTGCGCCGCTCGACGGTCGACGCGCTCTTCCCCGCGCCCGACGTTTGCACCGCCGGTGGCGCTGACGACCTCCTGCTGGTGACCGGCTCGATCTACCTGCTCGGCGAGGTCATGGAGCGCCTGCAACCGTCAGCGGCTGGCGGCGAGGGGCGACTCCAGGATTTTTGATCTATCGTTAGAGTAACCATTCCCAATTCGAAGATTGTGAAAAAGGTGCACAGCAGGATGTATTCTGCTCATAACCTTTTTTTACGAATGCGTGCTCATGCGATCCGCCTGGTTTTATTTATGGTCCCGTGGTTGGGGTCGGCCAGCGCCGAGACCGCCGAGGAGGTTTTGAACCAAGGCGCGCAGGCCGTGTCGGGCGTTCGGGAATTCAGCGCCCGCGGTTGGGGGTGCATGCACTCGGGCAGGACCAACACCCCCGCCACGCTGATCGCCTACGAATCGCTCTATCGCGCCCCGGGAGATTTCCTGATCGTCAGCCTCAACGATCGCGTGATCAACGGCCGGTCCTTTGGTGGCGGTGGCAGTCAAACGTTTGTTTTTCAGGTCGACGGTGATGACGCTCGAAGTGGCGGTTGGACTCCACGCGGCACGGAAATGGCCGGGCGCGAGGGCGCGTCGATCAACATGGGCATGGAGATTTCCCGCCGTCTCGGCTCCGATCCCTTCGCCCGGGTGGTGCAGCATTGGAATGCCCGCGAAGACGGATCCTTCGACTGGCGGTTGAAAAATCCCGTCTTGATTCCCGACGACCGCCTCGGCGGCGCTCCCTCGTGGCACGTGGCCGGTCGCGACGAACGCAACCAAGAGGTGCACCTCTGGTTTGATCGCTTCACCCACACGCTCATCCGCAGCGTGGTCATCGACCGCGCCGGTGGACAGATCCGCACCATTTCCGAGTGGTTCTATGACCAGACGTTTAATTCCGGCAACTTGGCCGGCGTAGACTTCAGCCGCCCCCGTCAATTGCCCTACCAGCAACCCCTCTCTTTGGAGAGCATGTCGCTGACTGATTACGCGACGCTGGCCGGCGAGTTCGCCGCGCCGGCGGTGGACGATGTCGCCACGGGAGTCTCCGCCATCGCCTCGTCGACCCGGCCGGTCGCGCCCAAGCCGACCGGACCCATTTCCCAAAAGCTCACGGCCGAACAGATGGGGGCCATTGTGCTCATCGAGAATGGCGACGGGCAGGCCAGCGGGTTTCTCACGAAAATCCGCGACGTTCCCTTCATCGTGACCAACCTCCACGTGCTCGGCGCCGACCCGCAGCTCACCGTGCGCAATCTCAACGGCGAGGTCATCCCCACGCAGGGCATTTTCGGCGCGGTCGGTCGCGACATCGCCATCATCCGTGTCGGCGCGGTTACCGGTGATCTCAGCCCGCTCGACGACATCCTCGGCGGTGTGCAGATCGGCGACGAAGTGGTCGTGGTGGGCAACCGCCGCGGCGGCCGCGTCGCCACCCAGGTCGAGGGCAAGGTTCTCGGTATCGGCCCCGGCCGCATCGAGGTCGACGCGCCGTTCGAGCCGGGCAACAGCGGCAGCCCCGTCGTGCACCTGAAAAGCGGCAAGGTCATCGGCGTCGCCACCTATTCCGAGACCCGCCGCAAGGACGACGAAGCCACCGGCGACAAGGGAGAGGTCGAGCAGCGCTGGTTCGCCTACCGCCTCGACGGCATCTCCAAGTGGGAGTCGATCGACCCGCAGCAATGGCGCACGCAATACCGCCAGATCCAGGAATTCTTCGAGGACAGCGAGGCCCTGTATTACCTGTCGCGAGCGAACCTCGGCGCCGGCAAGGCCAACCCCCGCCTCCGTCCCTACGTCGAGTCGTTCGAGGAGCGCTTCAACCGCTTCGGCTCCAGCTCGAACGGCGTCGTCGGCGAGATGCAGAATTTTCTGAGCAACCTGCGCGGCCGCGGCCAGACCGGCGTGCGCGAACTCAGGAGCGGCCAGTTCTACGACTACTTCCGCAGCAGCCTGTATTGGAAAACCAACATCAACGATCAGCTCGAGTTCCGTGAATGGACCTCGCAACGCATCGACATGATGACACGCAACGTCGACGGCTGGCGCGCCCAAGTCCGCAACGGCCAGGGGCGCTGAGACCGTTTGCACGGGCCCGAACGTAGGGGCCGAGCTCGCTCGGCCCGTTGCGCACATGTCGGAAGTTGGCGCGTTTTCCTAGGCGCTCGTTAAACGGGCCTTGCGAGCGAGGCCCCTACGGGAGACTGCCTGCGCCCAGGCTGTTCATAGCAGGCTGAGCTGCTCGGCGTCGTCGGCGGCTTTGACCGTGATCTTTTTCTTCGGTCGGGCCTTGGGCTGCGCCGCGGGCAACTCGACGGTGGTGTCGTCGCTTTCGAGACGGGCGAGGATGCTCTTCGCGCGGTCGATGACCGGCGTGGGCAGGCCGGCGAGACGCGCGACCTGAATGCCGTAGCTGCGATCGGCGGCGCCGGAGACGACGCGCCGCAGGAAGACGATGTCGTCGTTCCACTCCTTCACGGCCACGGAGAAATTGCGCAGACGCCCGAGTGATTTTTCCAGCTGGGTGAGCTCCTGGTAATGCGTGGCGAAGAGCGTGCGCGGGCCGCGCTCGGCGTCGCGGTGCAGGTGCTCGACCACGGCCCAGGCGATGGACAGACCGTCGTAGGTCGACGTGCCGCGGCCGATCTCGTCGAGGATGATGAGCGAGCGGTCGGTGGCGTTGTTGAGGATGTTGGCAGTCTCGTTCATCTCGACCATGAAGGTCGAGTTGCCACGCGCGAGGTCGTCGCTGGCGCCGACTCGCGAGAAGATGCGATCCACCAGACCGACGCGGCATTTCTTGGCCGGCGTCCAGCAACCGATCTGCGCGAGCAACGTGATGAGTGCGACCTGGCGGATGTAGGTCGACTTGCCGGCCATGTTGGGGCCGGTGAGCAACGCGAGCTGGGCGTCGGTCGAGGAGAGCAACGTGTCGTTGGGCACGAAGGCCTGCGGACCGCGCGCGGCGGTGGCGTTCGGGTCTTTTAACATCTGCTCGACCACCGGGTGGCGGCCCTCGGAGATGTCGAGGATGTCGCCGTCGTCGAGCTCGGGTTGGCAATAATCCCACTCGCGGGCGAGCACGGCCCAGCCGCCGAGCACGTCGATCTCAGCCAGTGCGTCGGCGGTCTGGGCGAGGGCGACCGACTCGTCGAGCACGGCGCCGACGAGGTCTTGGAAAAGCACGTTTTCGCGGGCGAGGGCGTGTTCCTCGGCGTGGAGGATTTCCTTCTCCTTTTGCTTGAGATCCTCGGTGACGTAACGCTCGCCGTTCACGGTAGTCTGGCGGCGGATGTAGTCCTCGGGCACGAGGTGCAGGTTGGCCTTGGTGATCTCAATGTAGTAGCCGAAATTGTTCGTGTATTTGACCTTCAGGCTCTTGATGCCGGTGCGCTCCTGCTCCTGGCGCTCGAGGTCGGAGAGCCAGGTCTTGTTGTCGGTCATGAGCGAGCGCAGGCGGTCGAGCTCGGCGTCGTGTCCGGCGCGGATGACGCCGCCCGTGGTGAGGTCGCCCGGGATGTCGTCGGACAACGCGCCTTCCAGCAACGTGCGCAGCGCGGAGAGCTCGGCCACGCGGCCGGCGAGCGCGGCGATGCGTGTGGACTCGGGACCGAATGCGACCAGCGCGCCGCGGATCAGCGGGAGCTGTGTAAGGGTGTCGCGGATACCGCCGAGTTCGCGGGGATTGCGGAGCTTGTTCTGGAGACGGGCGAGGATGCGCGGGATGTCGCGCACGAGGGCGAGGTGTTCGCGCAGGTCGGCGAGCGACTGGGGCTGGGCGATGAATTCGCCGACGGCCGCGGAGCGGGCGCGGATGGCGTCGATGTCGAGCGTGGGCGCGGCGATCCAGCGTTCGAGCAGGCGGGCGCCGGCGGCGGTGACGGTGCGGTTGACGGCGTGGATGAGCGAGCCGTCGCGGGTGCCGCGCGAGGATTGGAAAATCTCGAGGTTGCGCAGCGTGGCCGGATCAAGGAGCAGGGTGGCGGCGCTGCGGTATTCGCGAATGGCGCGCAGGTGGCCGGGCTTGGCGCAGAGAGACTCGGCGGCATAGTTGACGAGCGCGCCGGCGGGGCCGAGGCCGGCGTGGTCGTCGGACAGACCGAAGCCCTGGAGGTTGAGCACGCCGAGGGTCTCCATGACGGCGCGGGCGCCGGCGGGTGTTTCGAAGTTGTAGGCGGGCTGCTCGGTGACGGCGCGGGTGGCGGCGAAGGCGTGCAGGTTGTGCAGCGCGACCTGATCGTGCGGGGCGAGGTGCCAGCGCTCGGGCTCGCCTTCGACGACGATCAGCTCGGCCGGATCGAGCGCGGTTAGCACGGGTAGCAGATTCTCTGCGGAGGCGTCGGTGGCGACTTGGAACTCGCCGGTGGAGAGGTCGAGCCAGGCGGCGTGCAGGCCGCGGCGGTCGATGGCGACGGCGCAGAGGTAGTGGTTGCGGGCGGCGTCGAGTTGGTTGGCCTCGAGCGTGGTGCCGGGGGTGAGAATGCGGGTGAGCTGGCGTTTGACGAGTTTGCCGGCCTTTGCGGGTTCGGCCTGCTCGGCGATGGCGACCTTTTTGCCGGCGGCGAGAAGCTTGCCCACGTAGGCGTCGGCGGCGTGGTAGGGGATGCCGGCCATCGGGTAGTTTTGCCGCAGAGTCTGGGTGATGCCGAGGATGCGAGCGGCGTCGATGGCGTCGTCGTAGAACATCTCGTAGAAGTCGCCCAACCGGAAGAGGAGCATGGTGTCCTTCGAGAGGGTGTTCCGCACCTCGAAGTATTGCTCCATCATGGGGGTGAGCTTCTTTTCGGACGACATAGGGGCGGGATTGAACCAAGCGGGCCGTCGAGGGCACGGAGAAACTGCAACCGCCGGGGATTTTTTCCGCCGCCGGCCCCACTGCGTGCGCGTCCGCATCAGCGCGCCGGCCGTGGTGTTGCAGACACCGCCGCTGCCACCGTTGTCGTCATCGTTGCGGCGGAGAGTCCTCTCTGCCCGGAAAAGACTAACGTATCTGGTTAGTCTTTTCCGGGGTTTTGGGGCGCGTTGTCGCGGATGAACGGGTGTCTAGGGAGGAAGACGGCGAGTGGTTATTTTGGATTTTATGGTGTTTTCATTTGGTGACGAGTGTCTTGTGGAAATATTTCGCATCGCTGGTGCACGGTGTATTCTCGGCGGATTGAGCTGAAAAAAGACTAACCAGATACGTTAGTTTTTCCGTGGATAGCGGCGTGCGACCAGCGGGCGGTGGTCGGGCGGGCAGGTCGGGAGGCGGTGAGGATGGAGATGAAAAGGCGGAGTGTTTTTGTGGCGTTTGGCGGAGCGGGGCGGCTGAGTGGGAGGATGGTTTCGTTGTTTCATCGTGATCTGGGCGGGGAGGGGCGGGCACCGTTGGTGGTGCTGCACGGCTTGCTGGGGTCGTCGCGCAATTGGCTGACGACGGGCAAGGATCTGGCCGACGCGCGGCAGGTGCTGGCGCTCGATTTGCGCAACCACGGACAGTCGCCGCATGCCGAGCCGATGACCTACGCGGCGATGGTCGAAGATGTGCTCGGGTGGATGGATGCGCAGGGTCTGAAAAAAGTCGCGCTGATGGGGCACAGCATGGGCGGCAAGGTCGCCATGGCGTTGGCGTGCCGGCATCCGGAGCGGGTTGAAAAACTGATCGTGGTCGACATCGCGCCGAAAGACTACCTGTCGCACGCGCACCGGTCGGAGTTTGCCGCGATGAACGAGCTGCGGCTGGACACGTTGCAGTCGCGCGCCGAGGCCGAGTTGCGGTTCGAGGCAAGGGTGGGGGACTGGGCGATGCGAAAGTTTCTCACGACCAATCTGGAGCGCACCGAGGCGGGCGGGTGGCGCTGGACGGTCAACCTGCCGGCGCTGACGGCGGCGTTGCCGGAGGTGGAGCGCAATCCGCTGGGCGAGGGCGAGTCGTTCGCGGGTCCGACGTTGTTCGTGGCGGGCGGCAAGTCGCGCTACGTGCAGGCGGGCGACCTCGGCGCGATCGAGGCGCATTTTCCCGGAGCGCGGGTGGAGATCATCGCCGGCTCGGGGCACAATCCGCACATGGAGACGCGCACGGAGTTCGTGGCGTTGGTGCGGGCGTTTTTGTAGCCGGGCGCGAGGTTGACGGGGAGTCGGGGCGACGTTCAGTCGGTGATGCGCACTTGGTCGAACAACGACCACTCGTTGTGTCCGCAGGGGAACTCGATGTAGCGGGCCTGAGGCACGGCGGCGGCGAGGTTGCGGGCGTGCTCAACGGGAATGACTTGATCGTGCGTGGCCGCGAAGATGGTCACGGGTCCGCGATAACCGGAAAGCGCGGCGACGTTGTCCCACTTGTCGCGCATGAGCAGTCCGACGGGCAGCCAGCGGAGGTGTTTTTTGGCGACGGAGAGCAGGTTGTCGTAGGGCACGGCCAGCACGAGGCGATCGGGCGGGGCGGGGCGCGAGCAGAGATGGGAGGCGGGGCCGCTGCCAAGCGATTCGCCAAAGACATTCAGGGGCAGCGCGGGGTGGTTGGCGCGCAACCAGTCGGCGGCTTCCTCGGCGGCGCGGTTGATGGATTTCTTGGAGGGTTTGCCGGGGCGGAGTCCGTAGCCCGGATACTCGAGGATGTAGACCGACGCGTTGCGCGGCAGCAGGTCGACGATGTAGCCGCGGTTGGAGGCCTGGCCGGCGTTGCCGTGAAGCACGAGCCAGACCGCCGCGGGGTTGTCGACGAGGCGCGCGCAGCCGGCGGGTTGGCCGTCGATGACCCAGTCGGTTAGCGCCGATTGGTTGGGTAGGTGCGTGGGAAAGTAGAGAAACGTTCCTTCCAACATAGCGTGCGTGGGCGTGCCCGAAAATGGGGAAAACAGCAGGAAAGCCAGCAGCAGGCGATGACGGCGTAACCAGCGGATCATCGGCGGGCGGGTGGCTCAGACCTTGCGCGTCCAGAGTCGCAGCGAGGCGAGCAGGAAGCCCTCGACGGCGGCGGAGACGTTGAGGTTGAGCCGCAGCAGGCCGACGTGGTGCTCAAGGCTGGCAATGGCGTCGGTGAAGGCGCGGCGCACGGTCTCGTCGCCGGCCAGCAGGCGCTCGCGGGCGAAGGTGCTGGTGGCGTGCTCGATTCCGGCGAAGAGGCCGGAGCGCAGGCCGTTGGCGATGCCGGTCTCGATGGCGACTTGCTCGGCTTCGCTGAGGTCTTCGGGCAACGTCTTTTTGTGCTCCTTCCACTGCTCGCTGGTGGCGAAGTCCAGGATTGCGCCGAATCGTGCGGTGAGGCCGTAGGCGGTCATGACGGCGTCGGCGGCGGCGGTCTTGTCGGCCACGCCGGCGGTCAGGCGTCCGAGCCAGGCCTGATAGTCGGCGAGCCAGGCGGTCCAGCCGTCGGGTTGGTGGCCGGCGTCGACGACGGGAAAACGAAAATTGAGGCAACGGCTGCGGATGGTCGTGAGCAGCGCGTAGGGGCGCGTGGTCAGCAGCAGGATGGTGGTGTTGGCCGGCGGTTCCTCGAGGGTTTTCAGGAAGATGTTGGCCGCCGACACGTGCATGCGGTCGCACTCGTGGATGATGGCGACCTTGTGGTCGCCGGCGGTCGCGGACACCTGGACCTTGCCGATGAGCTCGCGGGTGCCATCGGCGCTGATCTGGCGCATCTTGCCGGCGGGGCGCAGGGTGAAGCAATCGGGATGGGTGCCGTCGGCGACGGGGCGGCGGCGGTCGGGCGGGGTGCCGACGGGGTTGAGCAGGCGGTCGGCGATGACGTGCGCGACCTCGACGAGCAGCGCGTGGTCGTCGCCGGTGAGCAGCAGGCTGTGCGAGAGGCGGCCGCGGTTGATGGCGCGGTCGATGACGGCGACGGCGGGCGTGCCCTCGAGGCGTTCGGGCCAGACGGCCGGGCTGGTGGCGGTCGGCATCGGCCGGGTCAGGCGAGGAGCTTTTGCACGGCGGCCCAGACCTGCTTGGCGACGGTGGCCTCGTCCTGGGTGCCGTCGATCACGAGGAAGCGCTCGGGCATGCTCTTGGCGAGGACGAGGTAGCCCTCGCGGACCTTTTCGTAGAAGCTGACGCTCTCGCGCTCCATGCGGTCGGGCAGGTCGCTGGCACGGCGGCGGATGCGGGCGATGCTGACCTCGGTGGGCACGTCCAGGATGATGGTGAGCGCGGGCATGACGTTGCCGACGGCGAAGGCGTTGATCATCTGCACCGGGTCCATGGCGAGGTTGCGCGCGACGCCTTGGTAGACGGTGGTGGAGTCGAGGAAACGGTCGCTGAGCACAACGGTGCCCGCGACGAGCGCGGGGGCGATGATCTCTCGCACGAGCTGGGCGCGGGCGGCGGCGAAGAGCAGCAACTCGGTCTCGGCGCTCATCTCGTCGCCCTTGGAGTTGTGCACGATGATGTTGCGGATCTGTTCGCCGATCTCGGTGCCGCCGGGCTCGCGGGTGACGAGGGTGTCGCGACCGAGGAGCTGGATGTGTTCGGCGAGCAGCGCGATCTGCGTGGACTTGCCGCTGCCTTCGGAGCCTTCGAACGAGATGAGTTTGCCGGCGGGCTTTTGTTTCAAGGGCATGGTCGGGAGGATGGTTGGATCAGTTCCAGTTGGCGAGGAAGGTTTCGAGGTCGTCGAGCGTGGGGCTGGCGGCGGTGCGCACGTAGTGGCCGCTGGTGCAGACGCCGAGCGCGAGGCATCCCTCGGGATCGAGGCCGAGAAGCTGGCCGTTGGTGAAGCCGGCGTTGAAGTGGTCGCCGGCGCCGGTGGTGATCAGCGGGCAGTCGCAATACGGGCCGGGCACCCAGGCGGTGCCGGCGGCGGTGGCGCAGGCGGCCGATTCGCGCGGGTGAACGACGACGGTGGTGAGCGCGAGCTTTTCGCGGATGGCCGCGGAAAGGGCGCGCAGGCCGGCCTCGTCGTTGGCGAAGTCGCCGAGCTCGAGCGCGGCGGAGACCTGCTGGGCCTCCTTGAGGTTGAGGCCGAGGGTGACGCGGCCGAAGGCGGTGAACTTGCCGATGACGCCGAGCACCTCGCGCAGGTCGTCGCGGGAGCGTTTTTCCGGATCGGCGAGGTCGAAGAAGAACAGGCGTTCGCCACCGTCGGCGCGCGCGGGCAGGGCGGGCAGGACGTCGGCGAGCAGGCCGTTGAAGATCGCGGTCATGTTCGGGATCATGGTCCAGTTGACCAACGCGATGGCGTCGGCCGCGGCGAGGGTGTCGCGCAGGCCGTCCGCACCGAGGGCGGCGGTGATGGTGGGCAACGTGATCTCGTCGAGGCTCTTCATCTGGCCGAGCATGAGCTTGCCATCGCCGAACTCGACGGCGGTGGTCGCGGCGGGATTGCAGAGGGAGATGACGCGGGTCTTTTCGGCGAACTCCGCGAAGACCGGGTGCACCGCGGGTGCGCCGAGGGCGCCGATGTAGGTGATGGCGGTGCCGCCGGCGTGCAGCGCGTTGGCCATGATTGGACCGTTGCCGCCGAGCTTGTCCATGAGCGGGTAGAACTCGATGTTGGTGCTCTTGCCGGCCGCGCCGAGGATGCGTTGCGCGAACTCCGGGATCGTCTTGATCGGAGTGAACGCGTCGCCCTGGCCGCTGCGTTGTCCGACGGGCTTGACGATCGTGTCGACGAAGCCATCGAGGCCGACGACGGCCTGAAGCGAGCGTTTTTGGGCGCGTTGGGTGCGGAGCGAGGCGAGGGCGCGGGCTTTGAAGTCCATGGATGGAAAGCGGAAAAAGTTACGAAAGACCCTGCGCCATAGCCCGCAAACACAATCGCCGCGCGTTTTCCGTTGAAGGCCCCGCGGCATGCCCGCAACGCTATGGCCCCGCCGCACCCACATCGCCCGATGCCCACGATTTTCGCCGTCACCAACCTCGTCCAGGTCTTCTCCAACTCCGATCTTTTCGGCCAAATCCTCACCGTGGGCCTGGCGATCTTCAGCCTGATCGCGTGGACCGTGATGTTTGGCAAACACTTTGAATTGAAGCGCCTGCGCGAGCTTAATCTCGCCTTTGAACAACGCCTGCGCGAAGAGCGCACTGTGCTCGACCTGCCCGAGTCGTTTCGCCATCGCCGGGCCATTCCCTACGCCGACGTGTTCAACGACGCCATCGAGGCCTACTGGCGCGCCGCCTCAATTCTGAAGGAAAAGGGCGAGGACTCCGGCCGCGCCCGCCTCGAGCACGCCGAGAACGCCATCTCGCGCGCCATCGCCCGCCAGACCCTCCGCTACGAATCGAGCATGATCTTCCTTGCCACCATCGTCTCGGGCGCGCCCTTCGTCGGCCTGCTCGGCACCGTATGGGGCGTCATGGCGGCCTTCGGCGCGATCGGCCTCCAGCAAAACGCCACGATCCAGACCCTCGCCCCCGGCGTGTCCTCGGCACTGCTCACCACCGTCGCCGGCCTCGTCGTCGCGATCCCCTCGGTCTTCGGCTACAACTACCTGCTCTCCTCGACCAAGCGACTCACCACCGAGCTGGAAAACTACTCCAGCTCGCTCGCCGACCGCATCGAACTCGAGTCGAAGTAACCCGCCGCCGTCGTCCCTCGCGCCGCAAAGCCCACGCACCATGGCCCGCACCTTTCGCCGACCGCGCCAGACGGCCCCGATCTCGGAGCTCAACGTCACCAACCTCATCGACCTCGGCTTCACGCTGCTGATCATCTTCATGATCGCCACGCCGCTCATCCAGAACGAGCAGACCGTGCCCGTCGATCTGCCCGTCGAGTCGAAAAGCGCGCAACCCAAGCCCCCGCCCGACACCCAGTTTCAGACCATCGTCATCCGCGCCGACGGCACCGTTCAGCTCGGCGAGATCGTGCTCCCGCTCGAGCAACTCAAGACCTCGCTCGCCAGCTTCGCCGCCCAGTCCAAGCCGCCCGTCTTCCGCATCCGCATGGACGCCAAGGCCACCGCCCAGCACTTCATCTCGGTGATGGACGCGCTGAAACAAAACAACCTTTCCAAGGTCAGCTTCGACACCCAGGTCCCGGGCAACTGAGGCGATGAACGACCGCTACACCGGCTCATTTTTTCTGTCCCTGCTGCTCCATGTCGCGCTCGCGGTGGCGCTCGTCGCGTTCGCCTATCTGCTTCGCCAGAAGGAGCCCGAAAACACCCAGCTCTTCGAAGTCGTGCAGGGTCCCGGCGACGAATACATGGCCACCGAGGCGCCTGCCTCCGAGCAGCCCAGCGACCCCAGCTTCAAGATCGACATGCCGGAGCCGCTGCCCGACCTCGTCATCCCCGAGCCCGTTGTCATCCCCGAACCGGTCACCCCGCCGGACCCCGTGGTCATTCCCGACCCCGTGCCCGTGCCGCCCAAACCCACGCCGGCCCCCACCAAACCCACTCCCGCGCCACCTAAGCCCACGCCAAAGTCCACGCCCGCGCCAACCAAGCCGAAGGCCACCCCGGCTCCGCGCCAGACCATGACCAAGGAGGAGTTCGACAAAAAGTTCGGCAAAACCGCCAACGCCTCCACCGCGAACAAACCCGCCCCTGCGCCCGTCAAGCCCAAGCTCGTCGACCCCGGCGCCGTGACCGACGGCCTGCGCAACAATTCGCAAGGCGGCGGCGGCACCGCGCTCACCGCGCAGATGCAGAGCCAGATGGACGCCTACTTCTCCCGCCTGCTGGCCCTGCTGAAAAAGGCCCATCAAAAACCACCCGGCCTCAGCGACCAGCTTGTCACCACCGTGTCCTACCACGTTTCCGCCGCCGGCACCGTGTCGCAGGTGCGCATCACCCGCTCCTCCGGCAACCAAGCCTTTGACAACTCCGTGCTCGCCGCCTTCGCCGCGTTGCCCCCGCTCGGTGCCCGCCCCGACGGCAAGAGCGGGAGCCGCGAGGTCAATTTCCGCATGAAGGACCTCTGAGCGCGCGCGGGTCCAGCGGCCCGCTAACCGCCCCGCCACGTCCGGTCTCGGTTTCCTGCGTGTCGCTCTCCGCCGTCTCTCCTCGGTCTCCGCGTCGCCCTCTCGCCACGCATCCCCGCCCGTGCCCAGCAGCCGTCGCTCCGACTCCCGCCTCGAATACGCACCGCCACTACGAAACGCAAAAAAGCCGCCTGATTGCAGGCGGCTTTTTTGTTGTAAATTGGTGGACCCTAGCAGGTTCGAACTGCTGACCTCCTCAATGCCATTGAGGCGCTCTACCAACTGAGCTAAGAGCCCTTTCGTTAAGGGAGAGGTGAAAAAGCGGTCTTTGCGGAGGTATGGCAAGGAGTTTTTTGAACTTCGCCCAAACTTTTTTCATACCTTCGGACGCGGCCGCACGTTGGCCATGCCGCCGTCGACCGACCAAACCTCGCCGGTCACCCACGAACCCTCCTCGGACAGCAGCCACGCGATCACGCCGGCGATATTTTCCGGGCGTCCGACCCGACCCAGCGGATGCAGTTTTTCGGAAAACGCCCGCGCCGCGTCGCTGCCGAGCAATGGTCTCGCCAACGGCGTGTCCACCAAACCCGGAGCGACCGCGTTCACCCGCACGTTGCGCGACGCGTAGCTGGCCGCCGCCGAGCGCACCAAGCCCTCGATGCCCGCCTTCGACGCGCCGATCGCTTCGTGCGACGCCAGCCCCGTGCGCGCCGCCACCGAGCTTACGAACACCAGCGAACCGCCCTGCCGCTGGATCGGCGCCACCGCGTGTTTGAGGCCGTAGAACGCCGAGTTGAGATTCGCGTCCAGCGTGCTCCGCCATTCCTCGACGGTGGTTTGCTGCGCGTTTTTCACCAAAATCGTGCCGACCGCGTGCACGTAGGCGTCGAGCCGCCCGTGACGTTCCACGACATCCCGCACCACGCGTTCGACCGCCTCCGGGTCGGTGGCTTCGGCGGCGGACAAATCCGCTCCGCTCAACTCGCCTGACAGCGCGCCCAGCCGTCCCAGATCACGCGCAAACCCTGCCACGCGCCAACCGGCCGCGTGCAGCTTGCGCGCCACCGTCGACCCAATGCCGCCGGTCACGCCGGCGATCAGCACCACGGGAGAAGTATCGTCCATGCCGGAGCAAAACCGCCCCGCGCCGTTTGTCACCGCGCCCCGCCAAAAAATTCTCCGCCCGCCTCTTTGCCCGCTCGTCGCCTCAAATCCCTCCCTTTTCCCAGAAAAAACTAACGTATCTGGTTAGTCTTTTTCCGGCGCATCGGCGCTCAGCTCGGCGGCCTGAGAAAAGTGTCCGTCTATGCGCATTTTTAGAGTGAAAATGCAGGCTCCGACCATGCGCCTGCTCGGCATCGGAGCCGTGTTGGCGCGCCTGGTTGACCGATCAAAAACTCGGAAAAGACTAACCAGATACGTTAGTCTTTTCCGGGAGCGATTGGGTGGCGGTCAGAGGTCGAGGGGGTTGGCGTAGCCGGTGAGTTCCATGTAGGCGGAGCCGAGGACTCGGCCGGTGGACTCGTCGCGCACTCGGCAGGTGCCTTCCCAATACGCGATGCCGTCGCGGTCGCCGTCGAGTTCCTGGTCCGCGAGGAGCGGCTCGATGAGTAGCACCCGCTCGCGACCGTCGGCGGGGTCTGTCGTGGTCAAACGGATACGTGCGGGATACTCGGCGGCGTTGCGCGGGCTGCGCCAACGGGTCAGCGGCTCCCAGCTGAACCCGGCCTTTTGCGTCGCGCTGGCGACGTCGACCCAGGTGAGCGTCGACGCGGGGTCGGTCGTGCCATCCGCGCGGCGCAGGCGGTAGAGCATGAGTTCGCGGCCGTCGTCGAAATGCACGCTCACCCAGTCCCAGCCGACTTGGTTTTCGTCGAGCTGGCTGCTGCTGATCTCGTGGTCCATCCAGCTCTCGCCGGTCACCGCGAGCGTCTCGTCGCCAAGCGTAAGCGTGCCGGCGGTGCGCAGGCGCGTGAAGGTCAGGTAGTGGCTCGCCGCGGTCGGCGCGTCGCCTTTGCGCGAGACGCCGTCCTCGCCGAAAAACACCAGCGGCTTGGCCGGCGTGAGCGTCAACGCAAAGCCCGCTTCCGCGCGCACGCCGCCGCGCAGCTCCATCTTTTCGGTGGTCGGGTCGGTCATCGTCAACGTCCACGGACCGTTGCGCAGGTCGAGCGTCTCGGTCGATGCTTGGGCGTCCCAACCCTCGCGATTGAGCCGCGCCTGATGCCGGAAACGTTCGCCGGTCACGTCGGTCAGTGCCATGTGCGCGAGGTAGATCTGCCGCGTGCCGTCTGGCGACGCCTGCCGGAAAAACGTCGCCTGATAACCGAAGCGCCGCGCGCCGTCCTCCGCGAAGAGGTGGCCGGTCAGATACCACCACTCGATCTTGAACTCGGGGTGCGAGCCGTGGTCGCGCGGAAACTCAAAAAGCCGCCCCGGCTGCGGCACGGCGAAACCCTCCGGCGTGGTCGACGCCAGCGGCGCGGGCGCGCCGGCCAAGCTCAAAACGACCAGCGCGGACAGCGTGAGCGCTTTCAGAAATTTGCGTTGGAATCCTTGTCCGGTTGCGGGGTTCATCATGGTTACGTCCACGGTTTATTCCTCCCGGTCGGCGGGCAGCGCCGCGCCCCAGCGGCCGACGCGATGGCCGACCAGCGCGCCCGCCGTCGCGACCACCGCGGCCAGCGCGAACAGACCCGCCCACGGCCAGGCCAGCGCGAGCGTCCAGCCAAAGGCCTGCTTGTTGACGACGTGCACCAGCACCCAGCCGAGCGCGAGTCCGAGCCCGACGCCGCCGACCGCGCCGGCCAGCGCGACGCCGAGTCCTTCCAGCGCGCCGGCGGCGGCGAGTTCGCTTCGCGCAAAACCCAGCGCGCGCAACGTCGTCAGCTCCGCGCGCCGATCAAGGAGGATGCTCGCGAGCGTCAGGCCGAGCCCGGCCAGCGCCACCGCCACGCCGATGACCTGCAACGCGTGCGTGATGCCGAAGGTCTGCCGAAACACCCGCAGCACCTCCGCGCGCAGCGCCGCGCTGCCGGTCACCTCCAGTCCCGGAAAACGTTCGCGCAACTCCGCCCGCAGCGCGGTGGCGTCGACGCCGGGCTTCAGCCACAACGCGAGGCTCGTTGCGCGGTCGTCGCCGAACCACGCCAGCAGCCGCGCGCGGTCGACCAGCACCGAGCCCTGCTCGTTGCCGTAGTCGGCGAACACGCCCGCCACCCGCAGCGAGCGGACGCCGCCCCGCGCGGGCACCTCGATCCGGTCGCCGCGACGCACGCCGAAGCGCTTGGAAAAACTTTCGCTGACCATCGCGAAGTCCTCGCGGGCAAACGCGTCCGCGTCCGGCGTCTCCAGCCAGGTGAAGTCGGGCCGCAGGTCGGCGCGTTGCAGGTCGGCGCCGGACAGCGTTGTCGTGATTCCTTGGATACGCACGGGCAGCGACAGGATGCGCGCCGCGCGCTCCACGCCGCCGGTCGCGGCCACCGCGTCGGCGATCTCCGCGGGGATCTGCACGCGCGACGACACGTTGGTCGGCCCCAGTGCGGACACGTAGAGATCGGCCTGCAGCGTGCGGTTGATCCATCCGCGTAGCGTCTGCTCGAAGCTGCCCACCAGCACCAACATGCCGGACGTCATGGCCACTGCGCAGAGCAGCGCCGCCGCAGCCAGCCGGTGCCGCCCGGACGGCGCGCGCAGGTGTCCGGCCGCGACCGCCGCCGGGGCCGAGCCGCCGCGCAACCGCCGCAGCGTCGCCGACACGACCGCAACAAAAACGCGCACCACAACCCCGCGCCCACGGTCAGCAGCAACGCCGCCACGTAGCCGGCCAACGGAAAACGTCCTCCGCCCGCCAGCGGCAGCGCGGGCAACCGCGTGCAAATCGCACCCGCGAGCAGGCACGCGCCGCCGGCGACCGCGAGTCGTCCCCAGCGGGGCGGCGCGGCCGGGCCGACCGAGCGCGGCAACACCTGCGCGGGCGGCGTGCGCGCGGCCTCGCGGGCCGGCC
>JAUWBF010000009.1 GCA_030601755.1 Verrucomicrobiota bacterium | reverse complement strand
TCCGCCAGGTCCTTGCGCTCCCACGCTCCTTCGATCTGCGCCGCCAGTTCCTCCCCCAGCTTCTCCAGTTTACGTGCCATGCCGGGAGCTTGGAGCCCCATACGTTAATTGTATAGTCCAAAAGCTACGGGTTGTTGGTATGAGACCGCACGGCGGCCCTGACCCGGTCTGCCGCAACAATTAAAAAGGCGAACCGTGATGGCTCGCCTTTTTAATTGTTCGCGGCGCGGGAGAGCGCGCGGAGTTCAGTTGGTCGACTTGGCCGCGGCCTCGGTGATCACCTGGACCAGTTCCTTGAGCGAAACAGGCTTGAGCAGGTAGCGGTGGATGGCCGCCTCGTTGACGCTGCGCAGCAACATCTCGGGTTTCATGTAACCGGTGACGAGGATGCGCTCCATGCCAGGATACTCCTCGCGGGCGCGGACCAGCAGACTCATGCCGTTGCCGCCGGGCATCAGGTGGTCGGCCACGATGACCTTGAACGTCTGCTTGCGCAAAATGAACTCGGCCTCGCGCGCGCTGGTCGCGGTCGTGACCTCGAAGAAGGGACTCAACGCGTCCACAAACACGTCGAGCAGGGGCTGTTCATCGTCGACCAGCAAAATCGCCGGTTTGGCAGTGGATGCGGCGTCCGCGTTGGGTCCAGAACTTGACATATCGTGCCGTTAGCATCGGCACGGAAGGCGGTGTGGCAAACCGATTTAATGCCCCCCCCGACGAACCTTCCTGCCGCGGCCAAAATCGCCGATGCCCATGCTTTTCCCTTTTCACCCGTGCCGCCCCGCCTAGGCTGACGCCAACTTGTTTATGGACCCTGATCTGCTCCATGCGGCCCTGCGGGAAGGCACGGCGACCCTCGAAGAAACCCGCGGTCTCGGCCCGGACATCTGGCTGCACAAGAACGCCTCCGGCACCACCCCGCTGCACACCGCCGCCAAGTATGGCCGGCTCTCACTGGTGCCGCCGGCGCTGCTCACCGCCGAGAACCTGCTGCTCAAAAACGCCTCGGGCTACACGCCCCTGCACCACGCCTTCCACGCCGACACGGCGTTCGCGTTTCCCGAGGGCCTGCTCACCGCCGAGACCCTGGGCACCCGCAGCAACTCCGGATACACCGTCTTTCACATCGCCGCCGCCAACGGCCACCTCGACCGCGTGCCCGCCGCCCTGCTGGATTCCGGCCGGATGCTGATGAACACCGACCTCGGCAACACCCTCCTCCACGAGGCCGCCGAGGCCGGCACGCTCAACAAGGTGCCCCCCCACCTGCTCTGCCCCGACCTGCTCGCCACCACCAATCTCAGCGGCGAGACCGTCTACCACGTCGCCGCGCTCAACGGTCACCTCGACCAATTGCCCGCCGACCTGCTCACCGCGGAGCACCTGCTGGCCCGCACCCCCGCCGGCGACACCGTGTTGCACGCCGCCGCCATCTCCGGGCACCTCGCGCAGATCCCCGCCCCGCTGCTGGTGCACGACCACCTCATCCTCGCCAGCAAGGCCGGCTACACCGTCATCCACGCCGCCGCCGAGACCGGTCAGCTCAAGGCCATCCCCCGCGAGCGTCTCACCGCCGACCTGTTGCTCACGCGCAACGAGCACGGCGACACCCCCCTGCATGCCGCCGCCTTCGAAGGTCACCTCGATCAGGTTCCCATCTCGGTGCTCACCCCGGAAAACCTCGCGGTGCGCAACTACGAGTCCGCCACGCCGCTCCAGATCGCCGTGCACAAGGGCCGGCTTGATCAACTCCCGCCGGAGGTCCACCCCAAGCCGCCTGGCGTGATGGACCGCCTGCTCGGCAAACTCGGCCTGCGCTGAGCGCGGCCCGTTGCCGTGGTCGACGCGCGCCGTTAGCGGACAGGCGCAGAGCTTTTCCCAAGACGACACGTTCACGGCCCAGGCTTCCGCGAACAACCCCTGCGCACCCAAAGGCAACGCCTGCGCGGCGTTTCTGCTTCCCAAGGGCGCGCCCGCCGCCTTTGCTGATGCTTTTCCGTCACCATCAGTCTCCCGTCACCACACAGCATGAACACCACGATCACTGACATCAATGCCCGCGAGATCATCGACTCCCGCGGCAATCCCACCGTCGAAGTCGACGTCGTCCTCGCCGACGGCACCGTCGGCCGCGCCGCGGTTCCCTCGGGCGCCTCCACCGGCGAGCACGAGGCCCACGAGCTTCGCGACGGCACCCTGACCGCCAAGCAGCTGCCCAAGGGCGTCAACGGCAAGACCCGCTTCCTCGGCAAGGGCGTGCTCGCCGCCGTGCGCAACGTCACCGACGTCATCGCCCCCGAGCTCGTCGGTTTCGACGCCTGCGACCAGATCGGCGTCGACACCACCATGCTCCGCCTCGACGGCACCAAGACCAAGTCGAAGCTCGGCGCCAACGCCATCCTCGGCGTCTCCCTCGCCACCGCGCACGCCGCCGCCGGCTCCCTCGGCCAGCCCCTCTACAAGTATCTCGGCGGCCCGAACGCCAAGGTCCTCCCCGTTCCCATGATGAACATCATGAACGGCGGCGCCCACTCGGACGCTCCGATCGACTTCCAGGAGTTCATGATCCGTCCGGTCAACTTCGACACCTTCTCGCAGGCCCTTCAGGCCGGCTGCGAAGTGTTCCACGCCCTCAAGAAGGTGCTCAAGGCCAAGGGTCTCTCCACCGCCGTCGGTGACGAGGGCGGCTTCGCCCCCAACCTCGCCTCCACCACCGACGCCCTCGACGCCATCGCCGAGGCCGTGAAGGCCGCCGGCTACAAGCTCGGCAAGGACATCATGCTCGCCCTCGACGTCGCCTCCTCCGAGTTCTACGACGCCAAGACCAAGAACTACGTCTTCAAGAAGAGCACCGGCCAGAAGTTCACCGGCGACGAGTTCGTGGCCTACTACAAGGAGCTCTGCGCCAAGTATCCGATCGACTCCATCGAGGACGGCTGCGCCGAGAACGACTGGGCCACCTGGAAGAAGCTCACCGACGCGATCGGCGACAAGGTGCAGCTCGTCGGCGACGACCTCTTCGTCACCAACACCGAGTTCCTCAAGAAGGGCATCGCCACCGGCACCGCCAACTCGATCCTCGTGAAGGTCAACCAGATTGGCTCCCTCACCGAGACCCTCGACGCCGTCGAGCTCGCCCACAAGAGCAAGTATACCGCCGTTCTCTCTCACCGCTCCGGCGAGACCGAGGACGTCACCATCGCCGACATCGCCGTCGCCACGAACTGCGGCCAGATCAAGACCGGTTCCGCCTCCCGCACCGACCGCGTCGCGAAATACAACCAGCTCCTCCGCATCGAGCAGGAGCTCGGCGCCGCCGCCATCTACGCCGGCCGCCTGTAATCGGTTTCTCGATACGACGGCCAGCCTCCCGGCTGGTTTTTCCAAGGCCGGACACCTTCAAGGGTGTCCGGCCTTTTTTGCGCCCGGAGTGGCACAGGCATTCCCGCCTGTGCTCCGCGTCATCGGCATCAGGCGATTTCAGGCCCGGAGAACGGACATTCCTGTCCGTTCCGTTCGACGTGAACCGCGAACCGTAAGGAAAACGTCACCGACGCGATGTGAACGGACAGGAATGTCCGTTCTCCGTCCGACGCATCGCCCACCAACCACAGGCTTAGCCCTCGTCGTCGCTGGCGAATATCTTGCGCAGCTCCTCGGTGATGACCGCGCGCGGGCTGTCTTTGCGGATAAATCCGTCGGCCCCAAGTTCGGCCGCCTGCCGCACGGAGGCGAGCTGGGCGTTGCCGCTGAGCATCACGACCGGCACGTCCTGGTCGACCTCGCGCAGCTCCTTGAGAAAATCCAGCCCGCTCTCGCCCGGCATGTTGATGTCGAGCACGAGACAGTCGGGCAGGTGTTCGTTCCAGGCCTCGCGGGCCTCGGCCACCGAGCCGGCTTCGTGGACCGTCTTTACGCCGAGACCGATCAGCACCAGGCGCACATATTGTCGCACATGGGCCTCGTCATCGACGATCAACGCGGATTGCGGAACGCTGGATGCCATCGGGGCCTATCAGACGGATGTGCGCTTCAAACGCAAGTTGCCGGCATGAAAGTCCAGCGCCTCGCGGATGTGCAGGTCCCAGTAGTCCCAATTGTGCTCGCCGTCGAACTCCACGTAGTCATGCGGGATTTTCGCCTGGGTCAGTTCCCGATCGAAGTCGCGATTGTCCTGCAAAAGAAAATCCCCGGTCCCGCAATCGAGGCGCAGCTTGGGCAGGTTGCCGGCCTTCTTCGCCCGACGCGCCAGCCACGACAGGTCGTGCGAAGTGCCGAGCGGGTTGTTGCCGAAAATCCGCCGAATCTCCTCGGTGAACTCCGGGGTCCATCCCCGCCGCTTGGCCGCGGCCGTCAACTCGCTGGCTCCCTCGGATTGTCCCCAGCCGACCGCTCCCGAATGGCTGTGAACCGAGCAAAACCGATCCGCGTAACCCAAGCCGAGCCGGAGCGCCCCGTAGCCGCCCATGGACAGCCCGCCGATGGCCCGGCCGGCGCGGTTTTTCTTGGCGTGAAAATGCCGCTCCACAAACGCCGGGACCTCCTCGCCGATGTGTTTGGCAAAGGCCGGTCCCTCGACATGGTCGGTGTAAAATCCGCGGTAACCGTCCGGCATCACGACAATGAGGGGCAACTCGCGCACGTAGTTCTCAAGACGGGTGTTGCGCGTCCAGGTGGACGAGTCGTCGCTCAATCCGTGCAGCAGATACAGCGTCGCGAAGGGCGGCTTGCCGACCTCCGGCAGGATGATCCGCATGGTGGTCTTCTTCCCCAAAATCGCGCTATTCCAGTGAACCGTCGTGAGAGCCATGACGCAGAAGTTCGTAGCAACGCTCCATCGCGGGCAAGTGGCAAACATCCGCGCCTGTTCCAAGAACGCCTTAATTTCGTCGAGTAACCCCCCTAAAAAACATCGACCAAAGGCACTTAAGGACAGTGGGTGAAATACCCTATTTTTTTTATTACATTCGGCGTAAAGTTGGCTATAGTTGTGACGTTGAATCGAAACCCGACAGTCATGCCAAAGCCCATCCGTCATGCCATCTTCGCCTTGACGCTGGCCGGAGTGTGCGCGCCTACGGCGGCCGTGGCGCAGACTTATCTTTGGACCGGGGGGCATCCGTCTTCGGACGAATGGTCGAAAAACAACAATTGGGCCACGAATCCTACCTTCAATTCGTCGGCTGCGCTGCAGTTTGGCGGCACCAGCCATCTCACGCCTGATATGGATGGAAACTACACCGTGGGCTCGGTGACATTTGTCAGTGGCGCCGGGGCTTTCGTGCTGGGATCAAGCACCGGTCGCACGCTGACGCTGGGAACGGGCGGGTTGACCAATAATTCGAGCAATCTTCAGACGATCACCAACGCCTTGCAGTTGTCCGGCTCGCAAACATGGAACAGCAATTCGGGGGGGTTACTGGTCAGCGGTAACGTCAACTTAAACGGCGCGGGACTAACCATCAACGGCGCAGCCAATACCACCCTCTCCGAAATTCTTAGTAACAGCTCGGCAACCTTGACCAAAAACGGTTCAGGCACACTCACCCTTTCCGGCTCCAACACTTACACTGGTAGCACCCGGCTAAATTCCGGCACGCTGGCCATCGGCCACAACAGCGCCTTGGGCACCGGCACGCTTACTGTCTACGGTGGCACTCTCTCGGCAGCCGGTGCCGGACGCACCATTTCAAACAACGTGACTCTGAATTCCGATTTCACGATCGGAGGCAATCAGGACCTCACCATCAATGGCACCGTCAATCTAGGTGGGTCCAGAACCATCACCGTCAACAACACCGGCACGACCACATTCGCCGGCTCGGTGACCGAGCCGTGGTATAGCGCGCTCACCAAAGCTGGTTCCGGCGAACTGGTATTGGCGGCCGCCAACTCCTTCAGCGCCCCGGTTACTATCAATGCGGGCACACTGACACTGGCCCATAACAATGCGCTGGGCGGCACCAGCCACCCGGACAACACCGTCGCCGCCGGGGCGAGCCTGGCACTGCAAGGCGGGATCACTATCGCGGACACCTCGTTCGTCGTTTCCGGTAATGGTGTGGACGGAGGCGGTGCCATTCGCAATAAATCAGGCGACAACACCCTGAACTCCGGTCTGAAGCTCGCGGCCGACTCTTCCGTGGTCAGCGCCGCCGACACGCTCACCTTGGGTAACCCCGTGCAGCTCAACGCGCACACGCTTACCCTCTCCGGGGCGGGCGCCATCGTCACCAACGCTCAGGTTTCCTCGGGCAGCTCCGGCGGGCTTGTTGTCAGCGGCGCCGGCGACCGCACCTTCAGCTCCGCCGTCAGCGTCGGCACCGGCGGGCTCACCGTCAACGGCTCCGGCGACGTCGTGTTCAAACAGAATCTCAACGCAGGCTCCGGCCCGGTCGTGCTCGCCTCCAGCGGCACCGTGACGTTCGAGAACGACGTTTTCAGCCAGTCGCTGACCCTGACCAGCGGCACCAATGTGCTCGGCGGCCACACCACCTCCGGCACGATCACCATCAACGGCGGAAACAATGAACTCGGCGGTCAGGTCGATGCGACCACCCTCAATCACTCCAGCGGCTCCCTCACCTTCACCGGAGACGGACAGGTCGCCATCAACAACTTCAACATCACCGGCGGCGACATCCTCTTCGACAAGTCATCCGGACACCTCCGCAGCGACTACATCAACATCAGCAACGCCAATGTCTCCTTCGCCCGCGACAACCAGATTTTTCAGTGGGACGACGTCACGCTTGGCGACGGTGCCGTGCTTGATCTCAACAACACCATCCAGACCATCGATAACCTCACCATCGTCGGCGACGCCATCATCGACTTCGGCGAGGCAGGATCCGACTTCAACATCAACAATCTCACCCTCACCGGGACAAGCGTGCTCACCATCACCAACTGGGTGGACACCTTGGATTCGTTTTTCGCGAACCTGAACCCGGGCTCGTCCTCCCTCGCTAAAATCGTCTTCGATGGCTACGGTGAGGCCGTCTGGGACCCCTACACCGGCAACAGCGGCTTCATCATTCCCGGCGGTTCTCCCGTGCCCGAGCCGTCTTCCTACGGGGCGTTGCTCGTCTCCGGGTTGCTCGGCATGATCGGTTGCCGCCGTCGCAACTTTCTACGCCACGCCGCCTGAGCCGCGCCGGCCAACGCGGCGGAACGGTGGAGCTGTTTCGTCGACCCGCCGCTTACCCGGCCCCCTCCTGCGTCGCTCCGTTCCGCCCTGCTCCGTTCCGGTCGTCGGCGAATGCCGCGATGAGCGAAAGCCTCCGCAACTCCTGCGGATCCATCGGCACGGTCAGCAACATCACCAGCCATACTCCGGAACTGGAAAAATTGATCGGCGCGGTCGCTCCGCCCGTGATCACCTCGACCGACGCCACGGTGGAAAACCCGTCGGCCTTCGCGCTTGAGGCGCATCTCGAAGATTTCCGCGTGCTGAATTGGGCACAGACCGAGCTCGGCCGGGACTACGACATCTACGAGGAAGACGGCGAAAAGGCCCAGCAATACCAGACCGACACCGGTCCGCTCGACATCCTCGCCGTCAGCAAGGACGGGAAGCGGCTGCTGGTGGTGGAACTCAAGAAAGGCCGTGCCAGCGACGCGGTCGTCGGCCAGACGCTCCGCTACATGAGCTACGTGCAGGAAGAACTGGCCGATGAAGGCCAGACGGTGCACGGCGCGATCATCGCGCTTGAGGACGACGCCCGCATCCGCCGCGCCCTGTCGATGACGCCCAACATCACCTTCTACCGCTACCGCGTGAGTTTCTCGCTGATCGCGGCCGGCTAAATATCGGCCTCCAGAGTTGCTTTTGCCGGCGGGTTAACGTCCGCCGAGATCTCGGGAGTCGTTAACCACTTCAGAACACGGCGTGGGCTCCTCTGATTGGCACCTGACATCATCGTGATAACAAGATCCGGGTTCCCTGCACTCCTTGCGCTTGCTGTGTCGGCTGCTCGCACCTTCGGGTTAGGCGTTTCCGGGTTCCCGGGAATTCTTATGCTTTTCGTCGCAGGAGCTCCGCGTGGGAGTGTTTCTTGCTTTTGCCGACAGGTTAACGACCGCAGGGTTCTCAGAAGTCGCTGCGTCTCACAAAAAACCTCTCGCCCCCTTTTTCTCCATGGCCCGCCTGCGTCGTCAACGTTCCCGCCTGCTCGACAAAGCCCGTCTCCGTGCGGCCATGCTCGCCAATCTCGATCCCAATCTGGATTTTGAAGCGGTCTCGGTGCGACTCCTCAAAGAACAAATCGTCCGCGCACAGGAGGCGCTTGAGCACTACAATCGACTGATCGCCGAGACCGACGCGGCCAAGCATATCTTCGAACGCGAGGAGGCCGCCGCCAACGACCTCGCCGTGCGCCTGCTGTTGGCGGTGCGTTCGCGCCACGGCAAATACTCCATGCAGTATCAGGCGGCCGGCGGTCGCCCCCCACCCGCCCGGCGCAAACGACGGAAACCCGCGATTAAGGATTGAACGACGCCCTTCCCTTGGCGCGCCGAGCCGCCGGCGGAGGCTCCGACCTGCGCGCACCGGGCCGTCCCGATGTGCGCATGCGCCCGGCATGGCCGCCGCACCCCGTTTTTCGGCTTCCTGCGCGGCCCGGGAAGCTGTTGCATGACCGTTTACACGTCATGACGCCCGCCCAGGAAATCGCCCGCCGCCGCACCTTCGCGATCATCTCGCACCCCGACGCCGGCAAGACCACGCTCACCGAGAAGTTCCTCCTCTACGGAAACGCCATTCACCTCGCCGGCTCCGTCACCGCGCGCAAACAGCAGCGCTCGACCACCTCCGACTGGATGGAACTCGAGAAGCAGCGCGGCATCTCCGTGTCGTCCACCGTGCTCCAGTTCGACTACGCCGGCTGCGCGGTCAACCTGCTCGATACTCCCGGTCACAAAGACTTCTCCGAGGACACCTACCGCGTTCTCACCGCCGTCGACGCCGCGCTCATGGTCATCGACTCCGCCAAGGGCATCGAGCCGCAGACCCGCAAGCTCTTCGAGGTCTGCCGTCGCCGCGGCGTGCCGATCTTCACGTTCATGAACAAGTGCGACCGGCCCACCAAGGACCCGCTCGAACTGATCGACGAACTCGAGAGCGTGCTCGGCCTCCAGCCCTGCCCCATCACCTGGCCCCTCGGCAACGGTCCGTCCTTCCGCGGCGTCTATGACCGCCGCGCCCACCAGGTCCACCTCTTCGAGCGCACGCCGCACGGCTCCTTCCGCGCGCCCGTCAACGTCACCGGCCTCGACTCGCCCCTCGTCCGCGAAAAGCTCGACGACTACACCTACAACGAGGTCGCCGAGCAGATCGACATGCTCGACGGCGCCAGCGCGCCCTTCGACGCCCACGCCGTGCACACCGGCAAGCAGACCCCCGTCTTCTTCGGCTCCGCGGTCAACAACTTCGGCGTGCAGCTCATGCTGGAAAACTTCCTGCGCGACTCCATCCCGCCGACCACCCGCCGCTCCGTCAGCGTATCCGTGCCGGGACTACCGGCGCCGACCGAGGCCCGCGAGGTGCCAACCGAGCACGACAAATTTTCCGGCTTCGTTTTCAAAATCCAGGCCAACATGGATCCGAAGCACCGCGACCGCATCGCGTTCATCCGGGTGTGCTCCGGCAAGTTCCAGCGCGACATGACCGTCGTGCACCAGCGCACCGGCAAGACCGTGCGCCTCTCCTCCTCGCACAAGCTCTTCGGCCAGGAACGCGAGACCGTCGACGAGGCCTGGCCGGGCGACGTCATCGGCCTGGTCGGCCACGACGCCTTCGGCATCGGCGACACCCTCACCGAGGACCGCTCCATCGTCTACGACGAGATCCCGCGCTTCCCGTCCGAGGTGTTCGCCTACATCTCCAACCCGAACTCCGGCGACGCCAAGAAATACCGCGCCGGCATCGAGCAGCTCCTGCAGGAAGGCGTCGTGCAATCCTTCACCCCGCGCAACTGCCCGCCCGGCGCCACGCTGCTGGCGGCGGTCGGTCCGCTGCAATTCGAGGTCGTGCAGGCGCGTTTGAAATCCGAATACAACGCCGAGTCCCGCCTCGAGCCAGCGCCGTGGACGCTGCTCCGCTGGGCCGAGCCGCATCCGGCGCTGGCCAATCCCAACGAGATCGTCGTCGCCGGCGGCGTGGCCTTCGGCACCGACAAGTTCGGCAATCCCGTGGTCCTCTTCCCCAACGACTGGTCGCTCGACTACTTCAACGAGAAAAACCCTGAGATCAAACTGCACGAGATGCCCATCGAGCAGACCCGCGAGTGAGTCGGCATGGCGGAAACCACACTCTACGAACGCGTCGGCGGCCGTGAGGGCATCCTCCGGCTGTTGAAGTATTTCTACGCCGACGTCCGCCAGCAGAACGACATCGGGCCGATCTTCGCGGCCAAGATCGACGACTGGCCCGCACACCTGGAGAAGATCGCGGACTTTTGGTCGGGCGTCACCGGCGGCCCCGCGCGTTACCCAGGCGGCATGCCGTGGAAACACACACCGCTCGGCCTCGAGGAGAAGCACTTCCTCGCCTGGCTCGGCCTGTGGCAACGCCACTGCCGCATCCATCTGCCGCCGCGCGAGGCGGACGAGATGATCGAACGCGCCGAGATGATCGGCCAGCGCCTGCGCGCGATGATCGAGCTCTACGGCACCAAGCCGTCGGCCTGATCCTCGTAGGGGCCGAGCTCGCTCGGCCCGTTGCGCGAAGGCATGCGGCCCTCGTCAGCGTTCGTCGAACGGGCCTTGCGAGCAAGGCCCCTACGGGTCGCCGGCCCCCGGGCCGTGCGATGCTGAAAAGGTGAAGCCCGGTCCTCAGGGGAAAGGACCGGGCTTCATGTGGTGCGCCATGTCGGAGTCGAACCGACCTCTCATGCTTGGGAAGCACACATAATAGCCGATATACTAATGGCGCGGGGGGTAGGCCGGAGAGGGCATACGGCAAACGCCCTCGCGTCAAGAATGTTGAGCCCGTGGGACCCGTAGGCCACCTGCTTGCAGGCGCGTTGATCGAAGTCGGACGTTTTACGCGCCTGCAAGCAGGCGGCCTACAAAACACTCAACCGTGGAAAACCACCATCTGGTGCAGGCCGACGTGATCGACCGTGAACGACAACCAATCGCCGTCGCGCACAAACTCCACCGGCGCGCCCTGCGGCTCAAGCGTCACCGCGCCGACCTTGCCCGGCAGGCGCACGCGCACCTTCACGTCGTGCAGCGGACGTTCGTCCTCGATCACCTCGAACGACGCCAATCCGCCCGACGCCGTGCCGCCGTGCAGCTCCGTCCTGCCGCCGCGGTTGATGGTGATGCCGTTGAGCAGGTGGAGCACGTGACGGCCCTCCGCGGGCTGATGAGTGAGCGTCACGCGGCCGGTGCTCGGGAAGTTTTCCAACTTCACCGAACGGTCCTTGCCGAGCAGCAGGTCGAGGTGACGGCCGAGGGTTTGCCGCAGCGCGACCTGGCCAAAACCGCGGTAGATCGAGAACACCGGGTGCGCCAGATAGACGAGGTTGCCCTTGCGCACCGCCGCGGCGAAGCCGGACGGATCGGGGCGCGGGGGCGTGTGCTGGTGGCTGCAAAAGTGGTCCCAGGCGCGGTTGAAATACGGATCGAACACGTCGCCGAGCGACTCTCCGTCGGTGACCTTCACGCGGCGCGCGCGGCCATACATGACCATCGGGCTGCGGGCGAAGGGCACCGCCAAGTCGGCGCGAGGTTTCCAGTAGTCGGGCGAAAACTCCGAGTGAGCGCCGACCTCCGCGCCGACGTCGAAGAGCATGCCGCGCTCACCATCCACCGCACTGTCGCCGCTGAGCAACAGCTTGCCGCCGGCCGCGACAAAGGCGCGCAGCTTGGCCTCGAGCCCGGCGTCAACCACGACGTCATCCGGCAGGATGAGCAGCTTGTAACCGGCGAAATCCATCCGCGTGTCGAGGATGTCGAACAGCACGTGCTCCTCGAGCAACACGCGGCCGGCGCCGATGTCGCCCGGTTTCTCGCGGGCGTGGGTGAGGAAGGCGGTCCGGCCGTCGGTCGACTGGCTGTTGAGCAGTCCGACGTCGGCGACATTGCGCGCGCCCTCAACGAAGCGTTCCTTGGCCGCGACCTCACGGTAGGCCGCGCCGATGATTTCATAGGTGCTCTCGTCGATCTCACCGGTCGGATGCAGTTGGTCGCCCACGCTGCACTTGGCGCCGAACGCCAGCATCGCGCCGCACTCGTAGCGCAGGGCGTTGGGATGCTTGTAGCCGCCGAACTCGCCCCAGGTGGTGTGGAACTTGCCGGTCATGCCGAGGTAATCCATGCCGAGCTTCTGCGCGTATTTCGCGGACTGCGGGAAATGGTCGTAGCCCCAGCCGCCGGTGGGCAGGCTCTCCAGCTCGAGGTGGCTGAAGAACGGAAGGATCTCGCGGAAGCCGGGCGTTACGTGGCCGCTGTTGTGGAAGACCGGCATGTCGGGCGCGATGTCACGCACGGCGGCGGTGGCGCGCGCGTAGTATTTCATCAACGCGTCGAGACGGCTTTGTTGACGGTCGGCCTGCACCAGCGGATCGAGGCCCTTCGACTGCATGTGACGCAGCCCCCAGACCGAGCAGTCCTCGCCCTGGTTGATGATGTCGAAAAAGATGCCGTCGGCCTCGGGAAACAGGCTCACGACTTCCTGCACCTGCTCGACGAGGTAGTCGAGATACGGCGAGTGGAAACTCATCGTCATGAACCCCGCATGCAGGTTGTTGGGGGTCCAGCCGACGTAGCGCCCGTCGGGTCCGACCTCGCGCCACTCGGGATGCTCGTCGGCGGCCATGTTGTGCACGCCGGCGGTGAGGTAGATGGGAACGTTGATACCGATCTCCTTGGCCGCCTCGAACTGGGCGCGCAGCAAGTCGAAGTTCAGGCCCGGGTGACGCTTGCCGACCTGCGTGTCGTAGTAGCTCCAGCCGTGGTGGCAGGTGGCGAAAGTCGTCACGCTATTGACCGCGGCGCGCTTGAGCGTCTCTTGGTATTTTTTCTTATCAAACTTGGACCCGATGCCGTCGATGAACGGCGAGGTGTGGAAATCCAGATGGATCTGACGAAAGCGCAGCGGGGTTTTCATTGGTATTTTGAAACAGACTGCCACTGGCGTCCGCGTTGCAAAAGCCGGTTTGCTTGTGGCGATTCATCCATTACTGGTATTTTTTCACCATGAAATCTTCGGCCAGTTTTGATCAACTACTCGGCGAGCGACCGGAACTGGTCGCCATGACCCATGCTATGCACGGCGTCACCGTGGAACGGGAAACGTTTCTGCTGACTGACCTGTGGATGCTGCATTTCTACGACTACGCGGGTGAGCTGAGCATCGGCGACCACACCTTCGCCATCGAGCCCGGCAGCGTGTCGTTGGCGCCGGCCAACATGACGGTGGGATTTCGCTATCTCGGACCGTCGCGCCATCTCTACGTCCACTTCCGGCTGCCGTTTCGCGGTCCGGTCGCGCCGGCCTTCTGGACGCCGGATCCGCGACTCAACAGCCTGCGTGAATTACTGGAACGCGCCCTACCCTTTCGGAAAACCGAGCCGCTGCGCGCCTCGGTGCGATTATGGGACGTGCTGCTCGGACTCGCCTCGCTCAAGGATGCACCCGCGCGTAGCAGCGAGGAGGATCGCGTGCTGGAAACCGCGTTGGTGCGGCTCGAATCCAACCTGTCGGAACGCGTGCGCATCGCGGAGGTCGCACGGCGCTGCGGCGTGTCGATCAACACCCTCGGCCGGATTTTCCAAGAACGGCTCGGCGTGTCGCCGGTGACCCACCTGCGCCGCTGCCGGGTCAACCGCGCGCTGGAATTGCTGCGCCACTCTGACCAGCCGGTTAAATCAATCGCCTGGTCGGTCGGTCTGCCCGATCTGCACCATTTCAACAAGGTGCTCCGCACCGAGACCGGCCGCAGTCCGCGCGCTTGGCGCAACCCCGCATGACCAAACCGTGGCGCGGCTGATGAGCAGTCGATGCTGAGGCCAAACCAAGGATTGGTCTCGGCGAGATTCATCGGCGCACAAGACCGATTCGTAAAACACATCATGATCAAAGCGCACCGCTGCGTGGACCTTGGCATCCCCAGCGCGGAGAATTTCACACCGGATTTCCGCTTTACCGGCCAGCCCGCCAAGGCACAAGCTGCCCATTGTGCCCGTATCCTACCGCATCCCCTCCGCAGAGCTGCACCAGGCCATCGACCAACTCGCCGCCGAGATCGCGCGTCGTCACGCCAAGACCAAGCGCATCGTCCTGCTCGGCGTCGCCAACGGCGGCATCGAACTTGCCCGCCGCATCGGCGCCAAGCTTCCCCAATTCCCCGTCGGCACCATCGACATCTCCTTTCACCGCGACGACATCGGCAACCAGCCCATCCCCAAGGAATACCAGCCGACCGTCATCCCCGTCGACGTCACCGGCGCCACCGTCGTGCTCGTCGACGACGTGCTCCACACCGGCCGCACCATCAAGGCCGCCCTCGACGAACTCTTCGACCACGGCCGCCCCGCCAAGGTTGAACTGGCCGTCCTCATCGAACGCGGAGGCCACCTCCTGCCCGTCGCCGCCGACTACACCGGCCTCACCCTCGACGTTACCGGCACGGAGAAAGTCGTCGTGAAACTCGATCCCTCGGACCCCGCGCACGACCACGTCGAGATCGTTCCCGCCAAGACCCGCTGACCGCCCCCGCCTCCATCGGCCATCAGCCATCTTACATCATCCATTCACATCCATGCCCTGGACCCGCCGCCACCTGCTCACCCTGGAAGAACTCACCGTCACCGAGATCGACCAGATCCACCACACCGCCGCCGCGTTTAAGAAGATCCTCAAGCGCAGCGTGAAGAAGGTTCCCGCCCTGCGCGGCAAGACCATCGTCAACCTCTTCCTCGAGCCCAGCACCCGCACCCGCATGGCGTTCGACATGGCCGCCAAGCGCCTCTCCGCCGACGTCATCGCCTTCGACGGCGCCAGCTCCTCGACCACCAAGGGCGAGACCCTGCGCGACACCGCCGAAAACATCGCCGCGCTCGGCGCCGACATGATCGTCATCCGCCACGCCGCCGCCGGCTCGCCGCTCTACCTCTCCAACATCCTCAACATCCCGGTCATCAACGCCGGCGACGGTTCGCACGAGCACCCCACGCAGGGCCTGCTCGACACCTTCACCATGCGCGAACGCCTCGGCCACGACCTGCGCGGCAAGAAGGTCGTCATCCTCGGCGACATCCTCTTCAGCCGCGTGGCCCGCTCCAACATCCACGCCCTCGTCAAGCTCGGCGCCGCCGTCACCCTCGTCGGTCCCTCGACCCTCGTCCCGCGCGAGTTCGAGCCGCTCGGTGTCACCGTATCGCACGACCTGCGCCGCGCCCTCGCCGACGCCGAGGTCGTCATGCTCCTCCGGATACAGCACGAGCGCCAGACCGCCGCCATGTTCCCCTCGCTCGGCGAATACACCTCCCTGTTCGGCCTCAACAAGACCCGCGCCGGCTGGCTCGCCCCCGAGGCCATCATCATGCACCCCGGCCCCATCAACCGCGGCGTCGAGATCGACAGCGAGCTCGCCGACGGCGAGCGCAGCGTGATCCTCGACCAGGTGACCAACGGCATCGCCGTGCGCATGGCCGTCCTCTACCTCTGCTCCGGCGGTCAACCCGAAAACGTCGTCGCCGCCGACTGAGCCACTTCCTTCTCAACCTTTTTTGGAATAGACCGCCATGCCCTCCCTCTGGATTCAAAACGCCCGCGTCATCGACCCCGCCTCCAAGCGCGACTCGGTCGGCGACCTCTTCGTCAAGAACGGCAAGATCGTCGCCAGCCTCTCCGCCGCCGACAAGAAGTCGGCCAGGAAGATCGACGCCGAAGGCCTCGTCGCCTGCCCCGGCCTCGTCGACATCCACGTGCACTTCCGCGAACCCGGCCAGATGCACAAGGAGACCATCGAGACCGGCTCCCGCGCGGCCGCCGCCGGCGGTTTCACCACCGTCGTCTGCATGCCCAACACCTCCCCGGTCGCGGACACCGCCGGCACCATCCAGCTCATCAAGGACTCCATCGCGCGCACCGCCTGCATCAAGGTCCATCAAACCGGCTGCATCACCGTCGGCATGAAGGGCCAGGCCCTCGCGCCCATCGGCTCGCTCGCCCGCGCCGGCGTCGTCGCCATCACCGACGACGGCGACTGCGTGCAGTCCAACGAGCTGATGCGCCGCGCCTGCGAATACGCCAAGATGTTCGACCTGCCGCTCATGGACCATTGCCAGGACCACTCCATGACCGTCGGCGCCGTCATGAACGAGGGCGTCATGTCCACCAAGCTCGGCCTGCGCGGCTGGCCCAACGCCGCCGAGGACATCATCGTCTCCCGCAACGTCATCCTCGCCACCTACACCGGCGCCCGCATCCACATGCAGCACATCTCCTCGCGCAACTCCGTGGAGATCCTCCGCCGCGCCAAGTCCCGCGGCGTCTCCGTCACCGCCGAGGCCACCCCGCACCACATCGCGCTGACCGACGACCAACTCGCGACCTACGACACCCACTTCAAGATGAACCCGCCCCTCCGCACCGAGGAGGATCGGCTCGCCATCATCGAGGGCCTCAAGGACGGCACCATCGACATCATCGCCACCGACCACGCCCCGCACACCGACTACGAGAAGGACAAGGAGTTCGACTATGCGCCCAACGGCATCCTCGGCCTCGAGACCGCCCTCGCCGTCACCCTCGACGTGCTTGTGAAGCAGAACAAGTTCAAGCTCACCACCGTGGTCGACCTCATGACGCGCAAGCCCGCCGCCATCGTCGGCCTCGACGTCGGCACGCTCGCCGAGGGCGCCGCCGCCGACATCTGCCTCTTCGATCCCAACGAAAAGTGGACCTACGACGCCAAGGCCGGCTTCAGCAAGTCCGCCAACAGCCCCTGGCACGGCAAGGAGCTGAAGGGCCGCGTCAAGACCACCATCGTCGACGGCAAGATCGTCTACGACGGCAAGACCATCCGCTGATGACCGCCGTCGCCAGGCAGTCATTCACCGTGCGCCGCGCCGTGACCCTGCTCGGCGCGTTGCTCGCGGTCACCACCGCGGGCCGCGCCGCTCCGCTCTTCGTCGCCGAGGCGACCAACGGCGTGCTGACGATCCGCGAGGGCGACAGCGCGATGCTCGACCTGATTGATCGCACCATCGAGCGCGACGGCGAGTTCGCCGCGTTCGCCGGCACCGACTTCGACGCCAGCATCACTTTCCTCGGCGTGCCCAGCGCCATCAACGTCGCGCTCAACGGCGCCGGCACCGCCGCCACTTTGGAGATCCCCGGCATCAACTTCCGGCGCGACTTCACCGGATCGAGCGAACGGGAGGTGCGCGACAAGGTCCGTGACTTCCTCAAGAGCGAGGGCGCCGACATCGTGGCCCGCCTGCGGACCTACGCGCGCGCCCGCTCGGCGGCCAGCGTGACCGATGGCAATCCCGACTCCAACACCGCCTCGGCCGCGCGCGCCGTGTTTTTCAACCACGGCCTGAGCGCGCCCGCCACGCTCTCGTTTGACGGCGAGACGCCCGCGGCCCGTTTCCGCCGGCAGGCGGTCGCCGTGACCAGCCGCACCGCCGACCTCACCATCGCCGGCCGCTCGTATCACGCGAACCAATACCGCTTCGGCGCCAACCTGCTCGGCGTCGATCTCGGAGACCGCGTGCGCCTCGAGCTGCCCGTGCATGCCGACTACGTTGACATCGAGGGCACGGAAATCTTCGGCGGGGGAGCCTACATCGCCATGCCCGTGCAGTTCCTGCGCATGGACGCCGAGCGCGCCGTCGGCTACCGGCTGACTCCGGTGGGCGGCGCGCAGAGCCGCGCCTCCTTCGATGCGGTTTCCGGCGCCATCGTTTGCTACGGCGGACTCGTCAGCAGCCTCGACGTGCGCGTGGCCCCCTCGTTGATCGTCAGCATCATCAATCAGGCGACCTACCATCAGGGACTGCCGCTTCAATTGCAGGACTTCGAGTTCGAGAGCGACATCGAGCAGGTCATCGTCAAGAACGGCGTTCGCCTGCTCACCCGGCTCGGCCGACCGCTGTATCTGTCCGGCTACTACGTGAACACCCGGTTTCTCAACGACGCCGCCATCGACTCCTATCATACGCTCGGCGCCGGTCTGGAGGGTCGCCTCGGCGAGCGCCAGTCGCTCGCGCTGGTGCTCGAGTCCGACATCGCCGACGGCTACAACTCGGGCGCGCTGCGCCTCGAGTGGAACCGGTCCTGGTAGCCCTCCGAATGAACGCCACGCTGCCGTCGGCCCAGACACCGCTGCTGATCGCCTCCGGCGCGCAGGCGGCGCTTTGTCTGCTCGGGCTGACGGTCCAGTGGCGTTACTGGCGCCACCGCCACGCGCCGACCCGCCTCGCCCGCTGGCCCGTGCGCGGCGAGGACTTTGGACTGGCCGCGCTGTTGACCGTGGTCACCGCCGTCCTCGTGCAGACCCTGCTCGTGCAGCTCTTCGGCGGGCTCAACGACACGCTGTGGCAACTGCTCGTGCCCGGGGGCGGTTTTCAGATCGGCGTGCTGCTGGGCGCCCTGATCTCGGCGTTATGGTTCCTGCGACCACGCGGGGTCCGGTTGCCCGTCACCGTAAACCCGCCTCCGCCTCCCGTGCGCCGTCCGTTTTGGGAAGGAGCCAGGGTCTTCGCGGCCATCGTGCCCATCACCATTGGCGCGAGTTTTCTCTGGCTGAGCGCACTCGACGCCCTCGGCATCGACGCGCCGCAACAGGAGTTGATCGAGCTGTTCGCCAAGGCCGACGCGCCCGGGCAGATTTTGGCGCTCACCTTTGTCGCCGTGCTGCTCGCCCCGCTCACCGAGGAGATCGTGTTTCGCGCGGGGTTGTTTCGTTTTCTGCGCGACCGACTGCCCCGCTGGATCGCCCTGCTGCTGCCGGCGGTGATCTTTGCGGCGCTGCACGCCAATCTCGCGTCCTTCCTGCCGCTGTTTCTGCTGGGGATATTTTTTGCGCTGGCCTACGAATACACCGGCCGGTTGATCGTGCCGATCACGGCGCACGCGCTGTTCAACCTGAACACCATCCTCCTCGTGCTCTGCGGCGCCGGCCAGTGACATGAATCCCTTCACCGACAATCCCGCCGAATCAGTCGCCTCGCTGGGCGAGCGCCGCCTGATCGCGGCCATCTCACGCTGGCTGGGCAAGGCGACCCCGCGCGGCGCGGCCGGCATCGGCGACGACTGCGCGGTGCTGCCGCGCCCACGCGGACGCCAGCTCGTCACCGTCGACCCGGTCATCTTCGGCGAGCACGTCGACGCCTCCATGCCGCCCGCCGCCGCCGGGGCCAAGCTGATGAAGCGCAATCTCAGCGACATCGCCGCCATGGGCGGCACCCCGCGCGCCGCGGTGATCGCCCTCGCCCTTGACCACGCCGTGCGGCTCGACTGGCTGGAGGCCTTTTATCGCGCGCTCGCCAGGGAGGCCCGCCGCCACGGCGTCGCCATCGTCGGCGGAGACATCGCCCACCACCGCGGCGGCCTGTGCGCCACGCTCACGCTGATCGGCGAGGCCGGCCCGCGCGTGCTCACCCGCGCGGGCGCCCGCCGCGGCGACTGGATCTGCGTGACCGGCCAGCTCGGCGGCAGCCTGCCGAGCGGACGCCATTGGAAATTCACCCCGCGCCTGCCCGAGGGCCGCTGGCTGGCCGAGCGCAAGGAAGTCCGCTCGATGATGGACCTCAGCGACGGTCTCGCCAAGGACCTGCGCTCGCTCACGCCCGACGGCTGCGAGCCGGCGCTCGACGAGGCCGCCCTGCCCCGCCACCGCGGCTGCGACACGCGCGCCGCGCTCTGCGACGGCGAGGACTACGAGCTGGTCTTCACGCTGTCGGCGCGAACCGATCTCGCCGCGTTTGACGCCGCCTGGCGCAAGGCCTTCCCGCGCGTGGCGCTCACGCGCATCGGGCGGTTTGTATCCAAGAACCAAGCACCGGACGGCGCGCTCCGGCTGGAGAACTACGATGGATTCGAGCATCTTCGTTGAACTGCGCGCCGGGGCGACCACCGCCACCGCCGAGGAGACGCGCGCGCTGGCCGCGCGGCTGGCCGAGGCGTTGCCGCCCGACTGCGTGCTCGCGTTGCACGGCGACCTCGGCGTGGGCAAGACGACCTTCGTGCAGGGCCTCGCAGCGGGTTTCGGCGTGGCGGGCCACGTGACCAGCCCGACGTTCAACATCTTCACGCTCCACCGCGGCAGCAAACGCACGCTCGTCCACCTCGACGCCTACCGTCTGGAGCACCCCGACCAGATCGAGGAGCTGATGCTGGAGGACTTTTTGACGTCGCCGTGGTGCCTGGCGGTCGAGTGGCCGTCGAAGATCGACGCATGGATCCCGGCCGACGCCTGGCATGTGGAGCTGGGCATCCTGCCCGACGAGCGCCATACCGTGCGCCTGCTGGCGGGCGGCACCGTCTGAAACAGATAAAGCCAAGGCGTCGCAGACACGACCGCGTGTGCTCGCGCGGCTGCGTCCAACACATAAATACTAACGTATCTGGTTAGTATTTATCCGACGGCATCCGGCCGTGACTCCGACTTTCTGCTCGGTTGCGAAGTGCGCGGGAAGCCGCGCCGCCGGCTACGCGCGGGCCGACCACCAGGCCGCAAAGTTTGCCCAGGCGCGGGCGCGGTGGCTGGTGCGGTTTTTGACGTCCTCGCCAAGCTCGGCGTAACTGGCAGTCTCGCCGGCGGGCACGAAGAGCGGGTCGTAGCCGAAGCCGCCGCCGCCGCGCGGTTCGTCCAGAAGGCGGCCGTCGCAACGGCCGACGAAGACGTGCTCCGCGTCGCCGGGGCCAAGCAGCACGAGCACGCACATGAAGTGCGCACCGCGGCGCTCCGCGGGCACGCCGCGCAGGACGTCGACGAGCTTGCGCAGGTTGGCCGCGCCGTCGCCGGCCGGGCCGGCGTAGTAGGCGGACTCGACGCCGGGCGCGCCGCCGAGTTCGTCGACGCAGATGCCGCTGTCGTCGGAGAGCACCCACGCGTCGGGCGGGAGCTTGGCCTTGAGGGCGCGGGCTTTTTTCGCGGCGTTGCCGGCGAAGGTGCCGGTGTCCTCGGCCACGAGGGGCATGCCGCCGACCTCGCGGGCGGAGACGATTTGCAGGTCGAGGCCGCCGGCGCGGGCAAGGGCGTCCATCTCCTGCGCCTTATGGGCGTTACCGGAGGCTAAATACAGTTTCATCCAAGAGGAGTTTTTCGGGATAGACGACGTGGCCGCGCAGGAGCGCGTCGTCGCCAAAGGTGTTGTGGCGCGTGTCCTCGAGGCGGATGGCGTGGCCGGGGGTGTCGGGGCGCAGGCCGCTGAGCATGCCCTTGGCCTTGTCGTCGGCGAAGAGGATGGGCGCGCGGTAGCTGAAGAGGTAGTCCAACTGGCGGGCGCGCACGAGTTCGCTGAGCAGTTGCGCGCCACCTTCGACGTAGACGCCGGCGATGCGTTCCTCGGCGCATTTTTGGCGAAAGCTCTGGAAGGGCACGCGCTGGCTGCCGGACTCCATGACCCAGACCTGCACGCCCATCTCGCGGAGCTTGCGCACGTAGCCGAGGCCGCCGTGCGGCGTGGTGACGACGATGGTGCGCTCGTGAAACTCGTCGGTGTAAACGGAGGGCAGGTGGCGGTCGATGACAGTGCGCAGGAGTCCGTCGAACACAAAACGCACCGGGCACCACTCCTCGCCGTCGGGGGAGCGGGCGGTGAGGCGGGGATTGTCGCGGAGCACGGTCATGGCCCCGACGGCGATGGCGGGGAAGTAGCGGCGCCAGTGGTGCACGTCGGCGCGGGACTCATCGCCGGTGATCCACTTGGACTCGCCGGTGCGGCAGGCGGACTTGCCGTCGAGGGTGACGGCGACCTTGCCGGCGATGAGCGGGGTGCCGGTGGTGATCCAGTGGTTGAAGATGAGGTTGAGGTCGCGACAGGCGCGTTCGCAGACGCCGACGACGACCTCGACGCCGGCGTCGCGGAGGACGTCGACCGCACGACCGGCGTGGGCGGGGTTGGGGTCGGTGGCGCCGATGACGACGCGCTTGATGCCGGCCTCTTTGATGAGGTCACAGCAGGCACCGGTGCGGCCGTGGGTGGAGCACGGTTCGAGCGTGACGTAGAGGGTGGCTCCGGGCTTGGGCGGGCGGCCGAGCGCGGCAAGCGCGACGCGCTCGGCGTGCGGGCCGCCGTCCTGCGCGTGCCAGCCGCCGGAGACGAGCTGGCCGTTTTCAACGATGACGGCGCCGACGAGGGGATTGGGATGCGTGCGACCCCAGCCGTGGCGCGCGAGCTCGATGGCTCGGCGCATGAAGACCTCGTGTTCTTCGTTGGCTGGAGGATTGGGGATCATGCGCGCACGTAGGGGTTGGTTTGTTTTTCGCGTCCGACGGTGGTCGAGCCGCCGTGCCCGGGGTAGACGATGGTGGCGTCGGGCAACGTGTAAATGCGTTCGCGGATGGCGTTGAGCAAGGTCTGCGTGTCGCCGCCCGGCAGGTCGGTGCGGCCCACGCTGCCGGCGAAGAGCGCGTCGCCGACGAAGGCGGTGCCGTTGGCCGCGAAGTGAAAAAGGATGTTGCCCGGACAATGCCCCGGCACGTGCCGCACCTCGACGTCGTGACCGAGCGCGTCGATGCGGTCGCCGTCGACGACCCAGCGGTCGACGATGACGGGCTCGAGTTTCACGCGCATGCCGATCATGCCGACCAGGCGCTCCTCCATGACCTGCGGCGTCTCGATGAGCACCTGGTCGTCGCGATGCGCAACGGTCTTGGCTCCGGTCGCGCGCACGACCTCGGCGCCGCCCTCCATGTGATCCCAGTGGCCGTGCGTGAGCCAGAGCTGGACGAGGCGGCAGCCCTCGGCGGCGAGGATCGGCTCGACCTTGGCCCAGACCTTGCCGGGCGCGTCGATGAGCACGGCCTCGCCCGACGTGGCGTCGGTCAGCAGGTAGGCGTTGGTCTGGATGAGGCCGGAGGGGAGAACGTGCAGTTTCAACACGTGTGCCAAGACAGTGCCCCGCCCTGATTTCGCAACCGCGAAAGCGCACGGGCGGAGGGGTTCGCGAAGTATGTGGCGAGGCCTGCGCAGAGGATCAGCTGAGGTTATCGACAGGAACAACAAGGCATAAATAAATCTTATCCGAAACAAACGCCTAAAGTCCGATCAGTTCGGAAACAAACCTCCATCAGCATTTTTTTAACAACTTATCATCAATACAATAGGGACGCCATTTCAGGTTTTTACTGGCGAGATTCCCAGAGTGGGTTCTCAGTAGTAAACTTAATTATGTGTGGAATTTGCGGAGAAGTCCGATTCAAGGGCGCCGAGGCCGACCTCGACGCCGTCGCCAAGATGTCCGGTTGCATGGCCCCGCGCGGTCCCGACGCCGATGGACTCGTGAAACGCGGGCGGGTGGCCTTTGGGCACCGGCGTCTCAAAATCATTGATCTCACCGAGGCCGCGCAGCAACCGATGGTCGACACCGAACTCGGCCTGACCTTGGTCTTCAACGGCGCGATCTACAACTACCCCGAGCTGCGCGCCGAGCTGCAGGGACACGGCTATCGGTTCTTCAGCCACGGCGACACCGAGGTCATCCTCAAGGCCTACCACAAGTGGGGCGCCGACTGCGTGAAGCGCTTCAACGGCATGTTCGCCTTCGCCATCCACGAGCGCGACTCCGGCCGCGTGGTGATCGCCCGCGACCGCGTCGGCATAAAACCCCTCTACTACACGCACAACCCAGACACCTTTCGCTTCGCCTCCACCCTGCCCGCGCTGCTCAAGGCCGGCGGCGTCGACACCGCCATCGATCCCGTCGCGCTCAACCACTACATGAGCTTTCACTCGGTGGTGCCGCCCGCCCGCACGATCCTTAAGGGCGTCAAAAAACTCCCGCCCGGCACCGTCGCCACGCTGGAGCCCGACGGCGCGTTCGACCTCAAGTCGTATTGGACTCTCGACTACGACACCCGCGCCGACCAGACCGCCTGGTCCAAGAACGACTGGATCGAGGCCACGCTCGACGTCATGCGCCGCGCCGTCAAACGCCGCCTCGTGGCCGACGTGCCCGTCGGCGTGCTGCTCTCCGGCGGGCTCGACTCGAGCCTCATCACCGGGCTAATCTGCGAGCAAAACCACTCCGCGCTGGAGACGTTCTCCATCGGCTTCGAGACCATCGGGCAGGAAGTAGGCGACGAATTCAAATACTCCGACGTCATCGTCAAAAAATTCGGCACCAAGCACCACAAGCTCTTCATCGACTCCACCCGCGCCCTGCCCTCGCTGCGCGACTGCATCGGCCAGATGTCCGAGCCCATGGTCAGCCACGACAACATCGGTTTCTACCTCCTCTCGCAGGAAGTCGCCAAGCACGTGAAGGTCGTGCAGAGCGGTCAGGGCGCCGACGAGATTTTTGGCGGTTACCACTGGTATCCGCCCATGCTCGACTCGCAGAACGCCCTCGACACCTACGCGCGCCACTTCTTCGACCGCGACTTCGTCGGCTACCGCGAGGCGGTCAACCCGTCGCTCGTCGAAGCCGACCACGCCCGCGCCTTCGTGAAGGACCACTTCGCCCGTCCCGGCGCCGGCCAGCCCATCGACCAGGCCATGCGGCTCGACGCGCTCGTCATGCTCGTCGACGACCCGGTCAAGCGTGTCGACAACAACACCATGGCCGCCAGCCTCGAGGCCCGCGTGCCCTTTCTCGACCACGAGGTCATCGAGTTCGCCGCCACCGTGCCCGCGCATCTCAAGATCGCCGACGGCGGCAAATACATCCTCAAGGAAGCCGGCCGCCGCGTCATTCCCTCCGAGGTCATCGACCGCCCCAAGGGCTACTTCCCCGTGCCCGCGCTCAAATACCTGCGCGGCGACTTCCTCGAGATGGCCCGCGACGCCGTCACCAACGACGCCGCCCGCCGCCGCGGTCTCTTCAACCGCCCTTACGTTGAAAAACTCCTCGCCGCGCCCGAGGACCACATCACGCCCCTCGGCGGTTCCGAACTCTGGCAGATCGCCCTGCTCGAACTCTGGCTGCAACGCCACGTCGACGCCTGACCGCGCGCCGCCCCCTCCCTTCGTCCGCCCGTATCAATTTTCCCGATACCACCATGACCGCTCCGAGTCCATCCTCCGGCGGCACCGAGGTCATCCTCGATGTCGGCTGGGGCCGTCTGATCTTCGCCCACACCTTTCCCACGCCCGAGCAGGTCGCGCAGGCCGTGCTCGCCGAGCGCCCGGGCCGCCGCGACATCGCCTTCTACATCAACGACCCGCACCTCATCCTCAACTCGGCCCCGCAGGACCTCTTCCTCGATCCGTCCAACACCTACCGGCTCGACCTCGCCCCCTACGCGCCGCCCGCCGACCTGGTCGCGCCCTTCGTCCTCGGCCACCTCGAGCACAAGGAAGACCTCGACGCCATCAACCGCATCTACAGCGCCCTCCACATGGTGCCGCTCGACAGCGAGCTCGTCTGGTCCCAGCGCACCGACGAACGTTTCCGCTACCACGTCGCCCGCCACCCCGACAGCGGCGAGATCCTCGGCGTCACCCTCATGGTCGACCACGCCGCCTGCTTCCCCGACCTGCAAAACAGCGGCAGCCTCTGGGCCCTCGCCGTCGACCCGCAGGCCGAGTTCCCCGGCATCGGCGCCGCCCTCGTGCACGCCGTCGCCACCGAACTCAAAAATCGCGGACGCGACATCCTCGACCTCTCCGTCCTGCACGACAACACCGTCGCCGTCGCCCTCTACGAAAAACTCGGCTTCCGCCGCGTGCCCGTCTTCGCCATCAAGCGGCGCAACCAGATCAACGAAAAACTCTTCATCCCGCGTCACTCGCAGGAAGGCTACAACCCTTACGCCCGCATCCTCATCAACGAGGCCCTCCGCCGCGGCATCTCCGTGGAGCCGCTCGACCCGCCCCGCGGCTACTTTCGCCTCAGCCTCGGCAACCGCCGCGTCACCTGCCGCGAGTCGCTCACCGACCTCACCTCGGCCATCGCCCTCGCGCGCTGCGACGACAAACAACTCACCCGCGACCTCCTCGTCGGCGCCGGCCTCTCCGCCCCCGCGCAGATCGTGCACGCCGACCTGCCCGCCACCCTCGCCTTCCTGCGCAAGCACCGCAGCGTCGTCGTGAAACCCCTGCGCGGCGAACAGGGCAAGGGCGTCTTCGTCGACCTCCGCACGCCCGAACAGGTCGAGCGCGCCGTCGTCGCCGCCGCCGAGTTCGACGACCAGGTGCTCGTCGAGCAGTTCTGTGAGGGCATGGACCTGCGCGTCGTGGTCATCAACTACGAGGTCGTCGCCGCAGCCATCCGCCGCCCCGCCGAGGTCACCGGCAACGGCAAACACACCGTGCGCGAACTCATCGAGCGCGTCAGCCGCCGCCGCGAGGCCGCTACCGGCGGCGAAAGCTCCATCCCCATGGACGACGACACCGAACGCTGCGTCCGCGAAAACGGCCATGAACTCTCCGACGTCCTGCCCGACGGCGTCGCCCTCACCGTGCGCCGCACCGCCAACCTCCACACCGGCGGCACCATCCACGACGTCACCGCGCGCCTCTCCCCCGCCCTCGCCAAGGCCGCCGTCGAGGCCGCCCGCGTGCTCGAGATCCCCGTCGTCGGGCTCGACCTCATGGTGCCCGACGTCGAGGGCGACCGCTACGTCATCATCGAGGCCAACGAACGCCCCGGCCTCGCCAACCACGAGCCCCAGCCCACCGCCGAGCGCTTCATCGACCTGCTCTTCCCGCACCTGAAAAACCACTGCGCCGCCACCGCCGGCGACACCCGGTCATGAACTGCGAACTCGACACCGACTACCTCCGCCGCGTGCTCCTCAAGCTCCTCGGCATCCACAGCCCGAGCGGCTACACCGACCCCGTCGTGCGCGAGGTCTGCACCCTGCTCAAGGAGCTCGGCATCGGCTTCGACCTCACCCGCCGCGGCGCCATCCGCGCCACCATCGGCGGCGCCAGCTACAGCCCCGACCGCGCCCTCGTCGCCCACGTCGACACCCTCGGAGCGCAGGTCAAGGAGCTCAAGGCCAACGGCCGCCTCGCCCTCGTGCCCGTCGGCCACTGGTCCGCCCGCTTCGCCGAGGGCGCGCGCGTGTCCGTCTTCACCGACGACCACATCTACCGCGGCCAGGTTCTCCCGCTCAAGGCCTCCGGCCACACCTACAACGACGGCATCGACACCCAGCCCGTCGGCTGGGACCAGGTCGAGCTGCGCGTCGACGAGAAACTCGAGTCCACCGCCGACCTCGCCGCCGCCGGCTTCAACGTCGGCGACTTCGTCGGCTTCGACTCCAACGTTGAGATCTTCCCCAACGGCTACGTCGCCGCCCGCCACCTCGACGACAAGGCCGGCGTCGCCGCCCTGCTCACCGCCGCCAAGTGGCTCGTCGACCACGAGGCGAAACTGCCCGTCGACCTGCACCTCATCTTCACCATCTCGGAAGAGGTCGGCTCCGGCGCCTCGTCCGTGCTCTACGGCGACGTCGCCGAGCTCGTCTCGATCGACAACGGCACCTGCGCCCCCGGGCAAAACTCCTCCGAGTTCGGCGTCACCGTCGCCATGGCCGACTCCACCGGTCCCTTCGACTACCACCTCACGCACCACCTGCTGCACCTCTGCGAGAACAACGGCATCCCCCATCGCCGCGACATCTTCAAATACTACCGCTGCGACAGTGCCGCCGCCCTCGACGCCGGCAACGACATCCGCACCGCACTCATCACCTTCGGCGTCGACGCCTCGCACGGCTACGAGCGCACCAACATCCACGCCCTCGAAAGCGTCGCCCGCCTCTGCGTCGCCTACGCGTTGCAACGCCCGCTCTACGCCTCGCAGAAAACCTCCCTCACCTCCCTCGACGCCTTCCCCAAGACCCGCCGCGTCGAGGTCGACAGCGAAACCCGCAAAGGCGCCGAACCCATCAAACAAACCCAACCCGACGAAACGAAGGAGTCGGGGTAAGGGACACTGAGAGCACTTTTCCCGCTGCGGGAAAAGTCGAGCTCGGACACAGAGTGCCACGGAGTTCAAACCAACGGAATAATACCTAAACCCCAGTATTGGAGCCTTTGTCTTTGCGATCTCTGCGTTCTTTTGCGGCTCTTCTCCGGCCGCCTTTCCTCCGTGCCCTCTGTGTCCGAGCTCCGGCTTGGCTCTGTGGCAAAAATCCGTGGCGCATCCTCCCTGCACTCGCCGCGTTCCTGACCCTCGTCTTCCTCCCCGCCTGCTCCCGGCAAGCCACGCCCGCCGACACGCTCGTCGTCGCGCAGTCCGCCGAGCCGCGCACGCTCGACCCGCAGGCCGCCACCGCCGCCAGCGATTTTCGCCTCATCGAAAACCTCTACGACGGACTCGTGCGCTTCCGCTCCGGCACGCTCGAGATCGAGCCCGCCCTCGCCGAATCCTGGACCGTCTCGCCCGACGGCCTCGCCTACACCTTCCGCCTGCGCCCCGGCGTGCGCTTCCACGACGGCACGCCCTGCGACGCCGCCGCCGTGCGCTACACCTTTGAGCGCCTGCTCGATCCCGACCACCCCGAGGCCGACACCGGGCCGTTCCCGCTCGCGTTCTTTTTCGCCAGTATCGACCGCGTCGATACGCCCGACGCGGCCACCGTCGTCTTTCACCTCAAGGAACCGTTCGCCCCCTTCCTCGCCAACCTCGCCTACCCGACCGGCAAGATCGTCTCGCCAACCGCCGTCAAAAAATACCGCGCCGACTTTGGCCGCCACCCCGTCGGCACCGGCCCGTTCAAGTTCTCCCGCTGGGACGCCAACCGCCGCGTCGAACTCCTCCGCGCCGACGACACCTGGCAACCCGCCGCGCAACTCCGCCGCGTGATCTTCCGCCCGCTCACCGACGACAATACCCGCCTCACCGAACTGCTCGCCGGCGACGTCGATGTCATCACCGAGAGCCCCGTCGAGATGATCGGCGCCTTCCGCGACCGCGACGACTTTCAGGTCATCGAGGCCGCCGGCCCGCACCTCTGGTTCCTGATCCTCAACACCCGCCACGGCCCCTTCGCCGATCAACGCGTCCGCCGGGCCGCCAATCTCGCGATCAACAAAACCGCGCTCGTCGAACACCTCCTGCAAGACACCGCCACCGTCGCCGCCGGACCCGTGCCCGCCGCATTCGGCCCCGCCCACGCCGACGACCTCGCGCCCTATCCCCACGACCCCGACGAAGCCCGCCGCCTCATCCGCGAGGCCGGCGCCGATGGCGCGGAGGTCACGCTCTGGGCCACCGAGGGCGGCTCCGGCATGCTCGCCCCCAAGGCCATGGCCGAGGCCATCCAGGCCGACCTCGCCGCCGCCGGCCTGCGCGTGCGCATCGAGACCTACGAGTGGAACACCTACCTCGCCAAGGTGAATGCCGGCCTCGGCGAGGACGCCGACCTCGCGCAGATGGCCTGGATGACCAACGACCCCGACACGCTCCCCTACCTCACGCTCCGCTCCGCCGCCACGCCCGAGCAAGGCGGCTTCAACTCCGGTTATTATCAAAACCCCGAGGTCGACGCCCTGCTCGAAAAAGCCCGCCGCGAAACCGACGCCGCCACCCGCGCCGCGTTGTATCGAAAAATCCAACACATCGTCCACGCCGACGCCCCGTGGGTCTTCGTCTGCAACTGGCGCCAAAACGTCGTCGCGTCCCAGCGCGTGCAAGACCTCCGCCTCGAACCGTCCTTCCTCTTCCGCCTCAACCAAGCCACCAAACACTGATTTTTTGCCCACGAAAAACACGAAAGCTCACGAAAATTTCAGCCCCTCCGACTTTCGTGTTCTTTCGTGTATTTCGTGGGCCCAACTCCGGAAAATGCTCCCCTACCTCGTCCGCCGACTCCTCCTGCTGATACCGATCCTCCTCGGTGTCTCGCTGGTGGTGTTCCTGCTCATGGCGCTCATCCCCGGCGACACCGCGCAGGCGATCCTCGGCCCGTTCGCCAACGAGGAGAACCTGACCGCGCTCCGCGCCGAGATGGCCCTCGACCGTCCGCTGCCGGCGCAATACGCCGCCTGGCTCGGCAACATCCTCCAAGGCGACCTCGGCACCGCCCACAGCCTCAGCCGCCCCGTCGCCGACGAGGTCTTCGAGCGCCTCGGCGCCACCCTGCTGCTCGCCGGCACCGCCTTCCTCCTCACCTGCCTGCTCGGACTCGGCGCGGGCGCGATCATGGCCCTGCGCCAGTCCACCTGGGTCGACCGCACGCTCACCTTCGCCGTGCTCGCCGGCATCTCCACGCCGTCCTTCGCCCTCGGGCTTGTCCTCGTGCTGCTGTTCGCCGTGTGGCTGCCGTGGTTCCCCGCCAGCGGCCTGTATTCGGTCACCGGTGACGGCGGCGCGCCCGACCTGCTCGCCCACCTCGCGCTGCCGGCGCTCACGCTCACGCTCGTCACCAGCGCCATCGTCGCCCGGCTCATGCGCGGGCAGATGCTCGAGGTGCTGCGCCAAGACTTTGTGCGCACCGCCCGCGCCCAAGGCCTGCCCGAGCGCACCGTCCTCTTCGGACACGCGTTCCGCAACGCCCTCGTGCCCATGATACCCGTGCTCGCATTGCAGGCCGGCTACCTGCTCGGCGGCGCGGTCTATGTGGAAACCATCTTCGCCTGGCCCGGCATCGGCCGCGCCATCGTCGCCGCCATCTCCACCCGCGACGTGCTGCTCGCCCAGGGCTGCATCCTCGTGGTCGCCGCCGGCTACGTCGTCCTCAACCTCGCCGCCGACGTGCTCCAGCGCTGGCTCGACCCCCGCCTCGACCGATGAAGCGCCAAACGATTCGAACCCTTTTGCCACAGAGCCAAGCCGGAGCTCCGACACAGAGTTCAAACCATCGAGCCCTTTTGCCCACGAAACACACAAAAACTCACGAAATTCCAAACCCTCCGACTTTCGTGTCTTTTTGTGTGTTTCGTGGGCACCTCTTCCAAAACTCATCCTTCCTCCGTGAACTCTGTGTCCGAGCTCCGTGCTCTCCGTGGCCACATTCCGGAACACTCCGTCTCGCCCGATGAAGCTCGTCCCGCGCATTTGCATCGGCGTGCTCGTCGTCGCCGCACTCCTCGCGCTGTTCGCGCCGTGGCTGCCGCTGCCCGATCCCGCCGCCACGCAGCTCGATCGTCGCCTGCTGCCGTGGTTTTCCGAGGGACACCTGCTCGGCACCGATTTGCTCGGACGCGACCTGCTCGCCCGCCTCGTCGCCGGCCTGCGCCTCAGCCTCGCCGCCGCGCTCGCGGCCACGTTGCTCGCGCTCACCGTCGGCTCGGTGCTCGGCATCGTCGCCGGCTACAAGGGCGGCCGCACCGACGGCGTCATCATGCGGGCCATCGATTTCCTGATGGCGTTTCCCTACCTCATCCTCGCGCTCGCCATCGTCGCCACGCTTGGCCCCGGACTGCTCAACGGCCTCGCCGCCATCGCGGTCGTCAACATCCCCTTCTTCGCCCGCACCACCCGCGGCGTCACCCTCGGACTCGCGCGCCAGAGCTTCGTCGAGGCCGCGCGACTCTCCGGCCGCTCGCACCTCGGCATCCTGCGGCACGAGATTCTGCCCAACGTGCTGCCGACCATCATCGTCACCGGCTCGACCACCTTTGGCTGGATGCTCCTCGAGACCGCCGGTCTCAGCTTCCTCGGACTAGGCGCGCAGGCCCCGCAGGCCGACCTCGGCTCGCTGCTCGCCGACGGCCGCCAGCTCATGCTCGTCGCTCCCGGCGTGGCCCTGCTGCCCGGCCTCGTCATCCTCGTGCTCGTGCTCGCGCTCAACCTCCTCGGCGACCACCTGCGCGACCGACTCGACCCGCGCCTCCGCCACGCCCCCGCCGGCGCTCCCGGCGCGGCCACGACCGTGATCGCACCGTTTTCCACGCTTTCTACAAACAAGCCTCTGCTCCACGTCGACGACCTCCGCGTCGCCTTCAACGACCAGCCCACCGTCAAGGGCGTCGGCTTTACCCTCGAGCACGGCCAGACGCTCGGCCTCGTCGGCGAATCCGGTTCGGGCAAATCCGTGACCGCCCTCTCGCTTGCCCGTCTCGTCGCTTCGCCGCCCGGCGTTATCACCGGCGGCGCGATCCGCTTCGACGGACACGACGTGCTCACCGCCACGCCGTCCCAGCTCCGCGCACTGCGCGGCCGCCGCATCGCCTACATCTTCCAAAACCCGCGCTCCACGCTCAACCCGCTGCTCACGCTCGCCGCGCAGGTCGGCCAGACCCTGCGAGCCCACCAGGGTCTCACCGCCGCCGAGGCCCGCAAGCGCGCCGCCGCCCTGCTCGAGGAAGTCGGCCTCGCGCCCGCCGCCGACTACCTCGACCGCCACCCGCACCAACTCTCCGGCGGGCAACGCCAGCGCGTGGTCATCGCCATGGCGCTGGCCAACGACGCCGACCTCATCGGCGCCGACGAACCCACCACCGCGCTCGACGCCACCGTGCAGAAGAAGGTCATCGACCTCCTCCTGGACCTGCAAAAGAAGCGCGGCCTCGCGCTGCTCTTCATCAGCCACGACCTCGGCGTGGTGAAGGCCGTCTGCCACCACCTCGTCGTCCTCCGCCACGGCGAGCTCGTCGAAGCCGGCCCAACCGCCGAGGTCCTCGCCAATCCCCAACACCCCTACGCCCAAGCCCTCGTATCCAAATCCCCACGACTGTGATTTCAGAATTATTAACCACGGAGAGCACAGAGAGACCCAGCAGACAAAACCCTGCTACTCTTCCCTTCCGACCTCCGTGTTCTTCGTGCCCTCCGTGGTTTAAAAAATCCGCCATTCGATTCTCCGCCCACCGAGACACGAACGCTCACAAAAAAACAAACCGTCGAACATATTTCACAGAAGGAAACGAAGAGAACGAAGATCAACAGACTCTCTGCCCCCTTCTTCGTTTCCTTCGTTATCTTTTGTAAGAAACACCTCCGTCCCATGCTCTCCGCTGAAAAACTCACCAAGACCTACCCCGGACGCCCGCCCGCGCATGCGTTGCGTGGTGTGACCGCCGCGGTCTCCGCCGGCGAGATCGTCGGCGTCGTCGGCGAGTCCGGCTCGGGCAAGTCCACCCTCGCCCGCATCTGGGCCGGACTCGACGACGCGACCGGCGGCGCGGCCACCCTGCACCAGCGACCCGTCGCCGACTGGCTCGCCCGCGACCGCCTCGGGTTTCACCGCCGCGTGCAATACGTCTTCCAAGACCCCGTCGAAAGCCTCAACCCCCGCCTCGCCATCCGCGAACAACTCGCCACGCCGCTACGCCTGCTGCGCGGACTCCCCCCGGCCGACGCCCGCGACGCCGTGGGCGAACTGCTCGCGCAGGTCGGCCTCAAGGCCGAGCACGCCGACCGCCACCCGCACGCGTTTTCCGGCGGACAGGCCCAGCGCATCGCCATCGCCCGCGCCCTCGCCGCCCGCCCCGAGGTCGTCATCTGCGACGAGGCCGTCTCGGCCCTCGATGTGTCGGTGCAGGCCGACATCCTCGACCTCCTGCGCGAGCTGCGCGCGAGCCACGGACTCGCCTACCTCTTCATCACGCACGACCTCGCCGTCGCCGCCGAGTTTTGCCAACGCCTGATCGTGCTCAAGTCCGGCGAGATCGTCGAACAAGGCGCCGCCAACACCGTCCTGGCCAACCCGCAGACCGACTACACCCGCACCCTGCGCGACAGCGTCTTCAGCCTGTAGCGGAGCGGCGGAGCCGTTTCGCTACGCGAGTCACCACGTAGGGGTCTCGCTCGCGAGATCCGGTATGAGAAACGTCCAACGGGCCGAGCGAGCTCGGCCCCTACGGCGCCCAATCCTCTCGAGCCATTTATCGCCGCAAAAAGGCGCAAAGAAACGGTCTCACGGCTTGGCTGTTTTGATCACGCGACTCGATGCGCCTATAGGCGCTCACGGTGCACAAACGAAAACACGGACACCCTTCACTTTGCGTCCGGCAGCGGCGGCGGAGGTAGCGGCGTGCCCTCGGCCAGTCGCTCGACCAATTCCCAGTTCGTGACCTTCCGGGTAAAGCCCCAGTTCGCGCGGATTTTATTCACGAAGGTCATTTCCTTGAAAATGGCTCCGACAAAAAATCCCAAGAGGCCTAACAGGAACGCGCGGCTCTCCACGTCGGACCAGAGCTCAGCCAGCAGGCAGACCAGTCCGCCGAAGACCAAGTAGCGCAGAAGATGAACCGGCTTGCGGCCGAAGAGTGAAGTCAGCGGTGACGGGAAGCCGTTGTCACGGATGCGCAGGAGACTCTTGGCCAATTCGGATTCGTTTTGCATGGCGATGAAATCGGTAAGGGGACGGTGGTTGGGGCTCTTCGCTCAAAACCTAACAGCAAATTATTCCTCAGGGGAAACCATGGATTCACGGATCAGTCTAAGTGAGTAGCTTTTTGGTGGAGCGACTTGTCTCCAAGACGCTGGTTTGAGGTCGCCGGGCGATGCATCCGAACACATGGAGCCTTAGCCACAAAAGGCGCAGAAGACGCAAAAATCCAAGTCCTCCGTCTTCTGCGTCTTTTGCGCCTTTTGTGGCCAATGCGATCGACGGTTTGGTCCCGGACACTTCGGCCAAGGATTTTGACCACGGATCACTCGGATAATCGCGGATGCGCACCGATCAATCCGTGCCCATCCGTGGTGAATGTCTGCCTGAAGGCCACTGCGCCGGGGACGGCGCACGCTGCTACACCGGCAGGCCGCGCTCGCGGCAGAACGCCACCAAGTCCCAGGCCAGCGGCGCGGTCAGCACGTAGTCGAGCCCCGTCTCGCGCAGGTCGATCTCGGCGCAGTGCAGGGCTTGGCGCGGCAGCAGCAACTTCGCCGCGAGTTCGGGCGTGTAGCCGCGATCGATGAAGTCGAGGTAACACCGCGCGTCGGGACCGTAGATTTTGTCGCCGACAACCGAGTGCCCGAGCCACTGCGCGTGCGCGCGAATCTGATGCTTGCGGCCCGTCTCCAGACGCACGCGGGCCAACGTGAACCCGTTGGCCGCGCACACCGGTTCGAAATGCGTGACCGCGGGCTTGCCGTCGGGACGCACGCAGGTCTTCACGAACACCGGACTCGCCAGATCATCGCCCAGCGGCTGATCGACCGTGACGGCGGCGGCAAGGTGTCCGGTGAGAATGGTTTGATAGGTTTTGCGCACGCGACGCTCCTGCATCGCCTTTTGCAGACGACTCGCGGTGCGCTCGTCCTTGGCGAAGACCACGACACCGCTCGTCTCGCGATCCAGGCGAAAGATAAGGTGGGATTTCTCAAAGCCCTTCCCCTCCCTCACCGCGCCGACGAGGCTCGACCAAGGACCGGCCTTGGACGGATGGCAGACCACGTCGCCAGGCTTGTTGACCACGAAGAGGCGCTCGTCCTCGAAAACCGTCCACGCGGTCAGCTCGTCAGGCGCGATCAGCCGGATCTTCGACGGATCGGGCGGCGGGCGCGGCGGCCAGGCGCAGGCGCGCACTTTGGGGAAATCGCGCCCGTTGAAACTCGCCTCGCCGGCGACGCCCTGGTCGTCGGCGCTCATGCGGAGGACGACTTGACCATGGCGAGCCGGTAACGCGCCAAGATGCGCGCCGCCAGCCGTGCGATCCACGGCTTCGGCAACAACGACGCTCCGAAGACCATGAGCTTGTTCTTCCAACCGGTGACGACCTGCGCGCGACCCGCCGCGAACGCGGCCAGCGCCTCGTCCACGACCTCCCCGGTCGTCTGGCCGACGGAGTCCGACACCGCGCCCTGCTTAAGGCCGGCGCGTTTGAAAAACTCCGTCGAGGTCGGCCCCGGGCACACCGCCAGCGCGGTGACGCCGCTGCCGCGCAGGTCCTCGTTGAGCGCGAGGCTCCAGTGCAAAACAAAGGCCTTGGTGGCACCGTAGGTGGCCAGAAACGGCGTCGGCTGAAAGGCGGCGGTCGAGGCCACCGTGACCACGCAGCCGCCCCGCTCGCGCAGCACCGGCAGCAGGCCGGCGGTGAGGGCGACGACGGCGCTCACGTTGACGTCGATCATCCCCAACTGATGGTCGATATTGATCTCGTTGAATCGCCCGTAGCCGCCGAATCCGCTGTTGTTGACCAGCAGAATCTTACCGGCCGGAACGTCGTTCTTAAGCCATTGTAATACCTCGGAAATCCGCGTGGGGAGTTCCCCCCGGTCGGCCAGATCGCAGGGAAAGTGGCGTAGCTTAAGCTCACTGTTTTTTATCTCCGGTTCGCGCCGTGAGAGGTTGCCAAAACACAGCTCTGGTTTCAACTTCACCACACGTTCCATGAACGCCCTGCCGATACCGGAAGACCCCCCCGTCACGATGACGGCCGTGTATGAAGCGAACGCTGTGGCGATGGATGACATGCGCGCCAAGGCAGCGGATTAATTTGGCCAGGACAACCCACAACCGAAAGTAGACATGAACAGACTAAACGAATCGAAAGAACTGATCGTCTCCGGCATTCACCTCGAGCTGACGCCGTCCCTGAAAACCTTTGTCCAAGAGAAGGTCGACCGCCTGTTCCGCCACGAAACCCGCATCATCCGCATGCGCGTGGAACTCGAGTCCGACCTCAAGCAAGAGGTCGGCAAGCGCTTCACCGCCAAGGGCCACATCAAGCTGCAAGGCCTCGAGCTGAACGCCTCCGTCGCCACCAACGAGTGCCACAAATCCGTCGCCCTGCTGGTCGACAAGCTGGACCGCATGCTCCGGCGCAACTCGCGCCTCGCCAAGGTCAAGCGCAACAACCCGCATCCCGTCGAGCTCGCCGCCGTCCTTCCGAAGGTCGCCTGAGCCGCCTACCGACCGACAACCAACTGCCCCGCGCCCCGCGCGGGGACTCCTGTGAGCAAAACCGCCGGGCCCTGGCCCCCGGCGGTTTTTTTGCGTCCGCCACCGATGAATCACCAGACGCCACGGCCGCGCATCGCGTGAACCACGATCAATGGAAGCGTTCGACCATCGGCGGACATTTCCCCGCGAAGCCATTCGCCACCTGCCTCGCCGAAGCACTGCGCAAAAAAGCCCGCCACCTTGCGGTAAGCGGGCTTAAAAACTGGTGCAGACGAAGGGAATCGAACCCCTAACCTTCTGATTCGTAGTCAGATGCTCTATCCAATTGAGCTACGTCTGCTTGGGAAGAGGTGAAAGGAAGCAAGTTTCGAACGGTGAGCGCAAGCGCTTTTTCGACCACCTCATGAATTTTTGTCCGCCATGCGAGGACGAGACCTTGGAGAGCGCTGGATTAGCAGACGGCGAGAGCCCGGAGAACGGACATTCCTGTCCGTTCCACATCGGCCGGCCGAGTTCACGTCAGGGGGAACGGACAGGAATGTCCGTTCTCCTTGTGCGATCAGCCGGCGGCGACTTCCAGGCCGAAGAAGCCGGCGGCGTTGTTGTAGCTGATGTCGCGCACCAGCATGCCGAGCGCGGCCTCGTCGGCGGGGATCAGGCCGGCCTCGACGTCGGCGCCGATCATGCCGCAGAGGATGCGACGGAAGTATTCATGACGCGGATACGACAGGAAGCTGCGCGAATCGGTGAGCATGCCGACGAACTTCGACAGCAGGCCGAGCTGCGAAAGCGCGTTGATCTGCCACTCCATGCCTTCCTTCTGGTCGAGGAACCACCAGCCGCTGCCGAACTGCAGCTTGCCGGGGATGGTGCCGTCCTGGAAGTTGCCGACCATGGTCGCGAAGACATAGTTGTCGGCGGGGTTGAGGTTGTAGAGCACGATCTTCGGCAGCGCGTTCTCGCGGTCGAGCGCGTCGAGGTAGCGCGAGAGCGCGCGGGCCTGCGGGAAGTCGCCGATGGAGTCCACGCCGGCGTCGGCGCCGAGGCGCTTGAGCAGGCGGCTGTTGTTGTTGCGCAGGGCGCCGAGGTGGAGCTGCTTGGTCCAGCCGCGCTTGGTGTCGAGGCGTCCGAGGAAGAGCATGACAAACCACACCCACTTGGCGGTGTCGGCGGCGGAGGCGGCCTTGCCGGCGCGGATGCCGTCGAAGATGGCGGCGGCCTCGGCCTCGGTGCAGTCGGCCTCGGGCAGGTTTTCCAGTCCGTGGTCGGAGAGACGTCCGCCGACGGAGTGGAAGAAGGCGTGGCGGCGATCAAGGGCCTCGAGGAGATCGGCGAGGGACTTGATCGGGAGCTCGGCGCGGGTGGCGAGCACGTCGCACCAGGCGTTGAAGACGGCGGGGTTGTTGGCCGCCATGAGCTTGTCGGCGCGGAACGTCGGGTAGACCTTGGTCCGGAGGCCGGACTTGGCGATGGCAACGTGGTGTTCGAGGGTGTCGGCGGGGTCGTCGGTGGTGCAGACGACGGCGACCTTGTGCGCGGTGAGGATGCCTTGGGTGGTGAACTCGGGCGTGGCGAGCTTGGCGTTGGCCAGCTCCCAGATTTTCGGGGCGTTGGCCTCGTTGATGAGCAGGTCGATGCCGAAATAGCGGCGGAGTTCGAGGTGCGACCAGTGGTGCAGCGGGTTGCGCACGAGTTGGGGCACGACGCGGCAGAAGGCCAGGAACTTGTCGTAGTCGGACGCGGAGCCGGTGATGAGCTCCTCGTCGACGCCGGCGGTGCGCAGGGCGCGCCACTTGTAGTGGTCGCCGCCGAGCCAGATCTCGGCAAGGTTGCGGAACTGCTTGTTGGCCGCGATCTGGTCGGGCGGCAGGTGGCAGTGGTAGTCGTAGATCGGCTGGTTTTTGGCGTGCTCGTGGTAGAGCTTGCGGGCCCACTCGGTGGTGAGCAGGAAGTCGTCGTGGAGGAAGGGTTGGGCGTGGGACATGTGAAGGAGAGTCGGTTGACGGAGAGCCGTTGGTTATTCGGCGGCAGAGACGGCCGGGCGGACGGGCAGCACGCGGCGCAGGGTGTCGGCGAAGATGGCGGCCATGCGTTGCTGGACGTAGGAATCCTCGCCGCGTTTGGGATGCCAGCCGTAGGTGACGCCGTCGATCGTCTGCGTGTCGGTGGCGTAGAGCAGGCTGACCTGCTTGCCCGTCACGGGGTGCGGGGTGTCCTTGGAAAAGCCGATGTATTTGTCGAACTCGACGAGCGGCAGCCCCCACTTGGCGGCGAGCTGGCGGATGGTGGTGTTGTAGGTCACGCGGGCGTCATGCCAGTGCGTGCAGAGGATGATGACGGGCGGTTTGCCGGACTGGGTCTGGTAAAAGCGGGAGCCGGGTTTTTCTCGCAGGGCGTAGCACTCGGCGATGTAGCGCTTGATGACGTAGTCGTAGGCGGCGGCGTAGTTGGTCTTTTTGAAGGGCGTCTCGTAATCGGTCCAGGCGTCCTTGAGCTGAGAGGGATCGAACACGTCCTTGTCGTGCACCTGCATGATGACAAGGGCGTCCATGGTCTCGAGTTCCTCGGGCGAGTAGAGCGTGCCCTTGTCCATGCGGTTGGCGGTGTTGGCGATGGCCTCGCCGCCGATGGCGCGGTTGATGGCGGTGACGCCGACGCTGCGGCAGCCCATCTCGAACCAGGTGTTTTCCTTCGAGGCGAAGGACGCGCCGGTGAGCAGCACGCCGCCTCCGCCGGTGGCGTGCGCGGTGGACGGGGCGGCACGAAGCGGCGCAGCCAGCAACGCGAGCGCGAGGGACAGCAGGGAGACGAGGGAAAGGGATGACTTCATGGGCGGGGAACGGAGGGGAGGTAAACAAAAACACCGGCCTTGCGGCCGGTGTTTGCCGGGAGGAGGGAATATCAGGCGACGAGGTTCGCCTTGATGTAGTCGAAGCTCTGCTTGATGGAGTCGAAGGGATCGCCGGGGCAGCTGTCCTGCTCGACGATGAACCATTCGCAGCCGCCGGCCTCGGCCGCGGCGACGATGCGCTTGAAGTCGAGGGTGCCGGCGCCGACCTCGCAGAAGTTGATGTCGCCGTTGGGCGCCACCTTGAAGTCCTTGAGGTGAATGAAGGGGGTGCGGCCCGCGACGCGCTTGACCCATTCGACGACGTCGCCGCCGCCGCGCTGGACCCAAAACACGTCGAGTTCGGCCACGACATTCTCCGGCGAGGTCTCGTCGTAGACGCGCTCCAGAAAGGTTTTCCCACCGGCGGGGCGGTAGAATTCGTTGGCGTGATTGTGGTAGCCGAGCTTCATGCCCGCGGCGCGGAACTTGGCACCGGCGGCGTCGAGCTTCTTGATGAGGGTGTCGACGTGCTCGGGGTTGTCGAAGTCGATGCCGGCCGGGAACGGATAGGCGGTGAGCTTGGTGCCGAGCTTGCGCAGGCGCTCGATGACGGCCTCGGTGTCGTCGAGGATCTTGGCGCCGGGCTCGTGGGTGGCGCAGATGGTCAGGCCCTCAGCCTTGCAGGCGGCGACGATCTGCTCCTCGGGGATCGGGCCGACGCCGGAGACCTGAACCGCGGTGTAGCCGATGGCCTTCACCTTTTTCATGGTGGCGGCAAAGTCCTCGACGGTCTTGCAGTGATCGCGAAGGGTGTAGAGCTGGATGGCGACTTGGGAGAGTTTCATGGATGAGCGGGTCGTGGGTTTGCGGGGTTAGCCTTTGAACGACTTGGAGAAGTCGTCGTTGGTGACCTTGACGACCTTTTTCTTTTTCTTCGAGCCCTTGGAGGCGGCGATCTTGGCCTTGAGCAGGCGTTCGTATTTTTTGCCGTCGATCGGGAAGGTGATCTCCTTGTCGGTCCAGGCGGACATGAGCATGGCGTTGGCCAGCTCGACGGAGTGGATGCCCTCGGCGGCGGGGGCGATGAGCGGGGTGCCGTCGAGGATGGCGTCGGTGAAGTTCTTCAGGATGCCGTTGTGCTGCTCGCCGTGACTGGGCGCGGCGATGGAGACTTCCCACACGTCGGGGCGGCCGAAGGACTCGGAGGTGGTGCGGCTAAACTCGGACATCTTCTGCACGTTGCGGGTATAGGTGATCTTGTCCTTTTCGTAGACGACCTTGCCGCGCTCGGCGGTGATCTCGAGGCGGTTGGTGCCGGGGGCCTCGCCGGTGGAGGTGATGAAGACGCCGGTGGCGCCGTTCTTGAAGGTCATGGTCGCGGTGACGTCGTCCTCGACCTCGATGTCGTGGTATTTGCCGAACTGGCAGTTGGCGCGGAGCGTGACGGGCAGGCCGAACATCCACTGGAAGAGGTCGAGGTTGTGCGGGCACTGGTTGAGCAACACGCCGCCGCCCTCGCCTTCCCAGGTGGCGCGCCAGCCGCCGGAGGCGTAGTAGGTCTCGGTGCGGAACCAGTCGGTGATGATCCAGTTGACGCGGCGGATCTCGCCGAGCTCGCCGCTCATGATGAGGTCGCGGATCTTGAGGTAGTAGTGGTCGGTGCGCTGGTTGAACATCGCGGCGAACACCTGCTTCTTGTTCGTGTGCGCGGCGATGAGGCGCTCGCAGTCGGCGCGGTGGACGGAGAGGGGCTTTTCCACGAGCACGTGCAGGCCGGCCTTGAGGGCCTTGATGCCGATGGTGGTGTGGTCGTAGTGCGGGGTGGCGATGAGGATCGCGTCGATGAGGCCGGACGCCATCATCGCGTCGGCGGTCGCGAAGCCCTTGACCTGCGGGACGCGGGCGAGCTTCGCGGGATCGGAGTCGGCCACGGCCGTGAGTTCAAGGCGTTCGATCTTCCCGGCGAGGATATTGCGGGCGTGCGTGGTGCCCATGTTGCCAATGCCAACGATGCCAATGCGGACTTTTTTCATAGATGGAAAACGGGAGGAGGGTTTGAGTCGGCGGAATCATATCGCGCCGACAACAGGAGAATTACCATGCGAAAAGGTTGCCTTGCCCGTCGCGACGGTGCGATTCTGCAAACAGTCTCATTTTTCGCATGAACCACCCCCGTGTCACCCTGAAGCAAGTCGCCGCCGCCGCCGGCGTGCATGTTTCCACCGCGTGGAGGGCCTTGAAAAACGACACCTACGTCGAGCCGGCCAAGCGCGCGCGCATCCGCGCCAAGGCCAAGGAACTTGGCTACGCGCCCGACCCGATGCTGACGGCGCTGAGCCACTACCGGCGCAAGCAGCACCCGCCGTCCTACCAGTCGACGTTCGCGTGGGTGAACACCTTCAAAAATCGCAAGGACTACGACGAGGCGCTGCACATCCGTGCCTACCTTGAGGGTGCGCGTGACTTCGCCGCGACGATGGGTTTCCGCTTGGAGGAGTTTTGGCTGGCGGAGCCGGGCATGACCGCGCGTCGCGCCCGCGAGGTGCTGACCACGCGCAACATCCGCGGGCTGGTGTTCGCGCCGCAGCCCGACCCCAACAGCAAAGTCACCTTGGATCTCGAGGGCTTCGCCTGCGTCTCGATCGGCTATTCGCTCACACAGCCGCGCCTGCACGTCATCAGCAACCACCAGCACAGCACAACGCTGATGAGCCTGCGCGAGCTAGCGGCGCTGGGCCACGAGCGCATCGGCATGGTGAGCGCGACGGACACGCTGCGCCGCACCGAGCACAACTTCGAGTCGCCCTACTGTTTTTTCCAAGGCATCCAGGACGAGGCGCACCGCGTGCCGCTGTTCGCGATCAACGGCCGCGACGAGCCGGCCAACGTCAACAAGCACCGCGAGGCGTTCCTCGAGTGGTTTCGCCGGCACCGTCCCACCGCGATCATCTCGACCGTGTCGGAAGTGCGCGGCTGGCTCGACGCGGCGGGTTTCGGCGTGCCGTCCGAGGTGTCGGTGGCGACGCTCTCGCGCATCCACGACGCGGGCTGGACGGGCATCGACCAGCAGGAACGCCAGATCGGCGCGCGCGCGGTGGAGCTGTTGATCAGTCTGTTTCAATCCGGCGAGCGCGGCGCCCCCGGCACGCCGATCCGGCTGCTGGTCGAGGGCCGCTGGATCACCGGCGACTCCACGCGCAAGCTCGGCCCGCCCGCGATGGAGCTGCTCAAGCGACTGGGATAAAACGGCCGGGTCACCAAGCGGGAATCAACGTCGCAACGTGACCGTCCGTCCATAATAGCCGAAACCATATGACACCGTCACCGAATCTCCGGGTGCCAGCGTCACGCGGCCGTCATCCGCCGCGACCGCGCCGTCCTGGGCGATCTTCAGGTGTCCGACAAACGCAGCAGCGCTGTTTCCCTGCTCCTCCACCACGAGCAAACGCCGGTCTCCGGACGAGGCCGTGACCACAACCGTGCCGGACTCCCGCCGGTCGTAATCAAAGTTCAAAGGCGCGACGAGCGTGACGTCCAACCGGTCTCCATCGAGCTTGGCGGACAACGCCGAACGCGCCTTCGCCAAGTAGGCCAGGCTCAGGTTAAACGGTGTGTTGTGCTGAACCCATCCCTCCGTCCAACCGACATTTCCGATGGAGGGGTTGAACGGGTAGTGTGCGTTTTTCGGACATCCATCCAACACGAAGCGCGCGTGCTCCAGCTTGCCGTTGCCTCCGATGTATTGGCTGAACCAACCGCGTTCCACGCCCTCGATTTCGTCGGACGCCTTGTAGCCGAAATGCCGGCCGACCGGGTTGCGCCCGAACATCGCGTCAAAGTGCGCCCAAAGAATCTGGTCGAGCCGGTCGGCCTTGGCCGGATCATCCACGTAGGGCAGCGCCGCGAGGATGGCGGCGGGCAGGCCGACGACATTGCCGACCTCGTTCCACATCGAGGGCTTGGGGCCGGTCGGCGTCCATTGGTCGGGCTCGTCGCCGAGCTTGCGAAAGTCCCATAAATTGCCGGAACGACGGATCACGACATCCGCCCAGTCGTTGATCTTCGCACGCAAACCCGCCGGCGCCTGCCCGGGATAAACCGCCAGCAGGTGCGCCAATCCCGTCATGGTGAGAAACTCGCCGACCCGCTGTCCCTTGGTTGTCAACGGATCGTTCCAGTCCAGCTCGCGGACGATCCAGTCCGCCTGCCGCAACGCCGCCTGCAGATAGACACCGGCATCGGCGCGCCCTTCGCGCAGCGCCACTTCGTGCATCATGAGATTCGGTTCGATCGAGAAGCCCGGCGGGTAGGCGCCCTTGGTCGTGCCGACCTTGGTTTTTAGCGCGAGCAGATCGTGCTCGGGGCTCTCGTCGTGACGGTAGTCGTCCCGATCCGCCGAGGCGTCGGCCCAATGCGCGAACGCGAAGTCGCGGACAACCGTGTAATTTTGCTCCGGCAGGTAATCCCGCAACATCGGCCACGCGTAGAGGAAGTAGGCGAGCTGCGCCTTCAGCATCTCATGCGTCGTGCCCTGGGTGACGATCACGTCGGCGCCCCAGTGGATGAGCTTCACGATGTCGGGCGCATCCGGTTTGGGCGGCTCAAGCCGCCCCCAGAGCGAAGGATCCGCCGGCGCCTCATACTGGATCTGGCGCGGCATACGTTCGTAGGCCGACGGGTTCGACAGCCACTGCGGAACCAGCGTGTTGAGCTCCCAGCCGAAATGATGCGCGTCGCGCCACGCATAGGACCAGACACGTTTTTCACGGTCGCTGCCGACATAGTGCCGGCTGTCGATCATGAAGTCGACCGCGCCCTGATAGGTGACGCGTTCCAGCCACCACGGTCCAATGCGAAACGGCGCCGACCGATGTCCGTCGGCCTCGACCACGTAGTCGCGATCATCGTGCGGTTCAAACGCGGTGAAGTCCCCCACCCCGCTTCGCGCCACGCCTTGAAACAACGCGTCTCCGCCCTCCGCCGCGCGAATGACGAACGGCACCTCCTTGTCCGCGGATCCGGGCAACGTGAACCGCTTGGGCGCGTCCTCGTCGAAGCCGCTTTGATTCAAAAAAATCGTCGGCAATCCGGCCAGCGTGTCCCCGGCCCCGATCGCCGGCACCCCCGCCGGATCGTAAGGCCACGCGACCACCTCCGCCACACGGGCGACGCCGCCCGGCGTGCGGGTGATGACGAGCCGCAGCCGGTCGGTCGTCACCTCGGCGTTTTCGTCGAAGGACAACGCCAACGCCGTGCGGGTGTTGCCCGTGACCATCGCGGACGGGATGTCGCGCCAGTCGCCGTCCCGCCAAAACCGCACCGTGAAATCCGCGGGCGCATCGCGTCCCTCGTATCCGGAAAACACATGCAAGCCGCCCAGTCGGACCGGCCCGGCCAGTGTCACCTCGAGCCAATGCCCGCCGGTCCGTTTCGCGCTCAGCCAGCGCGATGCGTCGTCCGTCCGACCGTCGATGACCAAGGTTGCGGGCGCGCCCGGACGCTCGGTGTCGGCGACGGCATCGATCAACCTGACCGGCCGCAGCTCGGCCGCGATCGAGAGCACGGGCAGGGCAAAAAGAAGCGTGACGATTTTTTTCATTATAAAGTCGGATCAGACCGCGCGGGTCTTTCGCCACAGCACCGCCGCCAGCAGCAGTTGCGCAGCCGCAAAGCCGGCCAGCAAAACCACGTGGTCCGGATTCAGCGACATCAGCGCGAGCAACAGCGCGCCACAAAAACCCAGGCACAACGCCACGATCTTGAGCGGCAGCACATGCCCGGAGACATCGGCCGGTTCCTCCGCGCCGGCGCCCGCGCGGTCTTTGATCGCGGGCTCAAACACCACCCCCTCGCCACCCGGCCTGAAGGCCAGCGTCAACACGATCAACAGCGGCAACCCCACCCCGGCAAACGTCGGGTTCGCCAGCGGCGTGTTCGTGAACCAGTCCGTGAACCGCACCGTCAGGCCCAGCGGGAAACACAGCCCGACCGTCCAGGCGATCGCCGACGTGCGGATGCGCCGGATGAACAGCGACGCCAGCACCGGTGCCAGCAACGGGGTCACCATCAATTCGGTGACGGAGATGATCAGCCTGGCCGCGCCGCCCAGATAAGGCGTCGCGATCGCGATACCCGCGATCACCAGACCGAGCACGCAGGTGAACAGCCGGCCCGCGCGCAGCAGTCTGCCCTCGTCGTCGGTTTTCACCAGCGGACGGTAGATGTTCTCGGTCAGCACGCCGGAAAACACGTTGAGCTGCGACGAGATCATGCTCGCCGTGGCCGAGAACAAGGCCGCCAGCATCAGACCCAGCATGCCCACCGGCAGCACCGCCTTGCAGGAGAGGATGTAGGCGGTCTCGGCCATCCGCGTGACCGTGTCCGGCGCCGCGCCCTCGGGGATCGGCGAACGGATGCGCCACAGCATCGGCGGCAGCAGCCAGATCAACGGGCTGACCAGGTAGAGCCCGCCGAAGAGAAAGGCCGACTTGCGCGCGTCGCGCGGCGTGGGCACGCACAGGTAGCGCTGCACAAACGCCCACTCCGCGCCGATCATGAAGTAGTGGATGGCCACCCACCCGACCAAAAAGAACCAGGTGTAGCGGTCGCCGGTCAGGTTGAGAAATCCCTCGGGCAACCGGCTCGACACCGCGGACAATCCGCCGACATCGGCAAACGCCAGCGGGATCACCACCAGCACCGCGAGATTCAGGATGATGAACTGCAACGTGTCGGTCACCAACACCGCCCACAGTCCGCCCATCATGGTGTAGCCGATCACGATCACCGCGAACACCACGATGGCCGCGTTGAGCTTGGCCGGGGACATGACCGCGCCGCCGTCGCCCATCGCCGCCAGCATCAACGTGGCGATCGCGTAGAGCGCTCCGCCCGTGCCGACGATGCGAAACGCCATCATGAACCACGTGTAGAAATGCAGCGCGGGCCGACCGAAGCGGCGCTCGACGTATTCCGCCGGCGTGCGGATACCCAGGCGCTTCCAGCGTCCCGCGACCGTGTAGCCCGCCAGCAGCGCCGCGATGCCGTAGCACGCGTTGATCACCACCGCCACCAGACCGTGCCGGTAGGCGATGCCGCCCCACACCACGAAGGTGTTGGCCGAGAACATCGTCATGAACGCGCTCAGCCCGCTCAACCACCACGGCGAACGCCCGCCCGCGGCGAAGAGATCCGAGCTGCTCTTGACCAGCCGCGAGAGCGAAAGGCCCACGCACAGCGTGGCCAGCAACATCAGGAACAGGACGATCCAGTCGGGGGTTTGCATGCAGGGAAACGGGACGGGTCGCGTAACCACGCCATGTTCGCCCCTCGACTTCTCGACGAACAGGACTTTGTTTCCTTTAACGTTAAAGAAAAGCCATGCCCGGACGCGTCACCCTGAAAACCATCGCCCGCGAGACCGGACTGAGCGTGCAGGCCGTGTCGATGGCGCTGCGCAACCACAAGGACATCGCCGCGACCACCCGTGAGCGCGTGCAGGCCAAGGCGGCGGAGCTCGGCTACCGTCCGGACCCCGCGATGCGCGCCCTCGCCGACTATCGTTGGCAACGGTCGCAGGTTTCATCGCGCTGGGACACCATCGCCCTGCTGCACAACTGGTCGACAGCCACCGGCTCGCGGGAGACCCAGTATCACCGCGACTGGAAACGCTACCTCGAGGCGGCCGCCAAGGCCCGCGGGCTGAAGCTGTCGCAACACTGGGTCGGCACCGAGGGGGAGCGGACCGGCGCCGTCCTGCGCCTGTTGCGCAACCGGGGGATCACCGGCGTGTTGATCGCGCCGCCCAGCCTGACCGTCCGCGAGCCTCGACCGATCGGGATCGGACCGGAATTCCAGGTGGTGACCTTCGGACCTGAACACCTCTATCACAACCACCACTGCGTGCAGGCCGACTACTACGGCAACCTGCGCCTCGCCTGGAAAAAACTGCGCGAACAAGGCCGCCGGCGCATCGGACTGATTTATCGCCAGCTGCACGCTTGGCGCACCGGACATGCCTGGAGGGCGGCCTATCACATCGAGAAAGAGCTGGCGGGACTGGATGCGGACGCGCTGCCGCCGCTGGAACTGGCGGAGGAGTCCGGCCCGGAGGACGAATCCCTCTACTTGTCATGGTGCGAGCACTACAAGTTCGACGCCGTGATCGCCAGCCCGCGCTGCGTGATCGGCCCGAACGCGCGGCTGAAGAATCCGCCGGCGCTCGCGTTGTTCAATGTCCGGGAGCACGGCGGCCTGCAAGGCATCGACCTGAACCTGCCGCAGATGGCCGAGACCGCGCTCGAGCTGCTGCTGCTCGAGATGCAACGCAGCCTGATCGACCGGACCGGCCTGCCTTTCCGCGTGCACATCCCCGGCCGCTGGGTAACGGGTTGACGCCGGCGTCAGTCGGCGCGCCGGAAACGAACGCAAAAAAGGCGCGCCCCTGCGGACGCGCCTTGGATGATTGCAGTGCCGGCCGGCTCAGAGCTTCGGGCCGCCCTGCGCGAGGGCGCGGGCGCGGAGGCGCAGGCCGTTGAGGCGGATGAAGCCGGTGGCGTCGCTCTGGTTATACCAGCTCTTCACGCCTTCCATGGAGGCGATGTTCTCGTCGTAGAGGGAGAACTTCGACTTGCGGCCGACGGTGATGATGTTGCCCTTGTAGAGCTTGAGACGGACGGTGCCGGTGACGCATTCCTGGGTCTTGTCGATGAAGGCCTGCAGGGCCTCGCGCTCGGGGGCAAACCAGAAGCCGTTGTAGACGAGCTCGGCGTATTTCGGGATGAGCGAGTCGCGCAGATGCTCCACCTCGCGGTCAAGGGTGAGGGTCTCGATCTGCTTGTGGGCCTGCATGAGGATGGTGCCGCCCGGGGTCTCGTAGACGCCGCGGCTCTTCATGCCGACGAAGCGGTTCTCGACGATGTCGACGCGGCCGATGCCGTGCTTGCCGCCGAGCTTGTTGAGGGTCTTGAGGACCTTGCCGGGGGTGAGCTTCTTGCCGTTGACGGCCACACAGTCGCCCTTGACGAACTCCAGCTCGACATACTCGGCCTTGTCCGGGGCGTCCTCGGGGGAGACGGAGAGCTTGAACATCTCCTTGTTCTCCTTGGTGGTCGGGTCGAACCACGGGTCCTCGAGGATGCCGGCCTCGTAGGAGATGTGAAGGAGGTTGCGGTCCATCGAGTAGGGCTTCTTGAGCGAGGCCTCGACGGGGATCTTGTGCTCGGCGCAGTAGGCGATCATCTCGGCGCGGCCGGGGAAGGCGGCGCGATACTCCTCCATTTTCCACGGGGCGATGATGGTGAGGTCGGGGGCGAGCGCCATGTAGGTGAGCTCGAAGCGGACCTGGTCGTTGCCCTTGCCGGTGGCGCCGTGGGCGACGGTGTCGGCCTTTTCCTTGCGGGCGATCTCCACCTGGGCCTTGGCGATCAGCGGGCGGGCGATCGAGGTGCCGAGGTAATACTGGTTCTCGTAGACCGCGTTGGCGCGGATCATCGGGTAGATGTAGTCCTTGGCGAACTCCTCGACCAGATCGAGGGTGTAGTGCTTGGAGGCACCGGTCTTCTTGGCCTTGGCGGTGAGGCCCTTGAGCTCCTCCTCCTGGCCGACGTCGGCCGCGAAGGTGACGATCTCGGCGTCATATTTTTCTTTGAGCCACTTGACGATGACGGAGGTGTCGAGACCACCGGAGTAAGCGAGGACGATTTTCATAGGGAAAGAGAGGTGCGTTGTGAAGAACCCGCCGCCGTCGCGCAAAACAAAAACCCACGCCACCACAAGGCTCAGATGAATCCGACGTGCGCGGCATCACACCCAAAACCGACAAAGACACGTCCGGCCCGCCCTTGGTCAGGAAAAGACACACACTGTATCAGCAACACATTAACGCCATGACACGGGACACTGGTAATATCCCCTAGTCCCAAGACTCATCATGAATAAATTACTGCCCCACTGGCCGTGCTTGCGGCCTCGATCAGCGCCTCTGCGTTTGCCGGCACCACGGCGTTCGATTTCTCCGGCACCCAATACGCCGACAACTTCACCGAGACGTCCAACGCCGACCGCCTCACCGTCAACAGCGGAGCGCTGCAATTCAACAACGCCTCCTCGCTGTCCGGCATCGCGGTTTACAATCCCGTATTCCCGTCCGCCGACAACACCGAGGACTTCTCGCTTTCCTTTGACGCGAAGTTCACCACCCTCCCGACCTCGTTTGGCGGCGACAGCGTCGGCTTTCTCACCAACGTGAACGACACCACCGGCTATCTCGCCGTGTTTCGCATCAACAAGAACGGGTCCACGAGCCAGGCCGACCTGCGCATCTTCGAGGGCGCCACCACCTCGGGCACGACCGTCGGCGCCCAGGTGGGAACCACGCAGCAGCTTACCAGCGCCGGCACCTCCCCCACCCTGTCCGCCGGTTTCGCGAGCGACACCTTCTACACGTTTAACCTGAGCGTGGACGCCACCGCCGGCACCAGCATCGCGTTCACCGCCACCATCCTTGACGCCACCACCAAGAGCGTGATTGGCACCTTCAACAGCATCGTCGACAGCAGTCCCTCCTTTGGCGGCACCGGCAACAAGGTCGGTCTGCGGCTCGGCACGCAGGGCAACATCAACAACTTTACGGTGGTCGACAATTTCACGCTCAACACCGCCAGCATCCCCGAACCCTCGGCCGCCGCTTTGTTGGGCGGCCTGGGCGTGCTGGGCCTCGCGGCCGGCTCCTGTCGTCGCCGGGCTTGAACCGGCGATGATGCCAACCACCAGCCCCGCCGTGTTCTCGGCGGGGTTTTTTATGCTCCGCGTGATCAGGCCGGCGACCACGCCGGCGCGCCCGGTCGGTTGCCATCACGTTCTTCGGCCCCAAGCGCACCCGGGATCGGAAAATGACACATTTCCCATCAGGCCTGCGTTAACGTCGCGTGGCGGCGGCATGGTAGGATGCGGGCACATTACCCTCCCCATGAAGACCTGCATCACGCTTTTCACCCTGACGCTGCTCGCCGGCGGCCTCCAGCTCGCCGCGGCGACCATTCCCTACACGAACGACTTCAGCGGCACCGGTGCCAACACGGCGTTCACCACCGAGACGACCGACGCCGAATGGGCGCTCAACGGCGGCGCGTATCGGCACAACTACGCCAACCACACCATCACCCCCTCGTCCGCCAGCCTCTCGATCACCGGCGTGGCCGGCACCGACTTCGTGCTGGAGACTCAGTTCACGGTGCAGCAGACCGGCAGCATCAACGGCAACGGCGCCACGCTGGGCATGGGCCTGTTCTCGCTTTCATCCACCTTTGCCGGCAGCAATTCATCGACGTCATACTACTTGGCGGACTTGGTCTATGGCCACAGTTCCGGCAGCGAGGTGGGCCGCCTGCGAATCGTCGCCCTGGGAGACACCACGGGCTACACCAACGCCAACGGGTTGGCCGACGACAACGCCAGCGGCACCCTGGCGATCACCACCGGCACGACCTACACCATGCGACTGGAGGGCACCTACGCGGAGAACGGAAGCCTCAGCATGACGCTTGGCCTGTTCAACGCCGCCGGCAACGCCCAGATCGGCACGTCCGCCACGGCCACCGACCTCACGCCGCTCACCGGCACGAATTTTGGTTACCGTAATCGCATCGGCATCGGCAGCGGTTCCTCGATCATTGATTTCGACAACTTCAGCGTCACACCGTCCGCCATCCCCGAGCCCTCCGCCTTCGCGCTGCTCGGCGGCCTGGCCGCGCTGGGAATGACCGCGGTCAAACGTCGCCGACGCGCCTGAGCGAGTCGGCCGCGCGTTCCCCACCAAGACGCCATCGCAACAATCATCAGCCCCCCCGCGAAACCGGCGGGGCTTTTTGCATCCGGCGCGCGAGAGCACGGGCGGTGTTCACCGCGACGTGACAGACCGCCTGTCCGCTTGCGCTCAGACGGACGAGCGCGGATTGCGCGACTGGGGGATGCCGGCCGTGGCCGCCAGCGCCGTCGCTTCCGGAGAGGCGCGATGGCGTTTCTGGAATTGTCCGGGCGTCTGGCCGATGATGCGACGAAAGACCTTGGTGAAGTGAATGCGGTCGGAAAACCCCGAGCGCTCGGCGACGTCGTCGATGGTCATGCCGGGTTGACGCAAGAGTTCGCCGGCGTGCGCGATACGGGCGCGACGGATGTGGTCGCTCAGGTCACTTTGCATGTGCTGCTTGAACTTGCGGCTCAGGAAGTCCGGGTGGCAGCGCAGATGCGAGGCGATGTCCTTAATGTTGAAAGGCTGGCCGATGTTGGCCGCCACGTAACGCAGGGTTTCCTGGACGACGTAGGGTTGCGTCGGCGAGTCGACCGCCGCGTATTGTTCGAGGGCCTGACCGTTGGTCTGAATGACCTCGCGATACCAGTGGGCCGATTCCTTGAGGGTGCGCTTTTGCGTGACGAAGTCGACATGCACGAGGCCGAAGCGGTGCTTGTAGCCCTCCTGCCACTCGAAGTTATCCATCAACGACCACGCGAAGTAGCCGCGCACGTCGACGCCCTCGGCGAGGGCGCGGCGCAGCTGCAACAGGTAGGCGATCATGAACTCGATGCGCACCTGGTCGTGCACACGGCCATCATGGCCGACCATGTCGCAGTTGGACATGCCGTTTTCGGTGATCACGATCGGCAGCCGGTAAAGTTCCTGCAGGAACTTGGCGCCCCAATAGAGCGCCTGCGGGGTCTGGCTCCACAGGTAGAGCGTGCGCGGGTGACCGGGGGGCAGCGGGGCGAGCACGGGCGTGCCGTCGGCACCGGCCTTGATCGCGTCGCCTTGGAAGATGTTGCAGCCGTAGAAGTCGATCGGCTGATGGATGGTCTTCATGTCGGCCTTGGTCGCGCGCGGCGCGGCGTCGCCATAAACCCGCAGACCCTCCTCGGGGTAGGAACCGAAGACCACCGGGTCGCCCCACCAGCGGTTGTTCCAAACGCCATCCGGCCAGATGGAGCGCGTGGCCAACCGGGCGGCGTTGATGTCCTCGGGCGATTCCGTGGCGGGGTAGTAGATGGTGCCGGCCGGCGACCAGCCGACGATGGGCTTGCGCTTCGCGCGCTCGCGGATCACCTCGACGGCGCGCCCGTGGGCGAGCAGCGCGTGGTGGCCGGCGAGCAGGACCTCCGGCAAGTCGAGCTTGAGGCCGGGCGCATGTTCGCCGCTGGCGTGGCCGAGACCGATGAAGCACTGCGGCTCGTTGAGCGTCATCCAGTGCGTTACCCGATCGGACAGACGGTCGACCACGGCGGCCGCGTATTTGGCAAACCATGACGGGCTGTCGGGATTGAGCCAGCCGCCGCGCAAAAACAGCTGATAAGGAAAGTCCCAGTGGAAGAGCGTCACCCACGGCTGGATGCCCGCGGCGAGCAACTCGTCGACGAGGCGGTCATAGAAGCCGAGACCGGCCGCGTTCACCTTGCCCGTGCCCTCGGGCATCACGCGCGACCACGACACGGACAGACGGTAGGCCTGCAGGCCCATGGCCGACATCAATGCGACGTCCTCGCGGTAACGATTGTAGTGGTCGCAGGCGGTCCGTCCGGTCTGCCCTTCCCAAACATGGCCGCGCCGGCTGGTGAAAGTGTCCCAGACGGAGGGGCCCTTGCCGTCGGCGTCCCAGGCGCCTTCGATTTGGTAGGCCGAAGCCACGGCGCCCCAGCAAAAATTGGTCGGAAAGCTCATGGAGTAAACGGGGTGGAGTCTCTGCTACAGCATCACCCGACAGGGAAACGGCAATCACCAAAGAAGGTTCATACCTGACGACGCCACCTCGAATCGGCTATGAAAATGATCAGAATAATCAGGTAATGACACATAATGCATCAGTAGTCGCCTAACTCCACGGACGCCCGCGGTGCTATGCTGTGGATGTTGCCCGACGCCCCGTGCCTACAGCCCCGCCTCCCCCAGTCTGCGACTCTTTTCGTCCACTCCTTCCATCAACGCCATGAATTGTTCCTCATTCCCCTCCAACTTCACTTGGGGCGCCGCCGCGGCGTCCTACCAGATCGAAGGCGCTTGGAACGCCGACGGCAAAGGCGAGTCCGTCTGGGATATGCTCGCGCATCAAAAGGGACGCGTCTGGGACGGACACACCGGCGACGTCGCCTGCGACCACTACAACCGTTATCAGGACGATGTCGCGCTCATGGCCAGGATGGGCCTGCAGGCCTACCGCCTCTCCGTGTCATGGCCGCGCGTGATCCCGGCCGGCGTCGGCAAGGTCAACGAGGCCGGCCTCGGCTTCTATGACCGCCTCGTCGACGAGTTGCTCGCCGCGGGCATCCAGCCGTGGGTGACGCTTTTCCATTGGGACTACCCCACCGACCTGTTCATGCGCGGCGGCTGGCTCAACCCCGACAGCCCGAAGTGGTTTTCCGAATACACCGCCGTCATCATCGACCGTCTGTCCGACCGTGTCTCGCACTGGATCACACTCAACGAGCCGCAGTGTTTCATAGGCCTCGGCCACCTGCACGGCGAGCACGCGCCCGGCCTCAAGCTCGGCCTGCGCGAGGTGTTGCAGGCCGGCCACAACGCCCTGCTCGCCCACGGCCTCGCGGTGCAGACCATCCGCTCGCGTGCCAAGACCCGCCCGATCATCGGCTGGGCGCCGGTCGGCTCGGTGCACTATCCCGTCACCGACAAGCCCGAGGACATCGCCGCCGCCTACGCCGGCATGGACGACGTCTGGGGCGAACACTGCTGGAACAACCGCTGGTGGGGCGACGCCCCCGTGCTCGGCTCCTACCCGGAGCAGGGCCTGCGCGCCTACGGCAAGAACGCGCCGCGCTTCAAGGACTCCGACTTCGACATCATCAAGCAGCCTCTCGATTTCTACGGCTGCAACATCTACCACGCGACCCCGACCAAGGCCGGCGCCGACGGGCGGCACGAGGTCGCCGATGTCGGCGCGGGTTTTCCTCACACCCACTTTCTCTGGAAGCGCACCGACGACGCCCTCTACTGGGGAACGAAGTTCCTGCACGAACGCTACAAGCTTCCCGTCGTCATCACCGAGAACGGCCTCTCGCTGCCCGACTGGGTGGCGCTCGACGGCCGCGTGCACGACGGCCACCGCATCGACTTCCTGCAGCGCTACCTGCTCGGCCTCGAGCGCGCCATCGCCGAGGGCGTCGACGTGCGCGGCTATTTCCAATGGTCCGTGATGGACAACTTCGAGTGGGCCGAGGGCTACAAGCACCGCTTCGGCCTCGTCCACGTCGATTACGCCACCCAGGTTCGCACCATCAAGGACTCCGGTTATTGGTATCGGGACGTCATCCGTAGCAACGGCGCCAGCCTGCACCAAACTCCTTCCGTCGACTCCGCGTCACCCTTCACCCCCGCCGCGCTCGCCACCGCCGGCAAATGACTTTCTCCATGATCCGTCCAACCCCCTCGCCCCTCCTTCGCTCCGCCTTCGTCGCGCTCGTGCTCGCCACGACGTTCGCCGTAGCGCGCGCCGCCGAAACCCCGCTCTACACCGCCACCGCTGACAACTTCGCCGCGATTCAAACCGAGAAAAACGCCTCGGTTTCCTTCGACGCCGCCACCGGTGCGCTGCGCGTCGTCTTTCCCGCCGGCTCCGATTACCCCGGCTTCGACTTCCCCATCGGCGGCATGCGCGACCTCTCCGGCCACGCCGGCATCCAGCTCGACATCGCCAACACCAGTCAGGAGCGCCTCAACATCAACCTTCGCGCCGACAACCCCGGCGACTGGCGCAAGTCCCCCTGGAACACCAACAACATCTGGATCGCCCCCGGAGAGTCCAAGACCCTCAAGGTCACCTTCGGCCAGTCCTACGGCAACCCCGGCTACGCCCTCGATCCGTCCCGCGTGAGCAACGTCAAGCTCTTCGCCGCCAACCCCAAGACCGAGGCGGCCATCCTCGTGCGCAACCTTCGTCCCTTCGGCACCGCGCCGGCCGCCACCGCCGCGTCGGCTCCGGCGGCCTCCACCGGTGAGCCCGCCTCCAAGCCCGCCGCCGCCGGCACGCCGGTCTTCAAGCCGACCGCCGACAACCTCGCCTCCATCCGCACCGAGAAGAATCCGGTGCTCTCCGTCGAGGGCGACGCCCTCAAGGTCGCCTTCCCCAACGGCGGCGACTACCCCGGCCTCGACTTCCCGCTCGCCGGCGGACGTCTCGACCTCACCGGTTTCGCCGGCATCCAGGCCGAGGTCACCAACGCCGGCCAGTCCCGCCTCCAGGTCAACCTCCGCGCCGACAACCCCGGCGACTGGCGCCAGTCGCCCTGGAACACCGGCGACGCCTGGATATCCCCCGGAGAAACGAAGACCGTGAAAGTCGTCTTCGGCAAGTCGTATGGAAATCCCGGATACGCCCTCGACTCCTCGCGCATAAGCAACCTCAAGCTCTTCGTCTCTCGCCCCAAGGCCGACGCCGCCATCCTCGTGCGGAACATCGTCCCCTTCGGCACCGCGAGCGCCGCCACCGCTTCAAGCGACGCGGCCGCACCCGCTCCCGCCGCCTCCGCCGGCCAGGACGCCACCTTCTCGCCCTCCATCGGCGGCGAACTCCTCGACCTGTCCAAGAACAAGCTCGCCGGTTTCAACTACTCCGAGTCCTCCGCCTTGCTTGAAGACGGCGCCATCAAGGTCACCTTCCAGGCCGGTTCCAACTATCCGAACATCCAGTTTCCCATGCCCAAGGGCGGCTGGGACCTCTCTGCCTTCGGCGGCGTCACCGTCGACGTGACCAACCCCAACGATCGCAAGGTCACCGTTTTCATGCGCGTCGACAACCCCGGCCACTGGAAGACCGAGCCCTGGAACACCGAGCAGATCACCGTCGGCGCCCACGAGACCAAGGCCCTCTCCCTCACCTTCGGCCAGCAGAACGGCGCGCCCGCCTTCCCGCTCAACCCGAAACGCATCATCGCCATCCAGGTCTTCATCGTCCGCCCCAAGGCCGACACCACCCTCATCCTCTCCGACCTCAAGGCCCACGGCTCGCCCGCCGCCGCCAAGGACGGCGTCGCGCTCACCTCGCCCGCCGACCGCGACGTGCCCGTCACCCCGCCCGCCTGGCTCGGCGAACGTCCGCCGGTCGACGGCGACTGGGTTCGCACCCTCGACGAAAACTTCGACGGCGACCGGTTGAACGACAAGCTCTGGACCCCGCGCTTCCCGTGGGACGGTCCCCAGCCCGGCCAGCTCGTCCGCTACGTGCCCGAAAACCTCTCCGTCGCCGACGGCGTGCTCTCCATCAAGACCGAGAAAAAATTCGGCCATGAAAACAACGACCCCAAGCTCGGCACCCGCGACTACGCCTCCGGCCTCGTCCAGAGCTACGACAAGTGGACCCAGCTCTATGGCTACTTCGAGGCCCGCGTGAAGTTGCCCACCGCCCGCGGCCTCTGGCCCGCCTTCTGGATGATGCCCGACCGCAGAGCCGCCTCCGGACTCAACCAGTGGCAACGCCGCGACACCGGCAACGGCGCCATGGAGATCGACATCCTCGAGCACCTCACCGAGTGGGGCCCCGGCCGCAACAACGTCGCCCTGCACTGGGACGGCTACGGCGCCGACCACAAGGCCTGGGGCACCAGCCACGTCTACTTCGGCCCCACGCCCGACGGCTGGCACAACTTCGGCCTGCTCTGGGAACCCGGCAAGCTCACCTGGTATATCGACGGCAAGAAGGTCGTGGAATACGCCGACGAGCGCGTCTCCAACGTTCCCGCCTACCTCAAGCTCAACACCCAGGTCGGCGGCTGGGCCACCAAGAACGTCGACCTCTCCAAGCTCCCCGACTTCTTCCAGGTCGACTACGTCCGCGCCTGGCAGCTCAAGAGCCGCCTCTGACACCCGATTAGAACAAAACAACCCCGCCCCGACACCCTCCGTCGGCGTCCGGCACTGGCCGGACGCCGGTCCGCACCTCCCACCCCAGCCATGACCCGCCGCCCCCCACAGTCCTCCGGTCGCCCCGCCGACACCGGCCCGCGGACCCCGGGTTGCCCCCGCCCCCGCGCGGCCCGCGAAGGCTTCGCGCTGCTCATCACCATCACGCTCGTCGCGTTCCTCGTGTTGATCCTCGTTTCCCTCGCCGCGCTCACGCGGGTCGAGACACAGGTCGCCGCCAACAGCCAGCAACTCTCGCAGGCCCGCCAGAACGCGCTCATGGCGCTCAACATCGCCGTCGGCGAGTTGCAGAAATACACCGGCCCCGACCAGCGCACCACCGCCCGCGCCGACCTCGAGCACGGCGCCGACGCGCCCAACCCCCACTGGGTCGGCGCCTACGGCAGCTCCGTCGCCGCCGATTACGACGACACGCCCTCCGCCATCCAAGCGGCGCTGACCAACACCTCCAACGTCGACGCGCACGGCTCCTCCGCGCGCCTGATCAACTGGCTGGTCAGCGGCAACGAGCAGACCGATTTCGATCCCCGCCGGAGCACCGGCGATGTGGGTGACAGCGGTCAGATCACCACCTCGCCCACCGGCATCCGATTTTCTCCTGACGCCACGATCTCCGGGCTCACCGTTTCCACTCCCGCAACCTCCACGGACATCACCCTCGCCAGCCCCATTGCCGGCACCACTCCCGGGCGCCTGCTTGTCGGCGGCAACAGCGTCGATTCCGCCCTTGATGACTCCAACGTGCCGGCCGACTATGTCGTGGCTCCCGCGGTTGACATCCAAGCCGAGGCTCCCGGTCAAACCGGTCCCGTCACCATCGGCCGCTACGCCTGGTGGGTCGGCGACGAGGGCGCCAAGGCCCGCGTCAACCTCCCGCTCGCCGGCACCGACCCGTCGCTGACCAGCGGAGAGCAACTCGGGCAAAAGCGCCGGGCCTTTGCGAGCGCCAGCCGCGCCGCGGTCGAGCTCATGGTCTCCGGCGTCGACGCCGGAGCGCTCGACTCGCCCCGGATCGCCGGTGTCTATGACCCCGGTTTTGACTCGGTCGCCGATGTCGTCACGCCCACCCAGACCATCATGGGCTCCGATGATGCGGACAGCATGGCCGCCGCCCTCAAACATCGCTTTCACGACGTCACCGCCTCCTCCCTTTCCGTGCTCTCCGACACCTACGCCGGCGGACTGAGACACGACCTGACCAGAATCCTCGCCAACGACGCCGAGGGCCCCGACAACACCGACCGCCTCTGGGTGCCCGACAACGCCGCCGAGAACACCACCTTCATCCCCAGTTGGGGACACCTGCGCTCACACTACGCGACGACCGCGACCGCCGGCGTGATCACGCCCCGCCGTCCCGTTTACGACAGCGGGGCCGCCGGCGAAATCGGGGTGTATCCGATCCTCACCTACACGTCGCTCGGCTTCAGCTTCGAGGCCGACGCCACGGTTGCGACCGACACCGACGGCCATGTGCCCGAGGGCACCAGCATCCGGCTGAACGTCTACCCCGTGGCCGTGCTGTGGAATCCCTACAACAAGCGCATGGCCGGCCGTTCCTACGAGATCGGCGTGGGCTTCATGCGCAATACCGGCGGCGAGATGATGCTGCAGGTCGATCACCCCGATCCGGCGACCCCGACCACGCGCAATTGGGTCGACAAGATCTCGTTTAATCTCCGCGACATCACCACGCCCAAGCCCGCCGGCACCGACTACCCGGTCCGTTACTTTCGCTTCCGTGTCGAATGCCCCGCCCTGGAGGCGGGCGAGAGCCTGATGTTCACCCTTGGGGGCCAATCAGCCTATCTGCCGGGCACGAACACGATGCTCCCCGGCCTGAACTCCCACAACTACGCGTCGATCGACACAGGCGCCGTCGTCACCGCCGAGGATTATCGACATGATTTCCAAACCGTCGCCCGCGACGGCCTGCGCAACGGTCAGAACGGCCACACCGCCATCTACCTCGGCGAGGCGGGCGCCACGCCTTCCGCCCACAATGACGGCGACTGGGACCACACCCGCAACGCGTGGTATCAGACCATTCAGCGCGTGGACTACGCGGCCATCGACAATCCCGGCAACATCCTCGCGTCCGCCGCTCCCCTCCCCCGACCATCCGCCATTCGCGAGCCCGACTTGAAGTGGTTCACCATGTCGATCTTTTCCGCCATCGGCCGCGGCTACGTGCTCAACGATCAATACGGCGCCGGCATCCCGCGCTACCGCTGGATCGCGCAGGGCAACATCCGCGCCCCCTACCTCTTCCGCACCCGTCGCGATCCCAATCACGTGACTCCATACTATTCAAAGATCACGACGTCCTCCGACGCCTGGCCCGTGTGGTTCCTAGAGAACACCGTCGACTTCGAACACGCCTCGGCGGGCATCAGCCTCGACCGCGACCTGCGCACCGGCCGGTCGGTGAACGCCAGCCTCTTTGAGGTTCGCGAGGCCGGACAACCGCTCATGTCCATCGCCCATCTGCAACACGCCAACCTGTCGCTGGCCGGCAGCTATCCGGCCTACCCGGTGGGCAACGCCATCGCGGATTTTCGCATCCTCAACACCAACCGCCTGCTCGAGTCCACCGGCAGCGCGCCCGTGGACGTCGCGAACCGTCAGATGCGTTACTACGATGCTTCCTGGCTGCTTAATAGGACACTCTGGGATCGTTATTTTTTCTCCACCGTGCCCGTTTCCGGCAACGTGCCCCAAACGCTCGACAATCCCCGGTTGGTCCGCATCGGCTCGCCCTCGGACTCCGAACTGCAGTCCGACGCGGACGCCGCCGCGTCCCACCTGCTGCTCGCCGGCGGCTTCAACATCAACTCAACCTCCGAGCAGGCTTGGCGCGCCGTTCTCGGAGGGTTGAACCAACTGGCCTACGACCCCGAGACCAACGCCTCGGGCCCCGCGCTGGGAGTGGCCTTCTCCCGCTTTCTCGATCCCGACTCCGGCCCCGGACTGCCCTCCGGCGTCTCGCAGGTGGCCGCGCCCTCCGGCACCACCACCGCCTACGGTTACTACGAAGGCGCCGACATGGACGCGCTCTGGAAAGGTTACCGAGTGCTCTCGCCCGAGCAGATCGCCCAGCTGGCGCGCAACCTCGTCGCGGAAATCCGAGCGCGTGGCCCGTTTGTCTCCCTCGCCGATTTCGTCAACCGCCGGCTCGTCGACAACGCCTCCTTCGTGCAATCGACAGCTCCCTACGCCGTGCAGTCGGGACTCACCGCCGAGCAAAAGCAGACCTTTCTCATCGGCATGAAGGGCGCGCTGCAGGCCGCCATCGACGCCACGCCCGCGAGCACCCCCACCGCCTACGCCAGCAATGATTTCGCCGGCTCCTCGTTTTGGGGCAACACCCGCACGATCGGCGACCTGCCGCCCGGCACGCTTACCTACTACTCGCTGCCCCTCGCCCGCGGCGACGTGAACGACACGCCCGAAAAAACCCCGCAGCGCGCCTCCTCGGCCAATGCTCCGAAGTTCCTCACTCAGGCCGACGTGCTTGCGGCGATCGGCGGCGGTCTTTCCGCCCGCTCGGACACCTTCACCGTTCGCGCCTACGGTGAATCGGTCAATCCGGTCAACGAGACCGTCAACTCTCAGGCGTGGTGCGAGGCCGTCGTGCAGCGCATGCCCGACTACGTGGAGGACTCCCTCAATCCCGCGGACACGCCCGCCGACGGCACGCTCAGCCAGCGGTTCGGTCGCCAATACAAAATCGTCTCCTTCCGATGGCTCTCACCTTCCGACATCTGATCCTGCCGGCCGTGCTTGTCTGCTTCGGCGTATCCATCGCCAACGCCCAGGCGGCGCCGCGACCCGACACCTTTCGCGTGGTATCGCTCGGGCCGACCGAACCGCTGCGCTACGACGTCGACCCGCGCACCACGAACACCGTCGACTTTCCCACGACCACCTACTCCCGCCCTTATCCGATCCCGCTCGACGGCGAACTTTCCCTTTACCGACTGGTCGACAATCCAGACCCCAAGCTCCCCCCTGCCAAGATCATCGTCGCCCAGCTTAGGCTCCCGCCGCGCTCCTCGGGGGCCGACCAGCCGCCCACACCGCGCGTCATCATCCTCGTGCCAGCCTATCTGCTGCCGTCGAATGCACCACGCGCACCCGACGGAGGTCCCCTGGAGTTTCTGCCGATGGTCCTGGACGACTCCGCGTCGACCCATCCCGCCGATCATTTGCGCGTCATCAGTTTTTCGCGCCGTCCCTCCGCCGTCATGTTTGGAGCCAAGTCGACCACGCTCGATCCGTTCAAGAGCGCCGTGATTCCCTATCCCGAGACTTATCGCACCAAGCTCCAGGTCGCCACGCTGGTGACCGGCCAATGGCGGCCGATCGTCAGCAGCACCCAGATGCTGGCTCGCGACACCCGGCTGACCCTTTTCTTGATCGATCCTCCGCCCACTGAAGACGACCCGGCGCCCGTCGATCTGCGGCTGAGGAAGATCGCCGAGGTTCTGCCGCCTTCGGCCAGCAACTGACTTCGCGCGGCCCCACGCCTCCAACTGCCGCCCACACCGACCTCGCCGCGCCGGCTCGCTTGGGCCGCGATTCGTTTCCCGTGCCCTCCCCGGCCAGACGCCCGGGGCTCGCCTCCGTTGTTTTCCCATGTCCGCCAACGCATCCCCCGCCGCATCCATCAACCCGTCCGCCGACGCCGACCGCTTCAAGGTCGGCACGCTCAGCTACACCAAGGCGGGGCTCATCACGCTCTTCCTCTTTCTCCTGTGGGGCGACTTCTGCTTCACGCTCATGGAGACGGTCGTGCCCAGCATCCTGCCGATCAAACTCAACGGCATCGGCGCGCCCAACTGGTCGCTGGGACTGATCGTCACGACCATCCCCAACATCATGTCGGCGGCGATCAACCCGGTCATCAGCTTTCGCAGCGACCGGTTTCGCAGCCGCTGGGGCCGGCGCATTCCGTTCCTGTTCGGAGCGACACCGTTTCTCGTGCTGTTCCTGATCCTGCTCGGCTACGCGGTGCCCATCGGCCGCTGGCTGCACGACATCGCGCTGCACGGCCGCTTCTCTGAAATGACCGTCATGCTGGTCGTCATCGGCGTGTTCATGGTCTGCTTCCAGTTCTTCAATCTCTTCATCACGTCGGTCTACTACTACCTGTTCAACGACGTGGTCCCGCACGTCTTCCTCGCGCGCTTCATGGCGTTGTTCCGCGTGGTCGGCTCCTGCGCGGGCGCGGGCTACAACTTCTTCGTGCTGAAATACGCCGAGACGCACATGCAGCAGATCTTCCTGATCGCGGGGCTGCTCTACCTCGTGGCGTTTCTCATGATGTGCTGGAAGGTCCGCGAGGGCGACTATCCGCCGCCGCCGGCCTACGTGGGCGAGCGCCGGGGATTTCGCGCCGCGCTGCGCACCTACGCCACCGAGTGTTTCACGCATCGTTTCTACTGGTTCATCTTTCTGGCCAACGCCTGCGTGGCCATGACGTGGGCCTCCGGCTCCTACGTGCTGCTTTACCAGACCCGATACCTCGGTCTCGACTTCGGCTTCATCGGCAAGGTCTCGGGCGTTTGCGGCATCGTCGGCGTGGCCCTGCTCTACCCGGCCGGCATCCTCGCCGACCGCAAGCACCCGCTGCGCGTGATGCTGCTGGCGATCGGCCTGCAGGCGTTCATGGGGCCGTTCTCGATCACGTTCGCGATGCTGCGGCCGGACATCGCGGCGGAGTGGGTGCCGTGGATCTTCGTCGTGCTCGCGGTCACCAGCCTGCCGATCCACACGCTCTACGCGGCCTCGGAGCTGCCGGCCCTGATGAAGGTGTTTCCGATGGACCGCTACGGACAGTTCTCATCGGCCAACGCGCTCGTGCGCTCCGGCGCGTTGATCGTGGGCGGCGTGGCCTGCGGCGCCTACTTCGATCTGGTCGGCAGGCTGCATCCGGATCCCGAATACTGCTACCGGTTCCTGCCGGTGTGGAACTTCGCGTTCCAGGGCGCGGCCTTTGTCTTCACCTGGTTGCTTTACCGCGAGTGGAAGAAGCTCGGCGGTCAGAACGGCTTTACGCCGCCGGCTCCGACGGGAACCGCTCCATCGCCCGCCACGACCTGATCAGGGATAGACACATCACGGGTCGGCTACGCATTAACCCAACTCCGGCGGCAGGGAGTATCAATATGGGTTCCCCGCCTCTCTTAGTCACCCCAAGCCCATACCTATCATGAAAACACCCCTGATCGCCTCCGCCGCTCTGTTTACGCTCTCCGCGCTCTGCACGACGCTCGTCGCCGCCAACCGCACGTGGGACGGCGAGGCCGGAGATGGCGAGTTCACCACCGCGCTGAACTGGAGCGGCAACACGGTTCCGGCCAACAACGACTACGGAGACACCGCGGTCTTCAACGCGACCGTCACCGCAGGGACGGTCAATCTCTCCGCAGGTCGCAGCATACTGGGCATCAACTTTCAATCGGCCGGCTGGACCCTGACCGGTTCGCCCTTCGGCAACCTGACCCAGCTCACCAGCGCGGGCGCGGGAACAAACACGCTGAGCATGTCGTTTGAGCAACGCTACACCGGCAACTGGACCGTCGCGTCGGGCAACACGTTGGTGCTCGCCAACAGCTTTTACCAACGCAGCCAGAACGTCACCGTCGACGGCGGCGGCACCCTCCAGCTCGCGTCGGCCATCACCGGGTTTGGCGGCACGGTCGGTTCCTGGGGCATGAACCTCGGCGACATCACCGTGCGCTTCGACACCGCGACTCCCTATTCCTCCGCATCCGCCGGTGCGATTTTCATGAACAGCGCCGACTCCCGGCTGCAATTGCTGAGCTCCGTGTCCGCCGCCGAGTCCTTGATCGGCGGACGTGTGCGTGACGGCGTCGGCGCCGGCCTGCTGGTCACCGATATCGGCGGCGGCTACGTCGAGATCACTTCACTCGCCGCCATTCCCGAGCCCTCAGTCGCCGGGCTGTTCGCCGGCCTGTGCGGCCTTGCATTTGTCAGCGGACGCCGTCGCCGGCGTCGCTGACGCTCAGGCGGTCGCGACGCATCCATCTTTTCCATCAATGATCCAGCATTCCGCCGTGTTTGACCGCGCCGCCCGCCTGCGGCGCGGCGTCAACCTCAGCCACTGGTTTTCCCAGGTGTATTGGGAACCCGGTTACACCGCGGGGCACTTCGACGCCTACATCCGCGAGAACGACCTCGCGCTTGTGGCGGACATGGGCTTCGACCACGTGCGACTGCCGATCGCCTGCGAGCCGCTGCTGGCCGGCGCGACCGGCGGCATGTTGCCGCGCGATTACCTTGACCGCATCCTGCGAAACATCGTCCGCCTGATCGGCCATGGGCTAGCCGTGATCATCGACGTGCATCCGGAGGATCCGTTCAAACGCGAGCTGGCCGCGTCGCCGGCCACGGCGGAGGCCTTCGTCGATCTCTGGCGGCAACTCGCCGCGGCCATCGCCCCGCTCGACCCGGAGCGTGTGTTTTTGGAAATCCTCAACGAGCCCTGCATCAACGACGCCGCCCGCTGGAACGACCTGCAAAACACCACGGTCGCCGCCATCCGCGCCGAGGCTCCGTTGAACACGCTCATCATCTCGGGCGACAAGTGCTCGCCCGTGCCGGAACTGCTCAAGCTCACGCCTCCGGACGACGGCAACGTCATCGCCAATTTCCACCTCTACGACCCCATCGCGTTCACGCATCAGGGCGCGAGCTGGTCGCCGCCGTGGGCAATGCTGACCAAGGGGCTGACCTACCCGGCCGACGCCGCCTTCGTCGCGGAGTTTATGCGCGGCATCACCGATGCAAACGCGCTTCGCCACCTGCGGGAATACGTGGAGATCGGCTGGAGCGCCGCGACCTACCACGCGTTCGTGCAACCGGCGGTGGCCTGGGCCGAGCGACATGGTCTGCCGCTCACTTGCAACGAGTTTGGCGTCTATCGCGATTTCAGCCCGCGCGCGTCGCGTCTGGCATGGCTGCGGGATGTGTCGGGGGCGCTCGCGGACAACGGCATCGGCTGGACCATGTGGGACTACTCGGGGTGTTTCGCCGTCGCGCCACGCGATGATGCCGGCGTGCGCGCTCCCGATGTCGAGGTCGTGGCGGCGCTGGGACTGAGACCGGTCGCCGTGAGTTAAAACGGGCGCGACGAATATTACTGCCTCCGGATGCTACGGTGGTCTAGTGGCGTGCATTACCCATGCCCTGTCTGTTCGTTCGCGTTGTCCCGTTTTTGTTGCTCATGCCCCTGCTCAGCCAAGCCGTCCCCACTCCATCCACGGACGGCACCCACGCCTTCTGGCTAACGACTCCGACTTCGAGCGGTTGCGTGCGGCCGTGACGCGAGACGGGCCGGAGCGCGAGGTGCTTGAGCTCGTGCGAGCCGTGGCCGAGTTTGACCACGACGCTCCGTCCGTCGAGCGCGTGATGGTCGGCCGGCGTCTGCTGGACACCAGTCGGACGGCCCTTCGCCGCGTGCTCGGCTTCGCGATGATGTATCGGTTGACTGGAGACAGCCGGTGGTCGACCCGCGCGGAAAAGGAAATGCTGGCGCTGGCGGCTTTCAGCGATTGGAACCCGTCGCACTTCCTGGACGTGGCCGAGGCGGCCACCGCCATGGCCATCGGTTATGACTGGCTACACGACGAGCTCAGCCCGGCCGGTCGTTCCGCGATTCACGACGCGCTCGTGTCGCATGCGTTGCGCCCCGGCGACGACGATTCGCACTGGTGGCGGCGGCGCACTCCGGCCAACAACTGGCTGCAGGTGTGCGAGGCCGGCCTGACGCTCGCCGCCCTCGTCGTCCGCGAGGACGAACCGGAGCTGGCCGCACGCGCCATCGCCCGCGCGCGACGCAACACACCGGATATTTTCCCGAGCTACGAACCGGACGGAGCCTATGTCGAGGGGCCGATGTATTGGGGCTACGGCACCGCCTATCATCTGCTGCTGATCGAGGCGCTGCGAACCGGCGAGGGCTCGGCCGGCGAGCTGGCGACCAACCGGGCGTTCCTGCAAAGCGGCGCTGCCTTCAACACGCTCACCGCGCCATCGGGTGACTTTCTCAACTTCGGCGATTGCAGACCAAGGCGCGAGTTTGCGCCCGAGCAGTATTGGTTTGCCCGCGAGACCAATTGCCCGGGTATTGTTGCGGACGAGGCCGCCCGCCTGACCGCGGCCGCGACGGCTTTCCGGCAAGCAATCGCCGAGGGCCGTCAGCCCGGATTCCCGTCACGCTTCCTGCCGCTCGCGCTGTTGTGGATGCCCGCCGACGGCCTGACAGCCGGCGAGCTCGCCGCGCCGGAGGCCTGGTCGACCGGCGGCGAGAGTCCGCTCGCGGTGTTTCGCTCGGGAGTCGGACGCGACGCTCTCTGCGTGGCCATCAAGGGCGGATCGCCACGCTCCAGCCACGGACACATGGACGTCGGCTCCTTCATCATGGAGCTGGACGGCGTGCGCTGGGCGATCGACTGCGGCATGCCTCGCTATGCGCACGTCGAGGCGCATGGCCTGAGCCTGTTTGGCGAGGACCGCTGGCGGGTCTTTGTGGTTGGTCCGGATGCACATTCGATACCTCTGATCGACGACGCTCTCCCGATTGAAACGGCCACTGCTCCGTTGACCGCCTTCGATGCGGAGGCACGCGCCGCGGAGATCGACCTGACGCCGCTCTACGCCGGGCAAGTTGGCCGACTGCGACGCAAACTGCGGGTGGATTCTCCCAAATCGGCCGAGTTTCGCGACACATTGGCAAACGCAAAGCCGGGCGCGGTCTATCGTTTTTCCTGGATAACGCAGGCTAGGGTCGACGTTAGCCCCTCGGGGGCAGTGCTCACCCAAGATGGCCGAACGCTTCGCCTCACCGTCACCGCCGACACGGCATTCCAAGTGGTCGACGAGGACGCCTCCAACGCGCCCAACGCCTGGGACCAGCCGCCCGCAGACCTGCGCCGAGTGAGCGTTCTGTTCACCGTGGACAGACCGGTGCACTCGCTGGTCGTGCGCGCGGAACTCGACGACAAATAAGCGCCGCCCACCGTCGCGCACTGCAAACGTTGGCATTGTGTATGACTGCACTTCCGACGGTGGTTTGCCTTGATATGCATTCCCCGCGTGATGCATCGCGCCCACGCGCCTTCAACCCTGACCACCATTCCATGCGCCTCCTTGCCTGCCTCCTTGCCTCCTGCCTGATCGCCTCCGCGTCACTGCACGCGGACATTCTCGTCAAATCTGGGGAAAGCGTCGCCTTCCTAGGCGATTCAATCACCCACCAAGGCGCCTCGACGCCCGGCGGCTACGTCCGTCTCGTCGAAAGTGGCCTGAGAGCCAACGGCGTCGACATCAAGGTCATCCCCGCCGGCATCAGCGGTCACAAATCCGACCAGATGCTGAAACGCCTGCCAGGCATACTCGCCCAGAAACCCGACTGGCTCACCCTCAGCTGCGGCGTCAACGACGTCTGGCACCAGTCTCGCGGCGCCGGCATCCTGCTCGAGGACTACAAAAAGAACATCACCGCCATCGTCGACCAGTGCCGCGACGCCGGCGTGAAGGTCGTCATCCTCACCGCGACCCAGATCAGCCTGCCCGTCACCAACGACAAGAACACGACGCTGGTCGGCTACAACGACTTCCTTCGTGACCTTGCCAAGGAGCGCAGCCTCCCCCTTGCCGATCTGAACGCCGACATGTTTGCCGAGCAGCAGAAGCTTGAAGCCGCCGGCATCAAGCGCTCCCTCACCACCGACGGCGTGCACATGAACATCTACGGCAATCTCATGATGGCCCGTGGCGTCCTCGCCGCCTTCGGCCTCGATGACCGTCAGCTCGCCACCACCGAGGAAACCTGGCTCGATATTCCCGACGCCTACCAGACCAACGTGCGCATGAAGCTCAGTCTGCGCGAACTCGCCAAGATCGAGAAGGCCGCCGCCGCGCAAAACCTGTCCGCCGACAAGCTCGCCGGTGATCTGCTTGAGCAAGCCGTCGCCAAGACGATCGAGTGACCGCCTTGGCGACTTACTCAGAGGGCCGTCCGGGAAGGGCGTTTTTTGTCTTCGCAGGAACGGTTCGTTATACCCACGGATAAACAGCCTACTAACTGCGTTTGCCGCCCCCCGTCCGAGTCCTTTGTAATTTCGGGTGCGTCGAGCATCCGGCAAAATACAGGTTCTACGCCATGAGCACCGCGAAGGCCCCTTTTCACCTGATGATCAAGCCCGCAGGGCCGGCGTGCAACTTGGACTGCACCTACTGTTTTTATCTGGAAAAGGAACAGCTCTTCGACCGCGGGACGCGCTTTCGCATGACTGACGAGACTCTTGAGACGTTGGTGCGCGACTACATCGCGGCCAATCCTGGCGACGCTCCAGTGGTCTTCGGCTGGCAAGGCGGCGAGCCCACGCTCATGGGCGTCGACTTCTTTCGCAAGGCGGTGGCCCTGCAAAAGCGATACGGCGCCGGCCGCGTCATCGAGAACGCCTTTCAGACCAATGGCACGTGCCTCGACGACGAGTGGGCCGCGTTCTTCAAAGAGCACGGCTTTCTGGTCGGTGTCAGCATCGACGGTCCGCGCGCCCTGCACGACAAGTATCGTGTCAATAAGGGCGGCAAGCCCACCTTCGACGCCGTCATGGGTGGCATCGAAGCGCTCAAACGACACCAGGTCGACTTCAACACCCTAACCTGTGTCAACCGCGAGACCGCGCAAAAACCGCTCGAGATCTACCGGTTCCTGCGCGGCATCGGCTCCACCTTCCTGCAGTTCATCCCCATCGTCGAGCGCCGGCCCGATGCCCGCGCGACCGACTGGCGCCTGTCGCTCGCCTCCCCTCCGGAGGGCCCGCGACCCGCTCCCGCCGCGGCGGTCGACAAACCGTCGGCGGCCTCTCCGCGGATGACGCCGTGGTCGGTGAAGCCCGGCGACTACGGCCGGTTCCTCTCGGCGATCTTCGACCGCTGGGTGCGGCACGACGTGGGCCGCGTCCACATCCAGCTCTTCGACGTGGCGCTGGGCAAGTGGCTGGGCCTGCCCGGCGGCATCTGCGTGCACGCCGAGACCTGCGGCCGCGCGCTCGCCGTCGAGCACAACGGCGATCTGTATTCCTGCGACCACTACGTCTATCCCGACCATCGCCTCGGCAACATCCTCAAGGAGCCGCTGGCCGCCTTGGTCGACTCCGACCGGCAGGTCGCGTTCGGCCTGGGCAAACTTGATTCTCTGCCCCGCCGCTGCCTCGACTGTCCCATGCACTTCGCCTGCGCGGGCGGCTGCCCCAAACACCGCTTCGAACGCACCGCGGATGGCGAGCCCGGACTCAATTACCTGTGCGACGACTACCTCGGTTTCTTCGCCCACGTCGATCGGCCCATGCGCTTGATGGCTCAGCTCTACCGCACTGGCCGCACGCCGGCGGAGATCATGGGCATGCTGAACTGAACGGCGCCCGCGCAACCGGCCATCGGCCACTCGCGGCGCGCGGTCACACGTCGCGCACGCAGCGGAAACCGAGGTTGGTCGTCGCGCTGTCCGGCGTGTTGGAGTTGCGCGCGTCGACCCGGTAGCGGTTGCAATAACTCGCGTGGCAGAGGTAGCTGCCGCCGCGCATGACACGCCGGTCGCCGTGGCAAGGGCCTGCGGGATTGGTCGACGGACTGCGCTGGTAATACGTGTGGTCGAACCAGTCCCAGCACCACTCCCAGACGTTGCCAGTCATGTTGTAGAGGCCGTGACCGTTGGCGCGAAAACTCTTGGCCGGTGCCGGACCATAGTAGCCGTCGGCCTCGATGTTTTTAGTGGGAAACACGCCCTGCCAGACATTCATCATGTGCCGGCCGCCCGGCTCCAGTTCGTCGCCCCAAGGGAAACGATGCAGGTGAGGTGCCCCGCCGCGCGCGGCGAACTCCCACTCGGCCTCGGTGGCGAGACGCTTGCCGGCCCACTGCGCGTAAGCGACGGCGTCGTGCCAAGTGACCTGCACGACAGGGTGCGCCCAGCGCTTCTTGATGTTGGAGCCGGGGCCCTCGGGGTGACGCCAATCGGCGCCATCGATGCGGCACCACCACTCGGAGCCCACCACTCGCCCCTTAACGGCGGTCTGCAATTGTTTCGGCGTCAGATGCCCCTCGAAAACGAACGACCAGCCAAAGCGCTCCGACTCGGTCTTGTAACCGGTGGCGTTCACAAAGTCGTTGAACTGCTCGTTGGTCACCGTGGTCGCGTCGATCCAAAACGGCGTCAGCTCGACCTCGTGCACCGGCCCCTCGCCGTCGGACGGGAAGCCGTAGTCGCGCTCGTTGCCCATCAGGAACCTGCCGCCGGTGATGAGCTTCATGCCGTTGGTCGAGCCCGTGTTCACGCGTGCGAACTCAGGTTGTTCGGCACAAGAGGAGCCGCCTTCACGGGCGGGTGCACAGCAGCTTCCGGGTTGGTCCATCAAGCAAGTTTCCCGCCTGACCATGCGGCGTCAAACCCAAGACCCGCCGGCGCAAGAATCACCAACCGGGTCGATCTAGGGAACGTCGCCCGGAAACGCGCTAGAGCCTCCTGTCCAATGCTCATTATCCGCTCGTTCACGGGCAACCACCGAGGCTGCCCCATTCCTCAAGTTTCTCATCTGCAAAGGCCTCTTCGCGCAAGGCCTCCTGGACAGAGCCCGATAATGTCGATTGGCGGCGTCGAAATACGGGCCGCTACCGGATGCCGCTCTCTGCAGACGAAGCAATCGACATGTTTTTCGATACGGGCCGGCTCAAGGGCCGACCCCATCGACATCAGCATCAGGCCGAACAAGACTCTCCTTAGATGCATGGAAGCGTGTCTGAAGATGCACGTATCCGCCGATTTTACGGTCTGAATTTTGCGCCGCAAAACACGTTGTCACCCTTGGCGTTAACCGGAAGGATCACTTCCCCTCCACCACCATGAGCATCGCATTCAGCCCCTCCCTTCTCTCCACCATTGTCAGCGGCGGCGTCATCGCCGTCCTCGTCGTCGACCGCAAGGAAGACGCCGTGCCCGTCGCCAAGGCCCTGCAGGCCGGCGGCATCACCTCGCTCGAGCTCACCCTCCGCACCGCGGCCGGACTTGAGGCGCTGCGCGAGATCAAGACCCACCTGCCTGAGCTGCTCGTCGGCGCGGGCACCGTGCTGACCCCCGACCAGGTGAAGCAGGTCAAGGACGCCGGCGCCGACTTCGCCGTCGCCCCCGGCACCAATCACCGCGTCATGGCCGCCGCCGAGGCGGCCGGTATTCCGTTTGGCCCCGGCATCGCCACCCCGAGTGATATCGAGGCCGCGCTCGAGCACGGCGGCAATCTCCTCAAGTT
>JAUWBF010000056.1 GCA_030601755.1 Verrucomicrobiota bacterium | reverse complement strand
CGACTTTACTCCAGCCCGCGCTCGCCGACCTCGTCCTCGTCCCAGCCGAGATAATGCCCGAGTTCGTGCAAAAACGTCACCCGCACCTCCTCGCGAAACGCCTCCTCGTCGCCCTCCGCGTAGTCCAGCAGGTTGTCCAGGTAGAGCGTGATCTGCGGCGGCATCGGCTGGTCCTCGAAGTTCCCGTGCGGCGACCCGGAGAACAGCCCGAGGATGTCCGGCGGAAATCCCTCCGCGAGCACGTCGGGCGCGGGCGTGCGCTCGAAGTGCACCGCCACCGCCTTCAGCGCGGGTTGCAACGGCGCCGGCAGCCCGCGCTGCGTGGCGAGGACTTCCTGACGGGCGATCTGCAAAAGACGGTCGGACATGTTTTCAAAAAATATCGTGTAACCGCGACCGGGCCGCCGCGTCTAGGTGGATGTTAACGCTTTTGGTGCCAACAGCTCGGTTTCGCAAAGTCTCAATCAACCCAACCCCCCGCATCATGAAAACCAAGTCCGTATTGTTTGCCACCCTCGCGGCCCTCGCGGCCGGCCTGTTTGTCCCGTCGATGTCCGCCGCGCCCGATGAAGGCGGCGAGCGCAAGGGCCCGCCTCCCGGCGCCGGCGAGCGCATCCAAAAACTCAAGACCGAGCTCGGCCTCACCGACGCGCAGGTCGAGCAGCTCAAGCCCATCCTGCGCGAGCAGATGCAGGCGATGAAGGCGATCCGCGACGACGAGTCGCTGACGGGCCAGGACAAGCGCACCGAGCTCCAGGAGCTGCGCACCGCCCACCAGGCCAAGCTCGCCACCGTGCTCACGCCCGAGCAGATCGCCAAGCTCGACGAGCTCAAGAAGAAGGGCCCCGGCCCCGGCGGCCCCAAGGGCAAGGAAGGCAAGGACGGCGAGCGCAAGGGCCCGCCCCCGCCTGCCGACGACGACGAGGCCTGATCGAACTCATCGCCGCCCGCTTTCGCCCTCATCAGGGGCTCTTAACAACCGCCGGTCCCATCGGGGCCGGCGGTTTTTCATTTGCCGCTCCGGCCCGCCCGCGCGCACGCTGACCGGCTTCACATGGCGGCTCCACGAATCATCATTGTTGGCGGCGGCGCCGCGGGCTTCTTCGCGGCGATCACCGCCGCCGAGGCCAACCCCGCCGCGCGCGTCGTGCTCTACGAGGCCACCGCCCACCCGCTGGCCAAGGTCCGCGTCTCCGGCGGCGGACGTTGCAACACCACCCACGCCTGCCCCGAGCCGCGCGAGCTGGTCAAACGCTACCCGCGCGGCGCGCGCGAGCTGCTGGGGCCGTTCACCCGCTTCGGTCCGCGCGACACCATCGCGTGGTTCGCCGAGCGCGGCGTCGAGCTCAAGACCGAGTCCGACGGACGCATGTTTCCCGTCACCGACAGCTCGGCCACCATCATCGACTGCCTGCGCGGCGCCGCCGACCGCGCCGGCGTGAAGGTGTTCACCTCGATGGGCGTGCGCACCGTCGAGCCCGCCGCCGGCGGCGGCTTCGCCGTCACGTTCACCGACGGCTCGGCCGGCGAGTTCGACCGCGTGCTGCTCGCCACCGGCGGCAACAAGGGCTCGGCCGGCCTCACCATCGCCGCCGCGCTCGGCCACGAGATCGTGCCGCCGGTGCCGTCGCTCTTCACCTTTCACATCGACGACCCGCGCATCCGCGGACTCGAGGGCCTGTCCGTGCCCGACGTGACGACCGCCGCGCGCGGCACCAAGCTCCGCGAGCGCGGCCCCATCCTTGTCACGCACTGGGGCATGAGCGGACCCGCCGTGCTCAAACTCTCCGCGTGGGGTGCCCGCGAGCTGGCGGCGCGCGACTACAAGTTCACCCTGGAGGTCTCCTGGACCGGCGGCACGCTCGCCGAGGCCGAGGTCGCGCTCGCCGCCATGCGCACCGACGCCCCGCGCAAGCTCGTCAACAACGCCAACCCCTGGACGCTGCCCTCGCGTCTGTGGGAGCGCCTCACCGTCGCCGCCGGCATCGCCCCGGAGACGCAGTGGGCCGGCGTATCCAAAAAGTCGATGCAAGCGCTCGCCGCCCAGTGCGCCGCCGCCGGCTTCGAGGTCGAGGGCAAGAGCCTGAACAAAGAAGAGTTCGTCACCTGCGGTGGCGTCGCCCTGCGCGAGGTCGACTTCCGCACCATGGAGAGCCGCAAGTGTCCCGGCCTGCACTTCGCGGGCGAGGTGCTCGACGTCGACGGCATCACCGGCGGCTTCAATTTCCAGGCCGCGTGGACCACCGGCTGGCACGCGGGCCACGCCATGGCGCGCGACCCGGAGGCCGCCGCCGCGACGGAGGGCTGATCTTGCCCCGACCATGGACCTGCAAGGCTACTGGGGGCTGCTGCTGATGATCGTGCCGGTCTTCGCCATGATCGGCATCGGCGTCGTGCTGCGCCGCGTCGGCTGGCTGACCACCGAGGCCGACGCGAGCCTGCTCAAGCTCGTCGTCAACTTCCTCTACCCGTGCCTCATCTTTCAGAGCGTGTTGGGCAACCCCGCGCTGCGCAACCCGGCCAACCTGCTGCTCGCGCCGGTGGTGGGCTTCGTGACGATGGCGGCGGGCATCCTCGCCGCGCTCTGGTTCGGCAAGCTGCTCGGGCTGAGCATCGGGCACGGCCGGCGGACCTTTGCCTTCGCGACCGGTATCTACAACTACGGCTACATCCCGATCGCACTCATGGGCGCGATCTTCGGCCGCGAGAGCCTCGGTGTGCTGTTGCTGCACAACGTCGGTTGCGAGGCGGCGATCTGGACGGTCGGCATCCTGATCCTGTCCGGCCTGTCGTTGCGCGAGGGTTGGCGCAAGCTGGTCAACCCGCCGGTCTGCGCGTTGCTGCTCGCGCTCGTGCTCAACCTGATCGGCGCGCAAGACCACGTGCCCGGCGTGGCGGGCGAGCTCATCGACATGAGCGCGGCCTGCGCGATTCCGATGGGGCTGTTGCTGATCGGGGCCAATCTCGCCGAATACCTCGCGCGTCCGTCGACGCTGTTCGAGCCGCGCGTATCGATTGGTTCATGCGCGCTGCGACTGGGGTTGTTGCCGCCGTTGTTTCTGTTGCTCGCGATGGTGTTGCCCGCGCCGCCGGAGTTGAAGCGCGTGATGATCGTGCAGGCGGCGATGCCGGCGGGCATCATGCCCATCGTGATCGCCAAGCACTACGGCGGCCAGCCGCTGGTGGCGGTGCGCGTGGTCGTGGCGACGACGGTGATCGGCCTGCTGGTCATCCCCCTCTGGCTGCACGCCGGGCAGGCCTGGGTGGAGTAGGGCGCTCCCCGTGGGCCGCCTGCTTGCAGGCGCGACAACGGTGATCGGACCAAGGACGACAAACGCGCCTGCGAGCAGGCGGCCTACAAAAACGTCCTGACACCGGTGTTTCCCCGTAGGGGCCTCGCTTGCGAGGCCTGTTGCGCGAATTTAAACCTGCACCCCACGCACCCGAATCACGGGCGCGTCCAACGGGCCTTGCGAGCAAGGCCCCTACGAGGGCTGCGCCGTCACCGCCCGCTCAGGCACCGCCGCGGCGTTGGTCGACGGCCCAGCGGTAGAGGTTGACGTAGCGGTCCGCGCTGATGCCCCAGCCGAAGTCCGCCGCCATGCCGGCCTGACGCAGTCCGGCCATGTGCGCGGGGCGGTCGTAGTAGGTCGAGCAGGCCCAGCCGACGGTGTTGTAGAGCGCCGCCGAGGTGGCGTCCTCGAAGAGCAGGCCCGTGCCGGCGCCGGTCTTTTCGTTGTATTGCGCGACCGTGTCCACGAGGCCGCCGGTGGCTCGCGCGACCGGCACCGTGCCGTAGCGCATCGAGTAGAGCTGGGTCAGCCCGCAGGGCTCGGCGCGGCTGGGCATCACAAAGAAATCCGAGCCGGCGATGATGAGCCGGGAAAGCGCGCCGTTGAAGCCGACGTAGGAGCCGACGCGGCCGCGGTATTGGTGCGTGGCCCAGCGGAAGGCGTGCTCAAGGCCCGGATCGCCGGAGCCAAGGATCGCGAACTGCACGTGCATGCGATCCATGATGTGCGGCAACGCCTCGGCGAGCAGGTCGAGGCCCTTTTGCGAAGCGAAGCGCGCGACGACGCCGAAGAGCGCGACATCGGGATCGACCGCCAGGCCGAGCTGCTGCTGCAGGGCGGCCTTGCAGGTGGCCTTGCCGGTCAGATCGAGGGCGCTGAAACGCGCGGGCAGGTGCGGGTCGGTCGCGGGATTCCAGGACTTGGCGTCGATGCCGTTGAGAATGCCCACGAGGTCGCCGCCGCGGAAGTTGAGCACGTCGTCGAGACCGCAGCCGCCGGCGGGCGTGCGGATCTCGCGGGCATAGGTGGGGCTGACGGTGGTGAGCTTGGTCGAGTGGTAGAGGCCGGCCTTCATCATGTTGACCGCGCCGACGGACTCGACGCTGTCGGAACGAAACTCGCTCTGCGGGATGCGCGCGAAGTCGAGCGCGCGGCGGTCGGCGTAGCCTTGATGCTCGAGGTTGTGGATCGTGAAGACCGTGGCCGTGCGCCCGAGCGGACCGTCGCGCAGGGTGGTGTTCAAATAGAGCGGCACGAAGCCGGTGGTCCAGTCGTGGCAATGGATGACGTCGGGAATCCAGCCGAGTTGCAGGCACAGCGTCAGCGCGGCGCGGCAAAAGAAGGTGAAGCGCAGGTCGTTGTCCTCGTGCGAACCCCACGGGCCCGCGTAGACCTCGGGGCGGCCGAAGAAGCGCTCGTGCTCGATGAAATACACCGGCACCTCGCTGCCGGGCAGCGCCGTTTCCCACGTGCGGGCCCACTCGGCCTGCGCGCCGACATCGACGCCGAGCGGCTCGGGCAGGGCGTGCCATTGGCCGTTGCCGCGACCCTGTCCGTAGGCCGGGCACATGATGCGCACGTCGTGTCCGAGCTGGTCGAGCTCGCGGGGCAGCGCCCCCACCATGTCGGCCAATCCTCCCACTTTGACGAACGGTTCAACCTCGGGTGAGACGAAGAGAATTTTCAGTGGTGGCACGCCTTCAGAGCTAGGAGCGCGCTCTGCGTTAGCCGAGTCAAAAAATCGTAACGCGCGCCCGAATTTGCGGGTGGTCGTCAGCGTCGGCACCGGCCTGCGGGCTTGACCAAACGGGGAACTCTTGCCCGCGTGTGAAGTCGACTCCCCTGACCATGTCCCGGTTGTTCAAAACCATCGCGCTCCTGTTGCTGGCCGTCTGGCTGCCGGCGACGCTGCATTGCAGCCTGGAGGCGGTCGGCCTTGAGCTGGAGTGCCACGACGGGCCGGCCGATGTCGGCGCGCATGCTTGCCATGCGGACGCCTGCGAGGTGGTCGAGGACGGTTCCTACGCCAAGTCGGTCATCACCCTGCGCGTGCCGCCGCCGGCCCTCGCCGAGGACCTCGGCGCGTTGCTCCTGATGATGGTGCGGCCGGTGTTGATCGCCGAGCCGGACGTGCGGCCCGACGATCCGCCGAGGGTTATGGCGCTGCAACGCACCTGGTCGTTTGACCGGCGGGCGGCCCTGCCGGCGCGCGCGCCCGACCGCGCGGTTTGAGCAATCGCGTCCCTGCGCGGACGCGTTGCGTGTTTTCCGACTCCACGGCCCGTGGCGCCTGCGCGCGTATTCGCGGCTCCGTTACTCCCTCACCGCGTCTGTCCATTCGCTCCACCATGTCTTTTCCCTTTCCCTTTGCGCGGGCTCTTCTCGGCTCGCTGATTTTGGCAACGGCCCCGGCCGTCGCCGTCCAAGCCGACGATGGCCGACTCACCCTCGTGGAGGCGCTGTCGCGCGTCTCCGCCGACAATCCGCGGCTGGCCGCGGGCGAGCGTTCCGTGCGCGCTGCCGACGCCTTGCGCGAACAGGCCGGACTGCGGCCGTTGCCGATGCTCGACGTCTCGCTGGAAAACTTCGGCGGCACCGGTCCGCTCGGCGGCTTCGACTCCGCCGAGGCCACCGTGCAGGCCAGCCAGGTCATCGAGCGCGGCGGCAAACGCGCCGGTCGCGTCGCGTTGGCCGATCGTGAACACGCCGCCGCCGACGCCGCATGGCGGGCCGACTTGCTCGAGGCGCGCGCCGTCACCGCCGCGACCTTCGTCAAGGTGCTGGCCGCGACCGAACGCCTCGAACTTGCCCGCGCCCAACATCGCCTCGCCGAGGAGGCCGTCGCCGACGCCGTCGCGCGCGTGCGGGCCGGCGCCGCCTCCGCCGCCGACGAGGCCCGCGCCAAGGTCGCGCTGGCCTTGACCGGCTCGGCGCTCGCCCGCGACGAGGCGGCTTTGAACGCCGCCCGCACCGAGCTGGCCGCCCGCTGGGGCGGCGAACCCGCGGAGGTCGCCGCCGTGTCCGGCGCGTTGTCGACGCCGACCGACCTGCCCGAGCCGGCCGCGCTGCTGGAGCGTCTCGCCGCGCACCCGCGCCTCGCGTGGCGGCGCGCCGAGATCGAGGGCCGCCGTGCCGGCCTGAAGCTCGAGCAGGCGCGGTCTTTCGGCGACATCACCGTCGGGGCCGGCGTGCGGTTTTTCCGCGACGGTCGCGACACGGCGCTCGTCGCCGGCTTCTCGGTGCCGTTGCCCGTGCGCGGCATCAACCAGGGCAACATCCGCGCGGCCCGCGAAACGCTCGCCGGCGCCGAGCGCACCGCCGAGGCCGACGAACGCGACCTGCGCGTGGCTTTCGGTGCGGCCTGGGGCGAGTTGACGGCCGCCCGCGCCGCCGCCGTGCGTCTGCGCGAGGAGGCGTTGCCCGCCGCCGAGCAGGCCCACGACCTTCTCCGGCGCGCCTACGAGCGCGGCGAGGTGGCTTTGCTCGAGGTGCTCGACGTCCGCCGCACGCTGGCCGGCGTTCGCCGCGAAATTGTCGACGCCGAGGCCGCCGCCGCCACCGCGCTCGTGAGCGTCGACGCGCTCACCGACGCGTCCTTCCCCCTGACCCAGAAACTGATTTCCGCCCGATGAAACACCTTTCGTTTATCCTGCTCCTTCCCGCCTTGCTCGTCGGCGCGCCCGCCGACCGCCGTGCCGACACCGTGGTGCTCGATGCCGCCGGTGTCGCCAACCTGCGTATTCAAACCGTGGTGACGGAACCCGGCCTCTTCGAGGAGACCGTCTTCGCGCTCGGCCGCATCGAGGTTTATCCGGGCAACCGCGCCGTCGTCAGCAGCCGGGTCGCCGGCCGCGCGCTTGCGGTGCCAGCCAAACTCGACCACCCGATCGAAAAGGGCGACGTTGCCGTCGTCTTGGAGAGCCGCCAGATCGGTGATCCGCCTCCGCGCGTGTCGCTCGAAGCGCCGATCGGCGGCCTCGTGAGCGCGGTCGATGTCGTGATCGGCCAGGCGGTCGGCCCCGAGGATTCGCTGGTCGAGATCCTCGACCTTTCCGAGGTCTACGCGCTGGCCCGCGTGCCCGAGCATCTCGCTGGCGGGCTGCGCCCCGGACAACGCGCACACATCACCGTCACCGCGCTTTCAGGTGAGACATTTCCCGCCGAACTCGAGCACATCGGAGCGCTCGCCGATCCCGGCAGCGGCACGGTCGAGGCCGCCTTTCACGTGGCCAACCCGCAGTTGAAACTTCGCCCCGGCATGCGCGCCGAGTTCTCCATCGTGGTCTCCGCCAGCGAGGAAGTGGTGACCGTGCCGCGCGCCGCGATCCAGGGCACGCCGTCCAACCGCTTTGTTTACGTCAAGGACTTCGACCTGCCCAACGCCTTCGTGAAGACGCCCGTCGTCACCGGCCGCGCCAACGACCGCGTCGTCGAGATCACCCGCGGCCTCCTGCCCTACGATGAGGTCGTGACCCGCGGTGCCTACTCGCTGGCCTTCGCCGGCGGCGGCACGCTCTCGCTCAAGGAGGCGCTCGACGCCGCCCACGGCCACGAGCACAACCCCGACGGCTCCGAGATCACGTCCGGTGGTGCCACCTCCGCTGCCGGCCACGATCATGACCATGACCACGGCGCTGATCACGACGACCATGGCGACCACGCCCACGGCGAGCGCCTTTGGATGATCGTCAGCGGTCTGCTCTTCGTCGCGTTGCTGGTCGTGTCCTTTCGCAAAAACCGCCGCGCCTGAACCGCCATGTTGAACCGACTCATCCACTGGTCGCTGGCCAACCGCGCGATCGTGCTCGGCGCGTCGTTGCTGGTGCTCGCGCTCGGCCTGCGCGCCGTCTGGCAATTGCCGGTCGAGGTGTTGCCCGACCTCACCAAGCCCACCGTCGTCATCCTCACCGAGTCGCCCGGCCTCGCCCCCGAGGAGGTCGAGACGCGCGTCACCCAGCCGCTCGAAAGCGCGCTGCTCGGTGTCAACGGCCTCACGCGACTCCGCTCCAACTCCGACGTCGCGCTCTCGCTCATCTACGCCGAGTTCGACTGGGACACCGACATCTACGCCGCCCGCGTGCTCGTGCAGGAGCGCCTCCAGGCCGCCCGTGAACAACTGCCCGAAAACGTGCAGCCCTTCATGACGCCCGTCGCCTCGCTCATGGGCGAGATCATGCTCGTCGGCGTGCGCTCCACGCTCGCGCCCGGCGATCCCGATTACCTCGCTCCCGCCGAGGTGCGCACACTGGCCGACTGGACCATTCGCCGCCGCCTGCAATCCATACCCGGCGTCGCCGAGATCCTCAACATGGGCGGCGGCGTGCGGCAGATCGAGGTGCGCCCCGATCCGTATCGCCTGCAGGCCTTCGACATCTCGCACGCCGAGCTTGAGGCCGCCGTGGCCAACGCCGCCGGCACCACCACGGGCGGCTTCATCGACAGCGGCCCGACCGAGATCATGGTGCGCAACCTCGCCATGACGACCGACCTCGCCGAGATCGCGCGCACCGTCGTCCGCCAGGCCGGCGACCGCGTGGTCACGCTCGCCGACGTCGCCGATATCGCGTGGGGCATCGAGCCCATGCGCGGCGACGCCAGCGTGAGCCGCCCGCCCGAGACCGGCCCGACCTACGGCGTCATCATGTCGGTCACCAAGACCCCCGGCTTCGACACGCGCGCGCTCACCGCGCAGGTCAAGGCCGCCCTCGACGAACTCGCCCCCGCGCTCCCGCCCGGCGTGGAGACGTTGCCGTTGTTTCAGCAAAAGGACTTCATCGACCACGCCATCGGCAACCTCAAGGAAGCCATCCGTGACGGCGCGATCATGGTCGTGATCGTGCTCTTTCTCTTCCTGCTCAACCTGCGCACGACCTTTATCACGCTAATGGCGATGCCCATGAGCTTCGCGATCACCCTGCTCGTGTTCCGCGGTTTCGGGCTGACGGTCAACTCGATGGCGCTCGGCGGTCTCGCCGTGGCCATCGGCATGGTCGTCGACGACGCCATCGTGGACGTGGAAAACGTCTTTCGCCGCCTGCGCGAAAACGCCTCCCGCGCGAACCCCGCTCCGCGCCTCTCGGTCATCGCCTCGGCCTCCGGCGAGGTGCGCGGCTCGATCCTCTACGCGACGCTGCTCATCATCCTCGTCTTCATCCCGCTGCTCGGCTTGAGCGGCGTGGAGGGCCGCCTCTTCGCGCCCATCGCCATCGCCACCATGATCAGCATGGCCGCGTCCTTCGTCGTCGCGCTCACGCTCATCCCGGTCCTCTGCTCGTGGCTGCTCAACCCGCGCCCTGGCGTTGACCACGCCGACGGCCGCCTGGTCACCTCGCTCAAGCGCCTGCTGCGCGCCACCACGCTGCGCGTCGGCCTCGACCACCCGGTGCCCGTGCTCGCGGTCGTGCTGGTGGCGGTGCTCGCGGCGTTCGCGTTGTATCCGCGCATGGGCAAGGACTTCCTGCCCTCGTTTAAAGAGGAGACCGCGCTCATCGCCGTGACCGCAGCGCCCGGCACCTCGTTGCCCGAGATGAACCGCATCTCCGACGTGATCGAACAACAAATCCTCGGCGTGCCGGAGGTGCGCACGGTCGGTCGGCGGCTCGGGCGCGCCGAGCGCGGTGACCACGTCGTGCCCGTGTCGACGGTCGAGTTCGACGTCGACTTCCGCGACGCGCCGGAGGGCTTTCCGCGTCGCACCCGCGAGCAGGTCGTCGCTGATCTCAACGCCCGCCTCAAGACCGTGCCCGGCACCTTCGCCGTCATTGGCGGTCCGCTCGCCGACCGCATCGGCCACATGCTCAGCGGCGTGTCCGCGCCCGTGGCGGTCAAGATATTCGGCCCCGACCTCGACGTCCTGCGCCGTCTCGGCGACGAGGTCGTCGCCGTTGCGCGCGGCATCCCCGGACTCGAAAACGCCCGGCCCGACCAACAGGCGCAGATCCCGCAGCTGCGCGTCGAGGCCGACCGTCCTCGCGCGCTGGCCTACGGTGTCTCGCCCGGTTCGCTCAACGAGCAGGTCGGCGCGCTCGTCGGCGGCAAGACCGTCGCCGAACTCCGCGAAGGTTCACGCGCGGTCAACCTCGTCGTGCGCCTGCCCGAGGATTGGCGCGACTCGCCCGAGCGCATCGGCCTGCTGCCGATCGAGACCACCGGCGGCGGACGCATCGCGCTGTCGCAGGTCGCCGACGTGCGCGAGGCGCGCGGCCCCAACGTCATCTTCCGCGAGAACGCCCAACGCCGCTTCACCGTGGCCATCAAGCCCACCGCGCGCGACGTTGAGTCGTTGGTCGAACGCCTGCGTGCCGACGTCGCCGCCAACGTGCGCCTGCCCGAGGGCTACTGGATCACCTACGAGGGCGAGTTTCAGGCGCGGCGCGACGCCAGCGTGCGCATCGCCGTGCTCGGCGCCGTGGTCTTCGTGGTCATCGTGTTCCTGCTCCACGGCTACTTCCGGAGCTGGTCGCTCGCGTTGCAGGTGTTGATCAACATCCCGCTCGCGCTCGCCGGCGGCCTCGTGCTCACGCGGCTCATGATCGACAACATCAGCATCGCCACGCTGGTCGGCTTCATCGCGGTCGGCGGCATCGCCGCGCGCAACGGCATCATGATGCTCTCGCACTACCTGCACCTCATGCGGCACGAGGGCGAAGGCTTCACCCGCGAGATGGTCATCCGCGGCACGCAGGAGCGCATGGTGCCGGTGCTCATGACCGCGCTCGCCGCCGGCATCGCGTTGATCCCGCTGGTGCTCGCCGGCGACCAGCCGGGCAAGGAGATCCTGCATCCCGTCGCGGTCGTCATCGTCGGCGGCCTGGTCTCGTCCACGCTGCTCGATTTCCTCGTCACGCCGGCGGTCTTCTTCGCCTTCGGCCGCCGCGCCGCCGAACGCGCCCTCGCGCTCGGCGCCTCCGCCGCGCGCTGAAGTATTCCCTTCCCATCCTGAAAAACCTCCGACCCGAATCCATCCCATGCAAACATCCGCACTTCGTATCCTGTCCATCATTACACTGGTCGCCGCGCCGCTCTTCGCCCACGGCGACCACGATCAAAAGCCCGTGGCCGGTCCCAACGGCGGTCGGCTCATCACCGCGGTCGAGCCGCACGCCGAGTTCCTCGTCACGCCGGAGCGCAAGGTCCGCGTGACCTTCGTCGGCGACGACGGCAAGCCCGTCGCGACCGTGGGCCGGTCGGTCAAGGTCACCACCGGGCAGCGCTCAGCGCCGACCACGCTGACCTTCGTCGAGTCGGATGGCGCGCTGCTGTCCGAGCAGACCCTGCCCGAGGGCAACAACCACCCGACGGTCGTCGTCATCCGCGCCTCCGCCGACGCGAAGCCGGTGGTCGAGCGCTTCAACCTGAACCTTGCCGACTGCGGCGGCTGCGACCGTCCCGAATACGCCTGCACCTGCGGCCATTGAGTCGGCGGCCTTCCTGCGGGGCGCACGCGGACAAAAAAAGCCCCGGCGTTCGGAAACGCCGGGGCTTTGCCGTTAAAAAAATGGTTCCGGGAGACGCGTGGCGCTCAGGCCTCGGCGCCGAGTTCGGCGAGCGAGCCGCGGTGGCGGCGCGACTGGAGGGCTGTGGCGCGTTTGCGGAGCTGGCGGTCCAGCTTGTCGATCAGGAGGTCGACGGATTTGTAGGCGTCCTCGGTGGCGACGGAGGCCACGATGTCCGGGCCGCCGATCTCGATGTGACCCTTGGCGACGTAACGGGAACCGTGCGCGCGCGTCTGGTCGTGGTCGACATCGATGCGCACCCTGTCGATGCGGGGCTCGTGACGGAGCAGGCGGTGGGTTTTTTCCTCGATGGCGGCCTGCATGGCGTCGGTGAGGCTGACGTGAATCCCCCGAAGCAGAAGCTTCGAGCCGACAGCTGGCGAGTTGTTCTGGTTCATACGATGGGCTTGGACAGGTGTTATCGGCACGCGGTTCCCAAAAATGAAAAAAGCGGCGCCGATTTCTGGCGCCGCCGGGGATGGCTGCAAATCCGCTAATGCGGGCTATCAGGCGGTGGCCTTGGGCAGGTCGGCTCCGACGTCGACGGCGTGCGGGTGGTGGACCTTTTCCTTGTGCTCGCTGTGGCGCTTGCGCAGGAGGCCGTCGAGCTTGTCGATCAGCAGGTTGACGGCGGTGTAGGCGTTGGCGTCGGACACGGAGGCGACCATGTCGGGGCCGCTGATCTCGATGTGGCCCTTGGCGATGAAGTGCTGTTTGCCGTTGTGGACCTTGTCGTGCTCGACGTCGATGCGCACGCGGAGGATGCGGGGTTCATGGCGGAGGAGCTTGCCGACCTTGCCGTGAACGGCTTCGCGCATGGCGTCGGTCAAGTCGAGGTGGATGCCGCGAAGGATCAGCTTCGCGGCGACATCTTCGGGGGTGATGGGGGTCATACGCCGGCCACAATGTGTCGTTTTCATGACAGAGCCAATCCCCAAACCACTTTATGCGTCCGACTTTCCCGCAAACGCGCCGTCCCTCACACGCCCTCCGCCCCCTTGCCAACCCCATCCACCCCAAGCATTTCCGCCACCAGTTGCCCACGGACGAACCTCAATCCCGGCCCAAATAAAAACTAACGTAGCTGGTTAGTTTTTATTTCATTCATACCTCTTTGTGGGCAGGGGGGCGTAGGGGCCGAGCTTGCTCGGCCCGTTAATCGTCATGGGCCAAGTCGGCGGCTTCGGTGAGTCGACGCTCAACGGGCTTTGCAAGCAAAGCCCCTACGTATCGCCCCCCCCAGTTTTATCTGAAACGCTTTGGCAGGGTGGGCAGGGGGCCGGCGCGAAAGGCGTCGTGCAGATCAGCGGGGCTGGAGCCAGGTGAGGGCGGGGCGGTCGAGGGTCTCGGCGAGGGTGGCCTCGTCGGCCCACTCGGCGCGGCCGGCGCGTTCGTCGCCATCGAGCAAGGCGATGAATTCCAACTGAGCGCGACCGGCGTCGGAGAGCGCGTGGCGCACGACCTCCAGCGCGGGCAACGTGCGGCGGCCGAGGATCTCGACGAGCGGCAGGTCGACATAGCCGGCGGTCGCCCGATAAACGACCTCGGTGCACACGAGCTTGTCGGCGCTGAAAAAGTCGAAGTTGAAATCGTAGGGTTTGCCCGCGTGGTCGAAGGCCCGGGCGATGATCTCGCGGCGGGCGGCGTCGTCCACCCGCGGACGCAGCACGACGACGCCGTCGGCCTCGCCGGCGGAGTGTTCGATGGAGGTGAAGACGACGCCCTCGCTCATGGCCTCGATGACGGCGTGGGCGTGGCCGAGTTCGTCGGGTCGGGCGAAGGCGGCGAGTTTCTTGGCGACGCGCGGATCTTCGGCCACGCCGAGCGCGCGCAGGTCGTCGGCGGTGCCGACGTAGAGCGCGGCGTGCGGCCAGTAGCCGGGCAGAAAGGCGTTGGAGAGATACCAGTTGCGGCGCTCGATGAGGATGTCGCCCGGGCGGAGCTTGGCGCGGAGTTCGCCGAGTTGATCAGCCGAGATCAACGACCGCCCTTGGCGCGGCGCGCGCAGGCGGGCGTCGCCGATGAGCACCGAGATGCCGGAGCTGGCGCGGTAGTAGCCGTCGCCGGCGAGGTCGCGGAGCGCGTCGACGCGCGCGGCGAGCTTGTAGTGCAACCAGCCGTGGCCGGGCGCGCGGGCGCGCAACATGGCGGCGAGCACCTCGGGGGACTTCGGCGCGGGGCTGGCCGTCAGGATGTCCAACGCGTCCGCGACGAGCCGTCGGTAGGCGCGCACGCCCAGCGCGGCGCGCAGGGCGTCGTAGGTGCCGGCCGGCAGGTCCCAGCGGGGCTCGGCCTCGTTGATCTTGCGCTGCGCGAGCGTCTTGCCGTCGAAGGTGTCGACCAGCCGGAAGGCGAGGTCGTAGGAGAGCACCAGCGCGGAGGCGTGCAGGAGGGCGGCGCGGTCGCGCACGGGGCCGAGGGGCAGCTGCGCGTGGCGCTCGTAGGTCCAGGCGAGGCGCAGGGTGGCGTCGCGCAGGGCGAGAAAGGTGACCAGCATGCGACGGATCTCGTCGTCGTCGGCCGGGTCGTAGTAGCTGCGCTCGCCGGCGAGTAGTTGTGATTCGAATACGCGGAAACGTTGCTCGAGATCGGTGACGCCGGCCGCGACGCCGAGCAGGGCGCGTTCGTCGCGGGCGAGGTCGGCGGCGAGCTGCGCGGGCGGCAGGTTGTGCAACGCGGGTGAGTCGGTGCGCCGCCATTCCAGCGGATGGTCGTGCCAGATCCACAGGCCCGCGCCGGCGACGAGCACGGCGAGCGTGGCGGAGAGCGTGAGGTTGACCCAGGCGGGCGGCTTGACGAGGCGCAGGCGACGGGGCTCGGCGGCTTTGGCCGGACCGGCCCAATGGAGGGCGAAACGTTCCAACAAGTCGGCGATGGCGGCATGCTCGGCGCGGATGGCGGCGGAGCGTTTGCGGTCGAGCAGCAGGCGCAGTTCGCACCACCACTCGCGGGCGTGACCGCGCTGCATGCGCAGCCAGCGCACGCCGTAGAGACCGGCGGCCGGAGCCGAGGCGCACAGCAGCACGACGACCCACGGCTGGAAGTAGGCGGCCGCCGCCAGCGCGAGCAGTCCATACCAGCCGAGCAGGAGAAACGCGCCGAAGAGCAGGCGCCACAACGCGAGCGTCGCGCGGTCGCCGCGGCCGAGCAGACGGGCGACCAGACGGGAGACGCCGAAAGGCAGGGCGTGCAGGGCAAGTCCCCAGAGCGCGAACAGGCTGCCGGCCCAGACGTTGAACGCGGCCAGCAGCAGGCGCAGCGCGAGGCGCGGGCCGCGGTCCTGCAACAGCCGGGCGCCCGCGTCGAGCCCGAGGGCGTGCAACGCGGCGGCGTGCGCGGAGACGCGGCCGGCGGCGGCGCGGGCGCGCTCGGGATCGGTGCGGTGAAAATGGTTGATCGCGTCGGCGACCTGCTTGCGGGTGCGCAGGGCGGCGAGACCGGCGGCGGCGCGGTTGCGGGCGCGGGGCAGCAGCCACTCGACGTCATCCAGGAGCTGCTCCCAGGCGGGGTCGTCGAGGTCGATGAGGTCGCGGCGCAGGCGGCGGTCGAGCTCGGGCGTGAGCGCGCGCATGGCGGCGTGCTCGTCGCCGGCGTGATCGGCCAGCCATTCGTCGACGCGCACGGGTTCGCCGACGCGGATCCAGACGGCCGAGCGGAACTTTTCCTTGCGCTCGTAGTTGAGCGCGACGGTGACGACGCGCAGATCCTTGGCGCCGGCGGCGAGGGCCTGCAAAGCGAGGCGGGCGGCGCCGGACTTCACCTGCGCGAGCCGGAGGGCGTCGTGGGTCTTGCCCTCGGGAAAGATGCCGACGACGTCGCCGGCGGCGAGGGCCTTGGCGGCGGCGGCGAGGGAGTCGAGGTTGCGTTTGACGGCCTTGGGATCGTCGGCGCCGCGGTAGGCGGGGATCATGCCGGTCAGGCGTAGTGCCGGACCCAATACGGGATGAGCGAAGAGCGGGGCCTTGGCCAGCAGGCGCACCGGACGGCGGGCGGCGACCCCGAGCAGCACGGGGTCGATGAGCGAGTTGGGATGGTTGGCCACCAGCAGCAGCGGGCCGTGGAAGGGGAGGCGCTCGGCGCCCTCGATCTCGATGCGCGGGTAGTAGAAACGGACGAGCCCGCGGGCGAACCAGCGGCCGAGTGCGGCGAGGGGAGCGAGTGGCGACATGATGACGATCAGACGGGTGAATAACGCTCGCGATGACGACCGGGGCTGGCCCCGACGTGGCGCTTGAACCAGACGTTGAAGTGGGGAGCGTCGCTGAAGCCGAGCGCGAAGGCGATCTCCTTGAGCGGGGTATCGCCGGTTTCCAAAAGCAGCCGGGCAAACTCGACGCGGCGTCGTTCCCAGTATTGGCGGGGAGTGAGCTTGAGCTGTTGGCGAAAGAGCCGGTTGAGTTGCACGCGGCTGAGGCCGACGGGCTCGAGGGCGGCCGCGGGCAACTGGCCGGCGAGCGGCGCCTCGTCGAGCAGGCGGACGGCGTGCAGCACGCGTTGGTCGCCGGTCTGGCGGATGGGGCGGGCGCCGTGGGCGAGCCGGACTTGATACCACACGTCGAGCCAGTCGAAGAACGCGCGCTGAAACTGCAGGAAGAGCGGGTAGCCCGCCGACTGGCGCATGTGGAGGTGATGCGAGCTGGTGAACTCCCGGCCGATCAGGCGGGCGAGACGGACGGCGGCCTGCTTGAGGCGGGGTTGCTCGCGGTCGGGCAACACGAGCGGCGCGGGCGCATCGAAGATGTTTTCGCCGGCCGGCCATTGGCAGAGAAAGTTGACCGAGATCAGCACCGCGTCGTCCGAAAAATCCTGCCGGTGGCGTTCGGCCGGCAGCAGCAGCCACTCGCCCGCCCGCGCGGTGAAATCGCCGTGGACGCTGTGGATGCGCACGCTGCCCTTGCGCATGAACCAGGCCCAGTTCCCGCGCGTGTGGTCGGCGACGAGGTGCCGCGAAACCTCGGCCGGCGCATGGTCGTAGATCCAACGGAGCTCCGTGCGCAGATTGGCCCACTCGTGCAGCGAGAGGGTGGGGGGCGGGGAGGTCATGCGTCCGTCACAAAAAACGAAATGATCATTTCGCGCAATCCCGTCCGGTTGTGACATCCCGCTGCGTGCCGTTCACTGGAATCATGACACCCCAAGCCGCCTTCGTGCATGATTCCTCCGTGGTCGAAACCGCCGCTCCCGCCGGCACCGCTTGGTGGGAGACGCAGCCCGTGCTCTCTTCCGCCGAGGGCGCGCGGACGATTGCCAGGTCGATTGTCGCCGACGGTTACCGCGGCATCTGGTTCACGCTCGGGTTTAACTTCGAATACGGCGACAAATACTCCGGCGGACTCGGCACCTACACGGCCAATCATGAGCCGATGGCGCAATACTCGCCCGCGGTGAACAAAACCTTCTTCACCTACGGAGGAGCGCCCGCGGCGCACGAGCGCCGGCTCGTGATCATGGCGGGCAGCTTCGATCACACGACCGGCCTCGTGTCGCGTCCGGTCGCGGTTTACGCGGACCCGTCGGTGGACGATCCGCACGACAACGCATCCCTGCACATCGATGCCGCCGGGCACGTCTGGATTTTCAAGAGCGGACGCGGACGGCGACGCCCCGGGCTGATTTTTCGCGGCACTCGTGCCCACGACATCGGCGAGTTCGAACTGCTGCCGCCGCAGGAGTTCACCTACCCGCAGATTTGGACCGGCGCCGGCGACAAGGGAATGTTCCTGCTCTTCACCAAATATTATCCCGGCACTCAAAACGGTCCGGCCCGCCACCTGTTTTGGAAGACCAGTGCCGACGGTCGCATCTGGAGCGAGGATCACGCGCTGGCCGAGTTCGGCGGGCACTACCAGACCAGCGGACGCTGGCGGTCGGCCGACGGCGCGGTGACGAAGTTCGCCACCTTCTTCAACTACCACCCGGAGAGCAACGTCGACCGCCGCACCAACCTCTACTACGCGCAGACGGTCGACGGTGGCGCGACCTGGACCCGGGCCGACGGCACGCCCATTGCGCTGCCGCTGACCACGCCCGACAACGCCGCCCTCGTCCTCGACCTGCAGTCCCAAGGCCGGTTCATGTATACCTGCGACCTCAATTTCGACGCGCGCGGAAACCCCATCCTGCTCTGCATCGTCAGCCGCGCCGGCGAGCCCGGACCCAAGGGCGACCCGCGCGAGTGGACCGTGCTGCACTGGAACGGCGACACCTGGGCGCGCCATGTCGTCGCCGTATCCGATCACAACTACGACATGGGCAGCCTCTACGTCGACGGCGACACATGGCGCATCATCGGCCCGACCGGCAAGGCCCCGCAAAAATGGGGCACCGGCGGCGAGATGGAGACGTGGATCAGCCGCGACCAAGGCCAAACCTGGACCCGTGAGCGGGCGCTCACCGCCAACAGCGAGTTCAACCACAGTTACGCGCGCCGCCCACTCGACGCTCACCCCGATTTCGCGGCTTTCTGGGCCGACGGCGATCCGAACCGCCTGAGTCCTTCGCGCCTCTACTTCAGCAACGCCGACGGCACGCGGGTCTTTCGTCTGCCCTGCGACATGGACGCCGACGCCGCGGCTCCGGTCGAGGTGACGCCGGCCCCCTGATCGCTTCGGCGTCGGTATTCGCGCGGGCTGTATCCGGTGTGTCGTGACACCAGCTTGGAGAAGTAGGCGACGTCGGGCAGCCCGCAGCGCACCGCCACGTCGGCGACGGGTAGCCGGCTCGTGCCGAGCAGTTCGAGGCCGCGTCGCAGCCTTAGACGCCCGAGGTATTGCACGGGTGCCACGCCGTGGCTGCGCATGAACTGGCGGTGCAGCGACGAACGGTGCAGGCCGAAGCGCGCGGCCAGCGTCGACACGTTGAGATGGGCATCGGCGTAGTGGGCGTCCAGCCACGCGCGCGCGGCCTCGGCGTCGCCGGTCGTCGGCGTCGTCGACGGCGGCTCGGTGGCTCGCAGGAGAAGCTCGTAGGCCAGCAGCGACGCGCGCGCCTCGCCCGCGGGAGTCGGATCGCGCAACGCGTCGTCGAGACGTTCAAACAAATCGGCGGGGCAGGGCGGGGCCGGCTGGACGCGCCTCAGCCGCCACGCCTCGATCACCTTCGCCGAGCCCGCGCCGTCCAAGGTGAACCAGCGATACTCCCAGCCGGCGGAGCCCGCGACCAATGTGTGCGGCTCCCCCGCGACATAGTGGATCAAGCTGCCGGCCGGCACGTTGACGGATCTCTTCGCGAGCATCATGCAGCCGCCGCCCGCTACGCTCCAGAAGAGCTGCAAAAAGCCGCCAGGTTCGCGCACATACGACTCCCCCGCGCCCAGTCGGTAATGGCCCGCGGAGCGCACATTGAGCGGCAACGGGCGGGTCGGGGTCTGCGTCAGGCGATAGCGTATCATGCGACATAATTACAAAAAAATACGCCAAATATCCAATTTGGATTCAGGGAACGTCGTGCAAAAATACAACTATGCCCACCCCGTCTTCCGCCAAACGCCTCCGCGAGCAACGCTTTGATTACGCCCCGTGGCACTTCGCCGCCGAGGCCACCGCCGCCGAAAAGGCCGCGCAAAAGGCGCACCAACGCGCGCTCGCCGACGCGTCCGGCGCGGAGATCGGCGAAGGCAGCTACGTCGCCCCGTCGGCGATCATCGTGGGCAAGCCCGGCCATACGTTTCGGCTCGGCGCGCACGGTTTCGTGGCCGGCGGCGCCTACGTGACCGACGACGTCACGCTCGGTGACCGCTGCACGCTCAATCCCTACGCGACCCTGCGCGGCAAGATCATCGGTGGCGACGGCGTGCGCATCGGCGCCTACGCGTGCCTGATGGGTTTCAACCACGGGTATGCCGACACCACGCGCCCGATTTGGCAACAGCCGCACACGAGCAAGGGCATCGTGATTGGCGACGACGTGTGGATCGGCGCGCACGTTTCGATCCTCGATGGCGTGAAGATCGGTAGCCACACGATCCTCGCCGCCGGGGCGGTCGTCACGAAGGACGTGCCCGACTACGCGATTGTCGGCGGCAATCCCGCCAAGGTCATCCGCATGCGCCGACGCGCCCACGCCGCCGGCTCGCTGGAGGCGAAGCTGCAGGCCTTCGGCGAACGCGTGGGCGGCGAACTCGAAACCGTGCTCGCGTCCTATCGGTTCAAGACCAAGGACGCCGGCCACGTCTATCTGAACCAAAAGGGCGAGAAGGCGCGCGTGCGCCCGTGGTGCGACGCCACCGAGATCGCCGCGATGTTTGGCCGCGTGGCCCCGGGCCTGACCAAGGCCGAGTGGGTGACCCGGCTGCGTGGTTTCCAGGAGCCGGTCAGCGGCGTCGTGGCCGAGCACATCCCGATCGACGGTCGGTTCGAGAACGCCGTGCACGCCGAGCCGATCCACACCCGTTTCTACAACACCATGGCGCTCAACTACGCGCTCGAGTGTCTCGGCTCCAACCTCGCCTGGCCCGTCAAGACCGCCGCCGACATCACCGCGCCGCGCCTGCGCAAAAAGCTCGCGTCGCTCGCCTGGGAGACCGGTGCGTGGGGCGCGGGCGACTGGGTCGACTGCTACGCGTCGGCGGTGCTGGCCAACGCGCTTTATTTCGACCATCGCCCTCCGCTCGAAGCGATGTTCGCCTGGCTGGATAAAAAGTGCGACCCGATGACCGGCCTGTGGGGATCATGGTCCGAAAAGTCGCGCTGGCAGCTTCCCGTGAACGGCTTTTACCGACTCACGCGCGGCACCTACGCGCAGTATGGCCGCCCGTTGCCGCATCCCGAGAAGGCCATCGACACGATCCTCACGCACTCGGCCGACAAGGCGTATTTCAACGGCAAGACCGACGACGCCTGCCACGTGCTCGACGTGGTGCATCCGCTCTGGCTGTGCCGCAAACAGACCGCGCACCGCCGCGACGAGATCGAGGCGTGGGTTCGCAAATATCTCCCGAAGGCCATCGCGCACTGGCAACGCGACCGCGGTTTCGACTTCGTCGTGGCGCGCCATGACACCTCGCTGCAAGGCACCGAGATGTGGCTGAGCATCGTCTGGCTCATGGCCGACCTCCTCGGCTGCGCCGACGCGCTCGGCTACCACCCGTGCGGCGTGCACCGCCCGGAGGTCCCGGGGCGGGTCTTACTCGGCTGAAGCGGTGCCGTCCATCGCTGATGATGCCGCCTGTAGCTTTGGCGGGGTGCCGACAATTGGTAAACTTCAACGGGGCCGCGCTCTGGAGAGCGCGGAGTTGTGAGGCGATCACCGCCGGCACCACGACCTTCGACGTGCTTCAACGGGGCCGCGCTCCGAAGAGCGCGGAGTCCGAACGGCGCCGGTCGCGAAGTCGGTTCGGGAGCCAGCTTCAACGGGGCCGCGCTCCGAAGAGCGCGGAGTCGGTCGCCGAAGCCGAGCAGGATCTGCGCACGTTGCTGGCTTCAACGGGGCCGCGCTCCGAAGAGCGCGGAGTCTCCACCGCGATGTCGCCGGTGAGAAACACCGCCGAGCTTCAACGGGGCCGCGCTCCGAAGAGCGCGGAGTCGGTGCCGAGGCGGGAGTCGATGGCGCGGGCGATGGGCTGGCTTCAACGGGGCCGCGCTCCGAAGAGCGCGGAGTCATCGAAAGAAACGGATTCAGAAGTTGTATTTTTATTGCTTCAACGGGGCCGCGCTCCGAAGAGCGCGGAGTCGACGATTATGGAAAGCCTGTTTACGCCGATCCTGTTGCTTCAACGGGGCCGCGCTCCGAAGAGCGCGGAGTCCAACAGTGCCATGCCATGGCGCATGGCTAAGTCTAAGCTTCAACGGGGCCGCGCTCCGAAGAGCGCGGAGTCGATCCTACGCCCGCGCCTCCCTGGTCAACAACACAGGGCTTCAACGGGGCCGCGCTCCGAAGAGCGCGGAGTCCAAGAAGTGGAAAGCCATCGGCCGCAAAGCCCCCGCGCTTCAACGGGGCCGCGCTCCGAAGAGCGCGGAGTCCCATTAAGCATGACCTCCCACCCAAATGCCTCGCCCAGCTTCAACGGGGCCGCGCTCCGAAGAGCGCGGAGTCGCTGGCGTGTCGGGATTCAGCGCGACGGGCTGGGCGCAGCTTCAACGGGGCCGCGCTCCGAAGAGCGCGGAGTCCACTGGCATCAGGGGACAGACGAGTTACGCAGTCCGCGCTTCAACGGGGCCGCGCTCCGAAGAGCGCGGAGTCGAGGCGTGGAACAAGGACAACTATGTGCCCTACTCGGCTTCAACGGGGCCGCGCTCCGAAGAGCGCGGAGTCGCGCCGCAAGGCCAAGCCCGCCACCGCCAAGCCTCGCCGCGCTTCAACGGGGCCGCGCTCCGAAGAGCGCGGAGTCGCGGCACCGTGCCGACCTCGAAGACCAACTTCACCAAGGCTTCAACGGGGCCGCGCTCCGAAGAGCGCGGAGTCCTGGATAAGCAGCTAAATATTCAGGCGGCTAACGCCCGGCTTCAACGGGGCCGCGCTCCGAAGAGCGCGGAGTCATGCCGATTGCATATACGAGCGCAATGATGTAAAAAAGCTTCAACGGGGCCGCGCTCCGAAGAGCGCGGAGTCTCAGCTCCATTCGGGTGAGGCGCTGTTGCCTTGCTCGGCTTCAACGGGGCCGCGCTCCGAAGAGCGCGGAGTCCGCGCAGGGCCTCGCGGGCCTTGCCGAGCGCGGCGGCGCTTCAACGGGGCCGCGCTCCGAAGAGCGCGGAGTCCGGCGACGAGGAGGGTGATGAAGGCACCGAGGGGGAAGCTTCAACGGGGCCGCGCTCCGAAGAGCGCGGAGTCGATTGGGCGGACGGCCTCCCGATCCTCGCAGAAGGGCTTCAACGGGGCCGCGCTCCGAAGAGCGCGGAGTCTTTTTCTAGCGTGAGTTGTTTTGTGACCCTGTTTTGCTTCAACGGGGCCGCGCTCCGAAGAGCGCGGAGTCAACAGGGTAAAAAATATATTAAATTCAATAATAATGCTTCAACGGGGCCGCGCTCCGAAGAGCGCGGAGTCTCCAGTGCGTCCAGATGTTTTTCGGCTTTTTAAATGCTTCAACGGGGCCGCGCTCCGAAGAGCGCGGAGTCTGGAAAAGCGGGAGTGCGTCGCATCAACGATGTAGAAAGCTTCAACGGGGCCGCGCTCCGAAGAGCGCGGAGTCTCTCGTCAACAGACGGCTGGGCGACCTACACGCAGGCTTCAACGGGGCCGCGCTCCGAAGAGCGCGGAGTCTGATGGCGATCAAATGGTTTTAACTACTTCAGATGCTTCAACGGGGCCGCGCTCCGAAGAGCGCG
>JAUWBF010000064.1 GCA_030601755.1 Verrucomicrobiota bacterium | reverse complement strand
GTTGCATGGGAAGGTATAATTTTGGCGCCTGGCCGGGGTCGGGGCGATTCTGTTTCGCTTGGGTTTGGGGGTTGGTTTGGGTGGGCTTTTTTTCGGCCGGCGAGGCGCGGTATTCGCTCGGGGACAGCCCGTAGCACTGCTTGAACGCCCGGCTGAAACTGAACAGCGAACCGAAGCCGCACTGCTCGGCGATCTCCGAGATGCGCGCGGGGGTCATGCGCAGCAGGCCGCAGGCGCGCTCGAGGCGGCGTTCGCGCATGTGCCGGCCGAGGCTGACGCCGCACGACTGGCGGAAGCTGGCGCGCAGATGGCTCTGGCTCATGCCGAGGTCGCCGGCGAGTTCGCGGATGGTTGGCGCGACGGGACGGCGTTTTTGGGAGGCGTGGTTGACCTGCATCTGCAGGGTGGCGCGCGGGCCGACCTTGACCGATTCGTTCGCGCGGCCGGGCGGCGGCGTCAACCGGGACAGCAGCAGGGCGAGCCGGAGCTCGGGCAGGCCCTGGTCGGCGAGGTTGCGTTGCGCATGGAGGAGGGCGTTGAGCTCCGTGGCGAGGCTGGCGTCGATCTTGAAGACCATGTTGCGCAGCGGCTCCATGGCGAGTCCCTGGGCGTATTCGAAGGTGATGAACAGCCAGTGCAGGCGGCGGCTCGCGTCGGTGTAGTGGTGATACTGGTAAGGGAGGATCACCATGCCGTTGCCCGGCGACAGCTTCAGTTCGCGATCGTCGGCGCAGACCACGGCCTTGCCGGCCAGCGGCACGATCAGCACGTGGCGATGGTGCATGGCGCGGCCGGCGTGGGGACGGTTGAGCTCCGAGCCGGAGCGGCGTTGAAAGCAGATGATGTTTTCCGGCAACGGCGGCGGAGGACGGCGATCCCCGTGCAACGGGCTGTCGGGGCTGTCCAGCCGACGGGTGCTGACCGCTAGCGAGCGGAAGGCGCGGCCCGTATCGTTTGTCGATTTTGTTAAAAACATCGTCGTTACTGCTATTCAGTGAATGACGGGAAAAGAGTATGCTGGGAAGCATCGAATTTCCAACCAAAGGCAGACCATGCACACGACCGAATCCCAGCAGAGAGAGCGCATCCAGACGGTGATTTTTTCCGACGCCGACAGCGCGTCGAAAACCCTGGCCGACGAGATCGCCGGCCTTATCCGCGAGCGCGCCGCGTCGGGCTGTGGCGTCGTGCTCGGCCTGGCCACGGGCTCCACTCCGGTCCGGCTGTATCGCGAGCTGATCCGCATGCATCGCGAAGAGGGTCTGTCGTTCGCCAATGTCACGACGTTCAACCTCGACGAATACTACGGGCTGACCCGCGACCACCCCGAGAGCTACTGGCGGTTCATGCACGACCAGCTCTTCGATCATATCGACCTGCCGGCCGCGAACATCAACCTGCCCGACGGCACGCTGCCACGCGGGGACGTGTTCGCCGCCTGCCGCGCCTACGAGGAGAAAATCGCCGCCGCGGGCGGGCTCGACCTGCAGGTGCTCGGCATCGGGCGCACCGGTCACATCGGTTTCAACGAACCCGGCTCCACCCGCGACTCGCGCACGCGCCTCGTCACGCTGGACGGGCTCACCCGCCGTGACGCCGCCCGCGATTTTCTCGGCGAGGCCAACGTCCCCCGACATGCCGTCACCATGGGCGTCGGCACGATTCTCGATGCGCGTCGCATCGTGCTGCTCGCCTGGGGCGAGTCGAAGGCCGAGGTGCTCGCGCAGGCGGTCGAGGGAACGCCGGTCGACTCGTTGCCCGCCAGCTTCCTGCAGGGGCACGCCAACGTCAGTTTCTACATCGACGGCGCGGCGGCCTCGGCGCTGACCCGCATCCGTCACCCGTGGCTCGTCGGCGCGGTCGAGTGGACTCCCGAGATGACGCGTCGCGCGGTGGTGTGGTTGTCGCGCACCGTGGGCCGTCCCGTGCTCAAGCTGCTCGACGAGCACTACGGCGAGCACGGCATGGCCGACCTGCTGACCGGACAGGGCTCCGTCTACGATCTCAACATCCGCATCTTTAACGAACTCCAGCACACCATCACGGGCTGGCCGGGCGGCAAGCCCGGCGCGGACGACACGCATCGTCCGGAGCGCGCCGAGCCCGGCGTGAAGCGCGTGGTGGTGTTCAGCCCCGAGCCTTCGCACGACATGCTGGGCATGGGCGGCACGGTGCGTCGGTTGGTCGACCAAGGTCATCAAGTCACGGTGGTTTACCAGACCTCGGGAAATCTCGCGGTGCCCGACGACGACGCGCTGATGGCAACCGAGTTCGTTTCCGATCTCGCGGGCAGCTTGGCCGGCGAGCCGGGACCCGCCGAGGCAATGGCGCGTGCCGTGCGCGCGGAACTGCTGGAGAAGTCCGCGTTCGCCGGCGACTCTGCGCAACTCAGGCAGCTCAAGGGCATGGTTCGTCGTGGCGAGGCCCGCGCCGCGCTGCGTGTCTGCGGTGTCGATCCGGCCAACGTGAAGTTCCTCGACCTGCCGTTCTACGAGCGCGGTCGTTACCGACAGTTCAAGCCGACGGCCGATGACCAGCAGGCGATTTCCGCCGTGCTCGCGCAGGTGAAGCCCCACCAGATTTTCGTGACCGGTGATCGCGACGACCCGTCCTCGGTCACTGCGGTGACGTTCGCGTTGGTGGCCGCCGCCTGTCGCGCCGCCGCGTCGGAGTCGTGGTTCGTCGACTGTCGCGTCTGGCTCTACCGCGGTGTCGAGACGCCGTGGGGCGCGGCGGAGGTGGACATGGCCGTGCCGCTCAGTCCGGGTGAACTGGCGCGCAAGACCCAGTCGATCTTCCCGCACCGTTCGCAGCGCAGTCACTCCGCGGTGGCCACCGGCCTGCGCGAGCCCTGGCAGCAGGCGGAGCAGCAGAACCGCGCGCTGGCCGAGGTCTACGATGCGCTGGGTCTCGCCGACTACGAGGCGATCGAGGGCTTCGCCCGCTGGACGGTCGCGTGAGCATGGCGGTCAATTCACAAGCGCCCGACGTCATGTTGAACGTAAACCCGAAGGTGATCGCCCCGCTTGGCGACGGCTATCAGCCGGCCGCGTTGTGGAACCGCGCCTACCGGGCGCTTGCCGCCGCCACTCCCGGATCGCGGGTGATCGAGCTGGCGCTGGTGCGGCCCGACGGCGGCGCCTCGCGTTGGAAAAGCGTGCTGCTCCCCGAGGGCGACTCGCGCGCGGCCCTGACGTTTCGCCATGTGGAGCGCACGTTGAAGTTTCTGCTGTGGCAGCGCGGCGGCACGCGCGTGCTGGTGGCGGGCGCTCCGGACGTGACGGCGTATCTGAATTATGAATACTCGCTGGAGGGCGGTCGCGCGTTTGACCATGATTTCATCGGCCGGAAGATCTATCGCGCCACGCTGAGCTTCGTCGACTGCCCCGCGGACGAGCTGCCTGCGGAGGAACCGGTCGGTCTGGCGGTCGGTCGCAATGTCGGCGGCTGCCGCATCGGCTTCGATCTCGGCGGCAGCGAGCGCAAGGTGGCGGCATTGATCGACGGCACGGTTGTCTACTCGGATCAGTTCACCTGGTGCCCGTATTTTCAGAACGACCCGCAATACCACGTGGACGGCGTGCACGAGGTGATCGCGCGCGCGGCGGCGCATCTGCCCCGTGTCGACGCCATCGGTGGCAGCGCGGCGGGTGTCTATGTGGACAACGAGGTCCGCGTGGGCTCCATCTTTCGCGGGGTGCCCGAGGATGTTTTTGAACAACATATCCGGACGATGTTCGCGACGCTGCGCGAGCGTTGGGGCGGGGTTCCCTTCGAGGTGACCAATGACGGCGAGGTGGCTGCGCTGGCGGGTTCCATGTCGCTGGGAAAGAACGCGGTGCTCGGCATCTCGATGGGCACGAGCATGGCCGGCGGCTACGTGACGCCGGCGGGCGGCATCACTCCGTGGCTCAACGAGCTGGCGTTCGTGCCGGTGGACTATGCCGGAGACGCGCCGGTCGACGAGTGGTCGGGTGATCGCGGTTGCGGCGTGCAGTATTTTTCGACGCAGGGGCTGGCGCGCCTCGCGCAGGTCGCGGGCTTTCAATTTCCCGAAGGCATGCCGGTCGCGCGCCGGGTGCTCTCCGTGCAGTCGTGCATGGCGGCGGGCGACGAGCGCGCGCTGGCGGTCTATGAGACGCTCGGAGTCATGCTCGGTCATGCGATCGCGCACTTCGCGGATTTTTATCAGATCGAGCATGTTTTGCTGCTGGGCGGAGCGATGGCGGGCGTGGGTGGCCAGGTGGTCCGCGAAAAGGCACGCGAGACACTGCTGGCGGAGTTTGGCGACGAGTTTGCAGGCATCGAGCTGCTGTTGCCCGCCGAGACGGACCGGCGTCACGGTCAGGCCGTGGCGGCCGCCAGCCTGCCGCGACTCGCACCGGTTTGCGTTTGATTTCCTTTCCCCTCAATGAAGACCGAAAGCATTCCCATGATTTTCTCCCATCCCAAGGCCGACATCCATGTGCCCGACTCCCGTGATCCCGCCGAGGCGCTTGCCTCCGTGACGCACCTTTGCGTGGCGGCGCATCAGGACGACATCGAGATCATGGCGCACGCGGGCATCAGCGATTGCCTCGACACGCCGGGCAAGGCGTTTGGCGGCGTGGTCGTCACCAACGGCGCGGGTTCCTCGCGCATCGGGCCCTACGCCGACTACACCGGCGAGCAGATGCAGGACGTGCGTCGCCTCGAGCAGCGCAAGGCCGCGGACATGGGACGCTATGCGATTCAAATCCAGCTCGCGCACCCGAGCGCTGATGTGAAGCAACCCGGCCACGCGGGCGTCGCGTCCGATCTGGCCGCGATCTTTGGCGGCTGTTCGCCGGAGGTCGTCTATCTGCACCAGCCGGTGGACAAACACGACACGCATGTCGCGGTGCTGTGGCGCTGCCTCGAGGCGCTGCGGGCGCTGCCGGCCGAACGTCGTCCGCGTCGTGTGCTGGGCTGCGAGGTCTGGCGCGACCTGGACTGGATGGTCGACTCGGACAAGGTCGTGCTCGACTCCGGACGGCATCCGGAGCTGGCGGCCGATTTGCTCAAGGTCTTCGATTCGCAGATCGGCGGCGGCAAACGCTACGATCTGGCCGCTCTGGGCCGGCGCTGCGCCAACGCGACCTTTCACACCTCGCACGCCTCGGACCGTGTCGCGGGCATCACCTGGGCGATGGATCTCACGCCGCTGATCGCGGACCCGTCGCTGGATTTGGCAACTTTCGCTTTGGCGCACATCGCCCGGCTTCGCGACGACGTCGCGGCCCGGTTGGGACGCTATCGTTGATCAGCTCCTCCCAGGGACCGATGTTCATGGTGTTTGGTGTCGATGAAGCGGGCCGTGGCATGCCCTTGCTAACTCAATCTTACCACGTCTGGGAAAGGTGAGGTGGTGTCCGCATGGTGCCGGGCACTATCTCTAAGCGTTAGTGGTGAGTCGGCATCGTGTTAGAAAACGCTCCATTGTTTAATTGCTAGTCGGGACCGTAAGGTGGCTAACCGGGTGGCTAGTCAGGCCGGCAGATCAAACCGGGAAGCTTGAAGTCGGGATTGGCGCCAACGAGTCGACGCCCGAGGCAGCTGTCGCGGATGATGAGCTTGAGGTCGGAGAGGGTGGCGTAGTTGACGCGTCCGCCGGCCGCGAGGGTGATGGCGTTGTCGAGGAGCTGCCGGGCGATGTGCTCGTAGTCCTGCTCGACGGTGGTGAGCGGGGGCTCGCTTTGGCGGCTGCCGGGCACGTTGTTGAAACCGACGATGCGAAAGTCCGTCGGCGCGCGGAGACCGATCCGGTGCATCGCGGCGAGCAAACGCATGGCGTGGTCGTCGTCATAGGCGATGACCGACAGGGAGCCGCGGTGCCCACGCCATTTTTCGGCGAGCTGGTTGATGGTCCCCGGGCCCTCCTTGACCAGGCCGAGGAGGTGGGGGATGTCGTGGCTGGCGCAGTAAAGGCTGAAGGCCCCGACGCGTTGCTGGAGAAAGGTGTTCTCGGGTTCGTCCGGACCGAGGAAACCGAGGGTGTCGGGCGAGGCCTGCCGCAGGTAGTCGCAGAGGCTCTGCACGATGATGCGGATGTTGCGGATGGAAGAGTTGGTGTCGACCGAATCGAACAGGATCTGCGGATGGCTGAGCGGCAGCGACGAGCGCCGGGCCAGTTCCAAGACTTCGGAGGCGTGGTTGGGCTCGAACCAGGGCAGCAGGGAGGCTTGGCAGCCCTGGGTGCGGAAAAACTCGGTCTGCCGCAACGCGGAGGTGCCGTAGTCGTTGATCCAAGCGGAGGAAAACTCGATGGCCATCTCGCCGGCGACCTGGACGATGGCCTGCATCATGCGGTGCGCGTAGGCGTCGCTGTTTTGGGGGATCAGCATGCCGAGCCGGACCCGGCTAGGGCGGGAGGCGGGGAGCGGAGGAGTCTTGGGTCCGACGAAGGTGCCGCTGCCCACCTTGCGCAGGATGATGCCTTCCTCGACCAATTTGAGCACGCCGCGACGGGCGGTCAGGAAATTGATGCCAAACTCGGCGGCCAACTCGCGCTCCGACGGCAGTCGCGCCCCTTCGGGCAGCGAGGCCACGAGGTCGCGCAGCTTTGCCTCGACGGTTTGATATTTCAGCAGGGGACGGGCCACGGGCTAGGCGTGACCGGATCGCCGAAGGGTGTCAATAAAGCACTATAATTTTGTCGTAACCTACTTTGCCTGAATGTTTACAAATTCGAGCAACAGGTGTCCGGCGAGGTCGCCGGGGGCGAAGACGTTGGCGCCGATGGAGCCGTGATCGCGGTCGGGGATGAGGTGGCAGTCGACGCGGGGGTTTTGGCCGATCTCACGTAGCGCGGCGGCGAAGAAGCGGTTTTCCTCGATGCGGGCGGGCAGTTCCCGCTCGGCGAGGAGGAGGCGCATCGGGCGGATGTTTTGGCGCGTGAAGTAGATGGGCGCGGCGGAGTCGGCCTGAATCGATTGCCCGTCCCAGCCGCCGCGTTCTTTTTTGACGGTGAAATGGGTGGTCATCTGGCCGCTGACGGGCAGGTAGCCGGCGATTTGGTCCTGGTGGACGCCGACCGCGGCGAGGTGGCGGGGGTCCATGGCGAGCATGGCGGCGAGGTAGGCGCCGGCGGATTCGCCGCCGACGTGCAGGCGGGCGGGGGCGGCGCCGTGTGCGCGGGCGTGGGCGACGGTCCAGGCGACTGCGCGGGCGGCGTCGTCGAGGTAGGCGGGGTAGGTGGCGCGGGGGGAGAGCCGGTAGTTGGCGAGGGCGACGATCACGCCGGCCCCGGCCATGCGGCGGGCGAAGACGCGTTCGCCGGGGCCGTTTTTGTCGCCGGTTTCGAGGCCGCCGCCGTGAAACCAGAGGAGCAGGGGGTGGCCGGCCCCGGTGGCCTGGGTCGCGGGGAGGTAGAGGTCCAGCCGACGGCGTTCGCGGGTGTAGTCGTCGGGGGAGGGGAAGAGGTCGTAGGGCAGGTCGGCCAGGTCGGGCCGGGCCTCGGGGGAGTCGGCGGTGACGAGGGGCGGGGCGGTCAATGGAGACAAAAGCGGTGCCATACGTGCCAAGGTTGTGGCGTCGACCGGGCAGCTGGTCAGCGAAATTTGCCGGCGATAGGGGCGGCGGGGGAGGGATGCAGGTATTCGCTCTCGCCGCGGGTGAGCATGCGCGGGGTGTCCCGCAGGGAGTCGGGCGCCTCGGGGTCGAGGGAGCGGCGGGTGTGCATGAGGGTGAACGTGCCCCGGTAGTTCTCGCGGAGGGTCACCATGTCGCGGACGGGGTGGGTCCAGACGCCGTCCGCGGTTTGCAGGGAGGCCAGCAGCAAGACCCGGTGCTTGCGGTCGGGGTTGCCGGGGAAGAGGCGCCATTCGAGGGGCGCGAGCCGGGTGGATTCCTCGCCGATGCGGAGCGCGGCGGGGTAGGGGGTGAAGTTGAACACGCGCACTTGGCCGGGGGCGAAGGTCGCGGGGTCGTTGGGCATGGCGATCAGCCGGTAGCTGCGCAGGGGGCCTTGGTCGGCCTGGCGGACGAGGTAGGCGTCGGCGTCGCGGCAGTCCGGCGGCAGGCTGGCCTCGGCGACCGTCTCGTGGCGCGGTCCCTCGGGGCCGTCCACCAGCTGGGTGATCCGCAGCGGGGAGCCGGCGGGCAGGCTGACGGGCGGGCCGAACTCGTAGGCGGGCACGCTGAGGGGGACGTGGGTCTGGGGGCCGACGGCGAGGTGGAGGCCGGTCTGTTCGTTTTCCCAAGCCATGAAGCGGACGTGGGTCTGGGCGCGCTGCTCGGCCGCGTGGACGGCGGCGGGAGCGGCCGGCAGGAGGGCGGTCAGCAGGACGGCGATGCGCAGTGATGAAAGGGCGGGCGGCATGGTGGCGGTGTCGGGTCAGATCTCGTCGGGTTGCAGCCAGCGGAAGCCGATCACGACAAACTTGCGGCCGAAGCGGCGGTTTTCGGGGGAGAGGGCGGGACCGTGCTCGATGGCGTCGTTGGCCGTGGGGGCGACGTAGTCGGGGAAGCGTTGCACGATGGCTTCGCACCAGGCGCGGCCGTTGATGTCGTCCGTCGCGGGGTTGCGGGATTCGCCGTAGGCGCGGATGCGGAAGGTGTCACCGCGGGCGGTCATGAGCGGGGTGAGGGCCTGCACCAGGTCGGCCTGGGAGAGCCAGCCAGCGGCGCCTTCGAGCGGGGAGCGCGGCAGGTGCGCGGGGTGGGCGTAGAGCGGGTGGCCGGAGTCCGGGGTGGTGAGGTCGATGGGCTCGGCGTTCCAGTTCTGGATCTCCTTGGCGACGTTGTCGTTGAGGCCGGCGGCGTCGATGGCGGCCTGGAGGGGGCCGGCGAGACCGAGGGCGGCGTCGGCGGCGGTATCGGCGACGAGTTTGCGGTTGATGAAGTCGGCGAGGCCGACGGCGGGGCCGCGTTGGCGGATCTGGGTGACGATTTGCTCGGCGAGGGTGTCGATCTGGGCGGGCGAGAGGTCGCGGAAGCCGTTCCAGTAGTTGAACGAGACACCGTCGTCGGCCGAGGCGGAGCCCCCGGCCTGGCGAATGGAGCGGGGGAAGGGGCCGGTGAGCCCGGTCTCACCGTTGAGGGTGGTGCCGGCGAGCGAGCCGAGGAGGGCGCGCCAGGCGGCGACGGAGGTGGAGTTGACGTTGAAGCCGCCTTGCAGAAGCAGGTTGCGGGCGGGCAGGAAGACGTTGTTGGGATCGAACGTCGCGTCGTGCCCGCGGTAGGCGGAGGTGTCGTTGGCGGCGATTTCCGGGCGGAAGGGGTGGAGCGCGGAGTTGGCGAGCCGATGCACGCCCAGGTCGACGGTCCGCCCGGTGTCCTGCGGGTAGGTGGAGAAGAAGTAGCCGTCGAAGAGCTGGCGGTTGAGCAGGTAGCTCTGGTCGTAGTAGGGCTCGGAGGAGAGGCGGTTGCGCACGAGGTCGCGGCGGACGTAGGGGGTGGCCCGGGAGTTGCCGATGGGGTTGGGCGGGGCGACGTGGCGGGGACGCCAGGTGCTGTTGACGGAGGGGCGCACGGTCGGGGTGTCGATCAACTCGGCGGCGGTCGGGAAGATCTGGCCGTCGTTGAAGCCGCCGGCGTTGAAGTGCTGGAGTTGCCCGAGGGAAACGAGGCCGGAGACTTTGCCGTCGGGGGCGCGGGGGATGTCGGCCATGGGCCATCGCATGAGGGCCTGCGGGAGGGAGGTCGAGCTGGTGCCGAGGCTGCTGTCGCGGCGCACGCCCTGCCACTCGACCTTGGCCTCGGTGAAGGGGTCGCTGGAGCCGAAGCGAAACCAGCTGCGGAAGCGCAGGTCGTTGGCGCTTTTTTGGAAGGAGTGTTCGTAGGAAACCGCTCCGTAGACGGAGGGTGAATGACGGCTTTGAAACCAGCCGGTGCGGGCAATCAGCGGGGCGCGGAGATTGGCCAGCGCGTAGTAGGGGTAGAGGTGGACCGGGGAGAGTTCCGTGTAGTCGCTCCCGTTGGCGGTGAAGTTGCCGGTGTCGGAGAGCTTCAGCATGAGGTAGCCGTTGATCTGGGGGTCGTCGGCGGGGTCGGCGGTGGGCACGCGAAAGCCGCCGTCGTAGACCGACGCTCCGGAGCCGCGGGCGAGCAGGCTGATGCGTTGGTAGATGCGGTCGTTCCCGTCGGAGAGGACCCAGGTCATGGAGCCGTCGGTCGCGCCGACGCTGCTGAGCGTGCCGTTGTCGCGCCAGGAGTCCTGGATGCCGTTGTCGGAGAAGGCGGCGGCGAGGCCCTCGGCCATGATCTCGGCGTCGGTGACCTCGGTGCCGATGGAGGGGTCGTCGAGGGTGATGATGGTCTGTGCCCATTCGGGATCGAACTGGTAGACCTTCTTGGACGCCCAGGGCTCGTCCTGCGCGAGCGTGAACAGGCGGGCCTCGCCGGGGGCGAGCTCGGGGCAATTGAGTTCGTAGACCTGGCCGTCGAACAGCTCCCGCAGGGTCTTGCGCCAGATCGGGGTGCGCACGGTCTCGTTGACCTTGCTCGCGAGATAGACGCCGAAGCCTCCGCCCGAGGTGTCGAACACGGCGCGCACCCGGTATTTGGAGGCGGCGATGGCGACGTTGTGGGGGTTGGCCAGCACGAAGACGGGGCTGACGCGGAAGACGAAGCGCTGATGGTCGGTCGTGCTGCCGTCGACGGTCTTGCCGCCGGGGAAGCCGAGACGGGCCTGGACGAGGATCGGCCACACGCCCTGTGTCGTGCCGGTTTGGATACGGGGGGCGATGCGGCCGGACGCGTCGATCTCCGCCCCGAGGCGGGCGTGGTCGCGCAACTGTTCCCAGGTGGGGCCTTGGTCGTCGAGCAGGGTGGCCTCCGCGAGGGTGACGTCGGACGCGCCGGGGGCGAGGGCGCCGGAGAGCAGGGGGTTGGGCTTGTCGGTGGAGAGCGTGCGCCAGGGGTCGCGGATGACCGCGCGATACTCGTCGAGGTCGTCGCGGGCGAAGGCGTGCGTGAGGTCGCGCTTGAGCCCGCCGCGCAGCTGGTCGGCGAGCACAGAGCGCGACGCGGTGGTGAGGTCGTGAAAGGCGGCCTTGCGTGCCTGCGGGGTGAGGCCGGGCACGAGGAGATCGGCCTGGCCTGCGGTCAACAGGTTGCGCAGCTTCAGGTCGTTGGCGGGGTATTGGCCGAAGCCGTCCACGCGTTCGATGCCGAGGCGTTGCGGGGCCATGAGCCGGAGGGGCGAGGCCGGGGCGGGTTTGGTGCCGCCGGCGTCCATGGCGGCGGTGGGGGTGACGTAGGGGTCGACGGCGTCGAGGCGGGCTTTCACGGACTCGTCCCCGATCCAATAGGCGTAGCGGCCGACGGTGACGTCCGGTCCGGACGCGTCCTGGCCGGGGACGTCGCCGGGGGAGGCCGTGATGTCGACCAGCGGCGCGGCCACGTAGCCGGTGGTGTCGATGTCGCCGGCGGAGCCGGGACCGACGAGCAGCGCGGCGTCCTCACCGTCGATCTTGAGGGGCGAGAGCGGCGATTGTCCGGCGGCCAAGCCGGTGACGGCGGTGGGGACGTGGGCGTGGGCGGGGGGCGCGGCAAGGATTTGTCCAAAGGCGTCGGTGGTGGCGGCGACGGCGGCGTCGGGGGAGAAGGCGGTGCCATGATTGCCGCTGACCAACCATTGCAGCAGCACCGGGGCGCTGGCGGCGGAGGTTTGCGGGTTGGCGGCGTTGCCCCAGACGCCGGTCCAGCTCCTGGTGCCGTCGTTACCGGAGACGATGTCGGCGGTGGCGGTGGAGCGTTGGTCGGGGCCGGCGTATTTTTGCAGTTCGCCGAGCGCGATGTTGAGCGCGGCGAGGGCGTTTTGCCGGGCCTGTTCCTGTCGTTGGCTGTTGCTCGCGACCTGCGTCTCCACGCGCGTCAGCGTCGCCAGGGCCACCAGCACCAACACGAGGAACGCCACCAGCGTGATCGTGATCAACAGCGCGAAGCCGCGCGCGCCGCGGGGCGGAGTGCGCCGGGGCCGGGGGGCTAGGGAGGCGGTTCGGGGCATGGCGGGGAGGAGGGGGCGGACGCGGTCGGGGCAAACCCCGCGCCGTATCACCGGCGCGGGGTCGCGGTCAGGTCGCTTGTTAGCGACCGTTTGGGACGGGTCTTGAGCGCCGGGAGGGCGCTGGGCGGTCGGTCGGGGTCAGGCGCGACGGCGGCGGGAGGCTCCGACGAGGAGCAGGACTCCGGCGGAACCGACGAGGGCGGCGCTGGCGGGCTCGGGGATGGGGGCGATGGCGAGCAGGCCGTCGCCGCCGATCTGCACGGACTGTCCGTTGATGGTGATCTTGGCGAGTTGCTGGGCGGTGAGGCCTCCGGAGTCCGTGCCGAAGCGGATGGAGTCGGCGGCGTCGACGTTGATGAAGCCGAGCGAGACGGAGTCGGACCAGGCGAGCGCGTGGCTGTCGCCGAAGAGCAGGCTGACGTCGCCGACGCCGAGGTCGATGGTGGTGTTGCCGGCGAGGGTCACGGCGCCGAAGGTCTGGTCGTGGCCGTCGACGTCGAGCACGCCGCCTTCGAGCAGGAGCGAGGAGGAGGCGAGGGCGTTGGCCGTGCCGAGGATGAGCTCGCCCTGCTGGAGGGTGGTGACGCCGGTGTAGGTGTTGGCGACGGCGAGGCGGAGGGCGCCGGCGCCGGTCTTGACCAGGCCGCCCGCGGTGGAGCCGTCGGCGAGCACGGCGGAGATTTCCAGGTCGATGGCGGCGGCACCGTCGCCGATGGAGAAGGTGCGGGCGCCTTCGAGGGCGATCATCGCCTGGTTGGCGAGGGCGGTGTCGGTGGAGGCGATGCGGGCGGTGTTGGCGTTGGTGCCGTTGCCGGTGAAGGTGAGGTCGCCGGAGAGCTTGACCAGCGCACCCTTGCGGCTGGCGTCGGCGGTGAGGGTGAGGGCGGTGTAGGCGCCGGCGGCGGTGTTGCTGATGGCGATGTCGCCGACTTCCAGGACGCTGGTGGCGGAGCCGGTGGCGGAGGAGCGGGCGAGCACGTAGGAGCCGCCGGAGAGGTGGAGGGTGTCGGCGATCTGGACGAGGCTGCCGGACATGTGGCTGAAGAGGCCGCCGGCGACGGTGGCGTTCTGCATCGACACGGTGTTGTTCCGGTCGGTGTAGCCTCCGCGGAACTCGCCGCCGTTGATGGTGAGGTTGCGGAAGGTCTCGTTGAAGGCGCTGCCGAAGTTGCGGTCGGAGAACTGGACGTAGCCGTTGTTGTTGATGGTGATGTCGCCGGTGTCGGCGATCTGGTTGCTGGCGGCCCACATGGCGGTGCCGCCGTTGACGACGAGGTCGCCGGTGATGGTGTTGTTGGTCGAGGTGCGACCGAGGCGCACGGAGCCGTCGTTGACGGTGAAGGCGCCGGTGTAGGTGTTGACCGCGGAGCCGCCGAGGTTGAGCGCGCCGGAGCCGTTCTTGGTGATGCCGGTGGCGTTGGTGAGGGCGCTGTCGATGGTGAGGGCGCCGAGGTGGCCGAGGTTCTGGATGTTGGAGACGCTGGTGATCACGCCTTCGCGGCCGGCGAAGTCGAGGGTGGCGACCGAGAGGGTCTGGACGTCGGCGGTGGATGTGTAGTTGTTGACGTCTTGCCGGGCGAAGATGACGCCGCTGTTGAGGATCAGCTTGCCGGTGCCGTCGACGGTGAGGGTCGAGCCGGCGGTGGTGGTGGCGAACGAGAGCGAGTTGATCGTGGTGTCGGTGGTGATGGTGTTGACGAAAGCCGAGCCGCTGTTGCCGACGAGGCGGACGTTGTCGAGCTGGGTCTGGCCGTCGGCGATGGCGGCGGTGTATTCGGTGGTGGTGTCGAGCAGGCGCACGCCGTTGGCGGCGTCGTAGGTCATCAGGCCGGTGCCCTTGCCGGAGGAGGAGGCGTCGCCGTAGACGCCGACGAGGATGCCGAGGTCGGTGCCGTTGGCGCCAGTGCCGCCGACGAGCACGGGGGCGTTGGTGATGACGAGGTTGTTGGTCCCGGCGGTGGCGGATGCGGCGGTCGAGGTGCCGAGGTTGGCGCCGCGGATGAGCAGGGAGGAGCCGGCCTCGCGGGTGAAATTGTCGACTTGGATCAGGTTGTTCTGGGAGGCGTTGGCGGTCAGCAGGAGGATGCCGGGGCCTTGCGAGGCGACGAGGTCGGAGATGGTGGTGACGTTCTGGCTGGTGGAGTTGTTGGCGCCGGAGACGTTGAGCTGGGCGCCGAGCAGGGTGACGGTGTCCAGGGTGTTGCCATTGGCGGACAGGCGCACGCTGCCGCCGTTGTTTTTGCCCCATGTGCCATGGCCGGCGATGACGAGGTTGCCGTTGGAGACGGTGTTCAGCAGGTCGAGGGTGTTGCCGAAATCCGAGCCGCTGCCGACACCGGCGACGGCCAAGGTCGCGGTGCCGCCACCGAGGTCGAGATTCAGGGCGTTGGAGGCATTGGTGCTGCCGATGGTCACGCTGGAGCCCAGCACGATGACGTCGCCCAGCAGGTTGGCGGTGGCGGCCGTGCCGCTGGCTCGCAGGGTAACCGTCCTGCTGCCCTTATGGAGAAATTGCAGACCGTCAGTGAAGTCGGTGCCATTGGCCACCGTGACGGTCTGGTTGGATGTGAGCGTGAGGGAGGAGTCCCAGATGCCGTTGATCGCGCCGTCCACCCAGTTGGTGGAGAGTTCGTAGGCGAAGGGGCCGCCGCCGGTCTGGTTGAAGCCGGTGGTCTGGGCGTGGGCGGAGGTCGCGACGATGGCGGGCGAGATGCAGGCGCCCAGGGCGAGGGCGCGAAGCGCGGTCAGCTGGCGGGAGGGGGAGGTCGACATGTTGGTGGCTGGGTTGGGGGTGTTGCGGTTTGGCGGTCGGTGCCGAGCGCGGGCACGGGCATCAGTGATGGGTGATTTAATTGTTTTGTAAAGCACTTTATTGAGTGTTGTATTTTTATTGGGCGGAAGTGACGCGACAATCTGCGCTTAGAGCTGCTCCGGTGCTTTGTATGGGGTGTTTTTTTGATGGGAGTGTTGGGGGTCTATAAAAAATATAGCACTTTACCGGCGTTGCGGGTGGCGGGGGGCTTTGCGGGGGGACGGAGTTCGCCGAGATTGCGTTTGCGCTCGGATCAGGTGCGGGGGGCGAGGCTGGCAGGCAGGCGAATTCGCTGGGACGAGGTTGTCCGTCGGCTTCGAACCTGCCCGCGGGAGCGCGTCATCGGCATCTTCGTGCATTCGCCTTCCGGCATGCGCCACACCCACACTGCCGACGAAATCGCCGGGTTCGGCCCGCCCAATCCGGGTGACTTCTGGCTCACCTTCTCCGATCAGCCCTGACCGGCGGCGTCAGTATTTCTCGTGACGCGTGGCGAGGGGGAAGTCGTCGGTGCGGAAGGGCGAGGCGGGCAGGCCGGCCCCGTCGTAAAGATTGCAGGTCGGGTTGCCCGACCAGGCGTAGCGCACCGCGACCGGCTCCGGCACCTCCGGGGACCAGACCACGACGGTGTCGCCCTCGACGCGGGCCTGCGCCCAACGCCAGGCCCGGTCGGCGCCGCAGATCACGAAACCCTGCAACTCGCTGCCGGGACTGGGGAGCTCGAGCGGCAGCACGCGGTCCACCGTGGAGCGCGGCGCGTAGGTGGCCGGCAGCGGCCGGGCGACGAGCCCGCCGACGGCCCCGGCGAACACGATCCGCATCCGCCCGTCCTCCACCCGGTGCGACGCCACGACGGGGCCGGCAAAGGCGACGTCGCCCCGTCCGTAGGTATTGGCCAGGGCGATACGCGCGAGGCGCTCGCCCACGTCCCGCTTGTTGCGCGGGTGGATGTCGTCGGCCTCGCCGACGTCGATCAGCACGGCCTGGCCGGTGGCGGGCAGGCGGAGCGCCAGGGACTGGGCCTCGCGCAGCTCGGCGGTCGCGTTTTCGGCGATCGACGTCCCCTTGGCCCCGAAGTTGGCGAGTTGGCAGAAGTAGAACGGCAGCCCGGGGTCGCCCCGGCGCGCACGCCAGTCCTCGATGAGGTTGGGAAACGCGGCCCGATACTGGAACGCCCTCCGGCCGTTGCTCTCGCCCTGATACCAGATGACGCCGCGGATCGCGCAGGGCGTCAGCGGGTGGATCATGGCGTTGTAGAGGTAGCCGCCGATGTCCCGTGGCTTGAGCGGCTGGAGCGGGGCGGCGGGCATGGCGGCGCGGGCCTCGGCGGACAGCTCCGGGAACGTGCGCTCGACCGCGACCTGCCACTCGCCGGCCAGTGGGCGGTAGATGAACCGAAAGGGCGGGCCGCTCCGCACGACCGGGGACGCGGCGGGGTTCATGATCCGCAGGACGATCTCGTTGCCGCCGGCCTTGACGAGCGAGTCTTTCACATAGACGGGCCCGGGCCGGGGAATCCCGGTCGCGGGGGTGACCTCGGCGACCTTCTCGCCGTTGAAATACACGGTATGGAAGCCGTCGATGCGGCCGACTTCCAGCGCCTGCTGGAGCCCGGCGTTGCCGGCGGGGACCTCGACGGTGCGCCGCCACCAGGCCACGCCGCCGCCGGCCGCCGGATCCTCGCCCGCGGGGGCGGGCAGCCGGGCCGGCCGCCAGTCGAGCCGGTCGGGGAGGGACGCGGCGTCGGCCGGCGCGGACGACGCCGCGTCGCCACGTCCGTTGGCCGCGGCCCAGGCGGCCTGTTCGCGGACAAAGGTGTCGACGAGCCGGGGGAAGGACTGCTCCTCGGCTTGATAGCGGTCGGCGGAGGCCTTCAGCTCCGGCAACCGGGCGAGGCCCTCCGGGCTGGTCCAGCCCTCGATGTTGGTGCCGCCCCAACTGGCGTTGAGCAGCCCGACCGCCGCCCCGGTGGCCCGATGAATGGCCTGTGCGAAAAAATAGCCGGTGGCGGAGAAACGACTCGTCGTCGCGGGGCCGGCGACCATCCACTCGCCCTCGACGTCCTCCAGCGGGGTCGGGGAGGTGTTTTTCTTCACCAGAAACTGGCGGATGAGGGGGTTGGCGGACGCGGCGACGACCTCGGCCCCCCCGGTGGTGTTGCGGACCGTCCACTCCATGTTCGACTGCCCCGACGCCAGCCAGACCTCGCCCACCACGACGTCGCGCACAACGAGGGTGTTGTCGCCCTTGACGACCAGATCCAGCGGCCCGACCGCGCTCCCGGACAGATCGAGCGCCACCCGCCAGCGTCCGTCGGCGCCGGTCGTGGCGGAGGCGCGGGCCTCGCCCAGCGACACGGTGACGTCCTCGCCGGGGTTCGCCCGGCCCCAGACGGGCGTGGCGGTGGTCCGTTGCAGGACCGCGTGCGTGGAGAGGACGGCGGGCAGGGTGACGTCGGCCTGCGCGGCGACGGCGACGAGCAGCAGCGGCGCGAGCCGCACGCCGGCGCGAAGGGGTAACGGACCGAAGGATGGCATGGAGGTGAGGAGCTGCGGGTGGTGGTGGGGGGCGTGACGGCGGGGCCGCCGGCGTCAGACGCCGCCGACGACGGGATACCAGTCGGGGCGTTTCGGGTCCTGGTGGAAACGGGCGTAGTAGTCGCCGCGTTTTTCGAACTCGCGCTCGTATTTGGCCATCTTGTCCTCGTCGAGCGTGACGCCCAAGCCGGGGCCCTTGGGCACGGGTAGGCAGCCGTCCGTGTATTTCATGAGGCCGCCCTCGATGATGTCGTCGGTGAGGTAGTGATAGTGCGCGTCGCCGGCGAAGGTCATCTCGGGGATGGTGCTGGCGGTGTGCAGCATGGCGGCCAGCTCGATGCCGAACTCCGCGCCGGAGTGCATGGCGACGCCGAGGTTGAAGGTGCGGCAGACGGCGGCGAGGTCCTTCACGCCGCGGGGGCCTTCCCAGTAGTGGATGTCGGTGAGCACGATGTCGACCGAGCCGAGCTTGATGGCCGGCGCGAGGTCGTCGAAGCGGGCCGGATACATGTTGGTCGCGACGGGGATGCGGATCTGTTTGCGGACCTCGGCGTTGCCGTTGAGGCCCCAGGAGGGGTCCTCGAAATACTCGATGCCGAGCGGCTCGAGGCGTTTGCCGACGCGCACGGCGGTGGGCACGGACCAGACGCCGTTGGGGTCGATGCGCAGGCCAAAGGACGGCCCGAGGCGCTCGCGGCAGAGCTCGAGCACGCGGGCCTCCTCCATCGGGTCCATGACGCCAGCCTTCAGCTTCATGCTCTTCACGCCGAGGGTCTCGTGCAGCTCGACGCACCAGTCGGCGAGGTCCTCGGCGCGCTCGTCATCCCGGCCGTCGGGCCGGTCGTATCGCCAAAACAAATACGCGATCATGGGCACGGCGTCGCGCACGGAGCCGCCGAGCAGGTCCGAGACGGAGCGGTTCGTCGCCTTGCCCTGGATGTCGAGGCAGGCCATCTCGATGGCCGCGTAGAGGCGGGCGTTGGACAGGTAGTAGATCGAGCGCAGGACCTTGAGCTTGATCGTCTCCAGGTGAAACGGATCGCAGCCGACGATGCGGGGCTTGAGTTTGAGCAGCGCGCCGCGCTGGTCGCCGCCGCCGACCTCGCCGAGGCCGACGATGCCCTCGTCGGTGATCAGCTCGAGGATCGTGCGCAGGAAATAGCCGGGATGGACGCCGGTGTTGTGGCGGAGCTGACAAGTCAGCGGGATGGCGACGGTGCGGACCTT